>DUEN01000140.1 GCA_011176545.1 Caldilineae bacterium | reverse complement strand
CGGACGGTAGGTGCTGGCGTCATCACCGAGATCATCGAGTAACGGGACTGCGTTCATTTCCGGGGGCGGGTGATCCCCGCCCCCGGCTCCCAGGGAGTGGAGACGGTATGGCCAAGCAGCGCATTCGCATCAAGCTGAAGGCTTACGATCACCGGATACTAGACAGGTCCGTGCGAGAGATTGTAGAGACGGCTGAGCGCACGGGAGCTGCCGTCGTGGGGCCGATCCCTTTGCCGACAAAGATCGAGCGCTTCACCGTAATGCGCTCGCCGTTCATCGACAAGGATTCGCGTGAGCAGTTCGAGATCCGAACGCATAAGCGTCTGATAGAGATCGTCGATCCCGGAGCCAAGACGATTGATAACCTGACACGCCTGAATCTGCCTGCTGGAGTGGATATCGAGATCAAGGTGTGATGTCTGATCCTGATGGCAAATAGTGGATATATGGTAACGCCCGCTGGGGGCGGGTGGCTCCGAGACGGGATGATGCGGCCGTTGCCCAGGCTGGCAGTCCCTAGGGGAGGTTTTCATGAAGGGCATTCTCGGTAGAAAGCTAGGCATGACCCAGATCTTTGATGAGTCCGGGACGGTGACGCCCGTGACCATCATTGAAGCTGGGCCTTGTTTTGTCACACAGGTACGTAGGCCGGAACGTGATGGGTATAGCGCGATCCAGTTGGGATTTGGCGAGGTCAAGCCCAAGCGGCTGACCCGCGGCCAGCTCGGCCACCTGCGCAGGCATAACCTTCCGCCGTTGCGATACCTGCGGGAGATCCGGATCAGCGAGGAGGAGGTCTCCCAATACAGTGAGGGGCAGCGCATCACGGTGGATATTTTCGAGCCGGGAGAGTATGTGGACGTGACCGGCACGTCCAAGGGACGAGGGTTCCAGGGCGGCGTCAAGCGTCACGGCTTCGGCGGCGGCCCGAAGACCCACGGTCAGTCGGACCGGCATCGGGCGCCCGGCTCGATCGGCTCGGGGACCACGCCCGGTCGGGTATATAAAGGTACGCGCATGGCTGGCCGCATGGGGAACCAGCGGGTCACCGTGCAAAACCTGCAGGTCGTGCGGGTTTATCCTGAGCAGAATCTGATCGCCGTGCGTGGGGCCGTGCCGGGGCCGAGGAACGGGTTGGTGATCATCCGGTCAGCGCGTAAGAAGCAGCGACAGGAGTAGGGCGATGCAAGTACCGTTGCGCAACATGGCAGGAGAGGCGATAGGAGAGGTCGAGTTACCTGACGATATCTTCGCGGCTCCGATCAACCAGGCGGTGATGCACCAGGCGCTGGTGCGACAGCTGGCCAATGCCCGCCTGGGCACGCATGATACCAAGACGCGCGGCGAGGTGAACCGCACCAAGGCGAAGTGGTATCGGCAGAAGGGGACCGGCCGCGCCCGACATGGCAGCCGCAACGCGCCCATCTTCGTGGGAGGTGGCGTCGCTCATGGGCCGCACCCGCGGAAATACACGAAGCGCATGCCGCGCAAGATGCGCCGGCTGGCCCTGCGATCCGCCCTCTCCGTGAAAGCGGCTGAGGACCGGATCATCGTCGTGGACGCCCTTCAATTGGAGGCGCCGCGGACGAAGGCCATGATCGGCGTGTTGGAGGCGTTGGGGGTGGACGGCAGCGCTCTGATCTTGTTGGCGGAGAAGAACCCGCCCGTCGAGCTGTCCGCCCGCAACCTGCCGGATGTGCGGACTCTACGCGCCGGTTATTTGAACATACGGGATCTCCTGGGTTACGACTATTTGATCATGCCTTTGGATGCTTTAGAAGAGATCAAGCGGTTCCTGAGCACCGAAAAGAAGGTCACGGAAGCGGCTTGATGGCGCGGCGGAGGTGATGGGTTATGCATGTGTATCAGGTGTTGAAGCGCCCCATAATTACAGAGAAGACGATGGAGCAGTTGGAGCCGCAGAATCAGTATGCCTTTGAAGTGGACATCCGGGCGAACAAGCACCAGGTGAAGGAGGCTGTGGAGGCGGCGTTTGGGGTGCGTGTGCGGAAGGTGCGCATCATGCGCATGCCCGCCAAGTACCGACGTTATGGTCGCCGCTTGGTGAAGAAGCGGCCCATGTGGAAGAAGGCCATCGTGACGTTGGAGCCCGGTGACAGCATCCAGTTCTTCGAGGGTGTGTAGTCTGATGTGGTTAAGGTGACAGACGGGCGGCGAAGCGCAAGCGGTATCGCCCGTCGTCTCATCGCTGCCGACCGACGGTTCGGGGTAGTGTGTGAGAAGCTTGCAAGGGGGAGTTTGACACATGCCGATCAAGGTCTATAAGCCGACGTCGCCTGGGCGACGCGGCATGACGGGATACACGTTTGAGGAGATCACGAAGACGGAGCCGGAGCGCTCCCTGTTGGCGCCGTTGAAGAAGCACGCCGGGCGCAACATGCGCGGTAAGATCACCGTGCGCCATCGCGGCGGCGGCCATAAGCGGCGCTACCGGATTATCGATTTCAAGCGGGATAAGTTCGGGATCCCAGGGCGCGTCGCTTCCATCGAGTACGATCCCAACCGTACGGCGCGCATCGCGCTGATCGTCTACGCGGATGGCGAGAAGCGATACATCATCGCGCCGCTGGACCTGCGCGTGGGGGATACGGTCATGTCCGGACCTGACGCCGAGATCCGGCCGGGCAACGCCCTACCGCTGGCAAACATCCCGTTGGGTACGGTGATCCATAACATCGAGCTGTACCCAGGGCGCGGCGGGCAGCTCGTTCGGGCGGCGGGCACGGGCGCCCAGTTGTTGGCGAAGGAGGGGAATTACGCCCAGGTCCGTCTGCCTAGCGGCGAAGTGCGATTGATCCATCTCCGGTGCATGGCCACCATCGGCCAAGTGAGTAATGTGGAACACGCGAACATCCGCCTGGGTAAGGCGGGGCGCAAGCGCTGGCTGGGGTGGCGGCCGGAGGTCCGTGGCTCGGCGATGACCCCGCGCGACCACCCGCATGGTGGCGGCGAGGGGAAGGCTCCCATCGGGTTGCCTGGCCCCAAGACGCCGTGGGGCAAGCCCGCGTTGGGGACCAAGACGCGGCGTAACAAGGCCACAGACAAGTACATTGTGCGACGCCGTACCGCGCGACGACGATAAACGGATCTGGACGGGAGGTGAGATGATATGTCTCGTTCGTTGAAGAAGGGACCGTACGTCGATCCGAAGCTGCTGCGCAAGATCGAGGAGATGAATCGCACCGGTGAGCGCCGGGTGATCAAGACGTGGTCACGCGCGTCCACCATCTTCCCGCAGATGGTAGGGCACACCATCGCGGTGCATGATGGTCGGCGCCATGTGCCCATCTACATCACGGAGAACATGGTGGGGCACAAGCTGGGCGAGTTCGCCCCGACCCGGACGTTCCGTGGCCACATCGTCAAGGAGAAGGGGACCCGGGCTCGCCGTTAAAGGCTATTGAGGCTGACGGTTGCTTCCCAAACGCGGATTAAGTGAGGATGGGGATCGATGGCTGAGGAAGTACGTGCAGTGTACAGGTATGTGGGAATCTCTCCGCAGAAGGTGCGGAGGGTCATTGATCAGGTACGGGGGAAGCGGGTTGATGAGGCGTTGACGATGTTGCGATTCATGCCCCAGGCCGCGGCCCGGCCGGTGGCGAAGACCATCGCCTCGGCGGTGGCGAACGCGGAGGAGAATTTCGGCCTGGCGCGCGAGGACCTGGTGATCGCGAAGATCACGGCGGACCAGGCTCCCATGCGTCGCTGGCGACGCTTCGGGGCGCGCGGCCGTTTCAAGCCCATCCTGCGTCGTTCGTCTCATATCACCGTCGTGCTGCGAGAAGTGGAACCGACCGAGTAAGGAGGAGACGTTGGGTCGAAAAGTTCATCCCATCGGCTTTCGTCTGGGCATCATTAAGGACTGGCAGACCCGCTGGTACGCCGAGGGTCGCGAGTACACCGATCTGCTGGCTGAGGATCGGCAGATCCGGAAGATGATTCGCGACGAGCTGGGACCGCAGGCGGGGATCTCGCAGATCGAGATTGAGCGCTTCCCCGGTGCCGTGCACGTGATGATCCATACATCCAAGCCGGGCATCGTCATCGGGCGCAAGGGGCAGAACGTGAACGCGTTGCGCTCGAAGCTGGAAGAGCTGACCAACAAGAAGATCAAGGTGGATGTGATCGAGATCGAACGCCCGGAGTTGGACGCATACCTGGTGGCCGAGGAGCTGGCCTCCCAGCTGGAGCGCCGCGTCTCCTACCGACGGGCGATGAAGCAGGCAGTGGCTCGGGCCATGCGCGCCGGCGCCCAGGGGGTGATGATCCGATGTAGCGGGCGCCTGGCTGGCGCGGAGATGGCGCGGTCGGAGACCGTGCGAGAGGGGCGGGTTCCTCGGCATACACTGCGGGCGGATATCGACTACGCTCAGGCGGAGGCGCTGACGACGTTCGGGCGGATCGGCGTGAAAGTGTGGATCTATAAGGGTGATGTGATGCCCGAGCGTCAGGAGGCGCAGGCCTGATCTCTCCCAGATCAGGGGAGCCTGCCTGGGCGTGAGGATCGAAGGAGTTGGTGACGATGTTGATGCCGAAGCGTGTGAAATATCGTAAGGCCCAGCGGGGCCGGATGAAGGGCATGGCTAGTCGCGGCAATCGTGTGTCCTTCGGTGAATATGGGTTGCAGGCGCTGGAGCCCTGTTGGATGACCAGCCGGCAGATCGAGGCCGCGCGCCGGGCGATCGTCCGCCATGTGCGGCGTGGCGGTAAAGTGTGGATCCGCGTCTTCCCGGATAAGCCGGTGACGAAGAAGCCGGCCGAGACCCGTATGGGGAGCGGCAAGGGGAACGTGGATCACTGGGTGGCCGTGGTCAAGCCGGGCCGGGTCCTCTTCGAGATCGCTGGCGTGCCAGAGGATGTGGCTCGAGAGGCGCTGCGGTTGGCCTCTCATAAGCTGCCGATCCACACGCAAATCATCTCGCGCTACGACTTGCCGGAAGAGGCTGCTGGAGGTGGAGGATGAAGCCTAGCGAGATCCGGGCCATGACGGACGAGGAGATCGCCCGTCGATTGGACGAGGCCTATCAGGAGTTGTTCAACCTGCGCTTCCAGCACGCGATCGGCCAGCTGCGCAACACCGCGCGGCTGAGGCAAGTCCGGCGGGATATCGCCCGGCTGCGCACCATCCTGCGAGAGAGGGAGCTGGCGGCCTGGTACGAATCCATGGAGAAGGAGACGGAGGAGTAAGCGATGCAGGGACGTGGACGGCGAAGGACCATGGTAGGCGAGGTCGTCAGCGACAAGATGGATAAGACCGTGGTGGTCCGGGTCGATCGGACCCGGCGTCACCCGCTGTATGGGAAGGTCATCAGGGTGTCCAAGCGCTACAAGGCGCACGACGAGGAGAACCAATGTCGCGTGGGCGACATCGTGCGCATCATGGAATCGCGACCTTTAAGCAAAGAGAAGCGCTGGGTGGTGGTCGAGATCTTATCTCGTGGTGAGGAGTTGATCGAAGCCAACGTGTGATTGGCGAGATGAGGGTAACGGTATGATCCAGCAAGAGAGCAGACTTAAGGTCGCCGATAATACGGGCGCTAAGGAGATCCTATGTATCCGTGTCCTGGGGGGCTCAACGCGGCGTTACGCGCGCGTGGGAGACATCATCGTGGCCACGGTGAAGCAGGCCGCGCCGAATAGCGCCGTGAAGAAGGGGGACATCGTCCGGGCGGTGGTGGTGCGAACGGCGAAGGAGTATGGCCGACCGGACGGCTCCTACATCAAGTTTGACGATAACGCGGCCGTGCTGATCGATCAATATAAGAACCCCCGCGGGACGCGCATTTTCGGGCCGGTGGCACGAGAGCTGCGCGAGAAGGGGTTTATGCGCATCGTCTCTTTAGCGCCTGAGGTCCTGTAGGCGAATGGTGTGGGGTGAACGATGAGGATCAAACGCGGTGATATCGTAGAGGTGATCAGCGGCGACGACGCGGGCCAGCGCGGCGAGGTGCAGCGCGTGATCCGGGGCAAGCGTCCGCTATCCCGAAGCAAGGCGAAGAAGCTGGGACGCTCGGCGGTGCGCGATCCCAACCTGGATCGCGTCGTCGTGGCCGGCGTGAACATCATCAAGAAGCATCAGCGGCGCACGGGCGACATCCGGACCCAGGTGGGCATCATTGAGCGGGAGGCGCCCATTCACATCTCGAACGTCATGCTGGTCTGCCCGCATTGTGACCAGCCCACTCGGGTGCGCATGCGCGTATTCGAGGACGGCTCGAAGGCGCGCGAGTGCAAGAAGTGTGGCCAACTGATCGATAGCTGATCGCCGAGGTCGTCGGTAGAGGGGTGAGGTATAGATGCCGAATTTGAAGGAACGATATCAGAAGGAAGTCGTGCCTCAGCTCATGGAACGTTTCGGCTATCGGAACGTCATGGAGGTCCCCAGGATCGTCAAGGTCGTCGTGAACGTGGGCCTGGGCGAGGCACTGCAAAATCCAAGGGCGCTGGATAACGCGGCCCGGGACATCGCCGTGATCACCGGCCAGAAGCCCATCATCACGAGGGCCAGGAAGTCCATCGCGACGTTCAAGTTGCGCGCGGGCAATCCGATCGGCCTCAAGGTGACGCTGCGTGGCGATCGGATGTGGAGCTTCCTGGACCGCCTGTTCAACGTGGCGTTGCCGCGGCAGCGTGACTTCCGTGGCGTCTCGCCTGACTCGTTCGACGGCCGTGGCAACTATACGCTGGGCCTGCGAGAGCAGCTGGTCTGGCCGGAGATCGACTACGATACGGTGGACAAGGTGCGCGGCATGGAGATCTCTATCGTCACCACGGCGAAGACGGACGAGGAGGGCCGCGAGCTGCTGCGCCTGTTGGGGATGCCATTTGGTCGTTCAGTACGGCAGGTAGCGTAAGGGAGAGCGAACGTGGCCAGGAAGTGCATGATCTATCGGGAGGCCCGACGCAAGTATAAGGTGCGGGTCCGTAATCGGTGCCAGATCTGTGGTCGGCCGCGTGGTTACATGCGGCGCTTCGGGTTGTGCCGCATCTGTTTCCGCCGCGAGGCGTTGGAGGGCCGGCTGCCGGGCGTGGTGAAATCGAGCTGGTAGACATGCTCCCGCCCTACTGCCATGCCGGGATGTGGCAGGGCATGGCGGTCGTGTGGGCGCATGGATACAGCGACGGAGGTATGGAGTAAGGGCCTATGATGACTGATCCTATCGCGGATATGCTGACCCGCATCCGCAACGCGTCGATGGTGGGCCATAAGCAGGTCATGATGCCCAGCTCGAAGGTGAAGGTCGCCATCGCGCGCATCTTGAAGGAAGAGGGTTTTATCCAGAATTATCAGGTGACCCGGGATCGGCCGCAGCCGCAGTTGCGCATTATCCTGAAGTACGATCAGGATCGTAAGCCCGTCATCACGGGCATGAAGCGCATCAGCAAGCCTGGGCGGCGGGTCTATGTGAAGCGGCAGGAGATCCCGTGGGTACTCCGGGGCATGGGCATCGCCATCCTCTCGACGCCGCGCGGGGTCATGACGGATCGTCAGGCCCGCCGGCTGGGAGTGGGTGGCGAGGTGATCTGTTACGTGTGGTAGCTTCGCCCGATGGGGTTCGTGGTAGGGGTCGTGGCGGGGTATCCTGTGAGGGGGAGGTAGAGCGGTGTCTCGTATCGGGAAGATGCCTATTCCGATTCCCGACGGGGTGACAGTCGAGATCGCGCCCGGGAATACGGTGACCGTGAAGGGGCCCAAAGGGGAGTTGACCCGGACCTTTTCGCCAGATATGATCATCGAGTTGTCCGATGGACAGCTGATTGTAAAGCGTCCCTCTGACAACCGGGTTCACAAGGCGCTGCATGGGCTGACCAGGGCGTTGCTGGCGAATATGGTGACTGGGGTCACCCAGGGCTTCCAGAAGGATCTGGAGATCCGCGGTGTTGGTTACCGCGCGGATCTGGTGGGGAATCGCCTCATCTTGCAGGTGGGGTATTCCCATCCTGTGGAGATCGTGCCCCCGCCGGGGATCACGTTTGAGGTGAGCCAGAGCGGCCAGCGCATCAGCGTGAAGGGCATAGATAAAGAGCTGGTGGGGCTGATCGCGGCCAAGATCCGCGATGTTCGCCCGCCGGAGCCCTACAAGGGGAAGGGTATTCGCTACGTCGGTGAGTACGTGCGCCAGAAGGCCGGTAAGGCTGGCCGCGTGGCGTGATGACCACTTGTGGACGTCGATGGTTGGTCGAGGAGGATTGTGGGCGTATGGGTAAGTTAACACCTCGGGAGGCACGGCTGCGTCGGCACCGCCGCGTGCGACGTAAGGTCTTTGGCACGGCCGAGCGTCCTCGGTTGAACGTCTTTCGCAGCCTGCGGCACATCTATGCCCAGATCATTGACGATGAGCGGGGAGTGACCCTGGTCGCAGCCTCAACGATCGATCGCGAGCTGCGGGGGCAACTGGATGGGCTGACGAAGACGGAACAGGCCCGAAAGGTCGGAGAGTTAGTGGCGAAGCGGGCCCTGGCCGCGGGCATTACGAAGGTGGTGTTCGATCGCGGCGGTTATCGCTATCATGGTCGCGTTAAGGCGTTAGCGGAAGCTTCACGTGAGGCTGGCTTGCAGTTCTAAGGGATGGGGAGGATACATGCCACCGAGAAGAGAGGGTGCACAGGAACAGATGGAAGGGATCGAGGAACTGGACGAGCGTGTCATCGATATCAAGCGTACGGCCAAGGTCGTGAAGGGCGGCCGGCGGTTCAGCTTCCGCGCCGTCGTGGTCGTCGGGGATAACAAGGGCCGTGTCGGCGTGGGCGTGGGCAAGGCGCGCGGCGTCCCAGAGGCGGTGCGCAAGGGGAGCGAGCGCGCTCGGCGTTCCATGAAGAAGATCCCGCTGGTAGGCACCACGATACCGCATGAGGTGGTGGCCAAGTATGGGGCGGCGAAGGTCCTTCTCAAGCCGGCTGCGCCGGGTACCGGCGTCATCGCTGGCGGTGGTGTCCGTGCCGTGTTGGAGGCCGCTGGCGTGAAGGACGTACTATCCAAATCCCTGGGCAGCAACAACATCCTGAACGTGGTGCGGGCCACTATGGCGGGCCTGGAGCAGTTGAAGGATCCGGAGGTCGAGGCGCAACGCCGCGGCCGCCCATTGGAAGAGGTGTTGCCATTTTGGATGCGGGAGAAGCGGTAATGGCAGCGAACGAGACGAAGCGCCTGCGCATCACATGGGTGAAGAGCGCGATCGGCTATTCGCGAAGGCAGAAGGCAACGGTGCGTGCCCTCGGGTTGCGCCATTTGGGCGATACGGTGGTGCATGAGGACACGCCTGTAGTGCGCGGCATGATCAAGAAGGTCCAACACCTGGTACGTGTGGAAGAGGTTAAAGGGGAATGAAACTACACGAGTTACGTCCACCAGAGGGAGCAACGAAAAAGCGTAAGCGCGTGGCGCGAGGCAACTCGGGCAAGGGCGGGACGTATGCCGGCCGTGGGCGCAAGGGTCAGAACGCCCGAGCCGGAGGCGGCGTGCGCCCCTACTTCGAGGGTGGTCAGTTGCCCCTGGTCCGGCGGTTGCCGCATCAGCGGGGTTTCACCAACATCTGGAAGATCCATTATAAACCCATCAACCTGGAGCGGCTGGAGATGTTCGAGGCCGGCGCGGAGGTGACGCCGGAGTCGCTGGCGGCGGCTGGCCTCATTAAGTCACCGGATCAGCCCATCGTCATCTTGGGGAAGGGGGACGTGGATCGCCCGCTGAAGGTGCGCGCCCATCGGTTCTCCGCCAGCGCGCGGGAGAAGATCCTGGCCGCCGGCGGGTCGGTGGAGGTCATCCCGCTGGAGAAGATCCGGAAGGTGCGGCCGCGTACAGTATGAGGGAGATAGAGGATGCTTGAGGCCATAAAGAACGCCTTTCGCCTGCCCGATCTACGCAATAAGATCCTGATCACGTTCCTGATCCTGGTGATCTATCGGTTGGCCGCCCATGTGCCGGTACCGGGGGTGAACGCCACGGCGCTGAGGCAGCTCTTCGAGAGCAACCAGCTATTGGGGTTGCTGGATATGTTTTCCGGCGGGGCCATGTCCAATTTCTCCGTCATGGCGATGGGCGTTTACCCGTACATCACGGCCTCGATCATCATGCAGCTGTTGATGCCTATCATCCCGCAGCTGGAGGAGCTGGCCAAAGAAGGCGAGCAGGGGCGGAATAAGATCAACCAGTATACGACCTGGTTGACGGTGCCTCTGGCGGCGCTGCAGGCGTTTGGACAGGCCACATTGCTGCAGCGTCAGGGTATCCTGACCAATTTCGGGCTGACGACGCATCCGCTGCCCACCGTCGCGACGGTGATCGCCCTGACCGCCGGGACGATGTTCGCCATGTGGCTGGGCGAGCTCATCACGGAGCAGGGTATCGGCAACGGGATCTCGATCATCATCTTCGGTGGCATCGTGGCCCGGGTCCCGCAGCGGGTGGGACAGCTCCTGTTGAGCAAGCCGACGGCATTGATCACCTTTGTGATCCTGACGGCCATTACGGTCATCGGCATCGTGGTCGTGCAGGAAGGTCAGCGGCGGATCCCGGTGCAATATGGTAAGCGGGTGCGGGCCATGCGCGGCAACCGCCTCCGCGTGGTGGGAGGGCAGAGCACGCATATCCCATTGCGGGTGAACTCGGCGGGCATGATCCCGCTGATCTTCGCCCAAAGCATCCTGCTCTTCCCAGGGACCGTGGCTAGCTATTTCCAGCGGGCTCCCAATGACTGGGTGGCTCGCATAGCGACGGGGATCACGAATTTCTTCAACCCGCAGGGGTCCTGGTATTGGATCATCTACTTCTTTATGGTGATCGGGTTTACGTACTTTTACACGGACGTGATCTTCCGTCAGCAGAATCTGGCCGAGACGTTGCAGCGACAAGGCGGCTTCATCCCAGGCATCCGGCCGGGGAAGCGCACAGAGGAATATCTGAACGGGGTGCTCTCCCGAATCACCTTCGTCGGAGCGGTGTTCCTGGGGATCGTGGCCATCCTGCCCTGGATCGCCCGGGATATCACGGAGACGCAGACGTTGCTGATCACTAGCACGGGACTCCTCATCGTGGTCGGCGTCGTGCTGGACACGATGAAGCAGCTGGAAGCTCAGCTGTTGATGCGACACTATGAGGGCTTCATCCGGTAGCCGGGAGAACCGGATCGCCCCATAACCTCAATGCGGAGAGGATTTACGTGACGGCTGCGACGAAGCCTCTGTACATCGTGCTGTTGGGTGCGCCTGGGGCTGGGAAGGGAACCCAAGCCCGACTGTTGACCGAGGAGCTGGGCATCGCTCACGTCGCCTCGGGGGACCTGTTCCGAGAGCACCTGAACAACCAGACGGAACTGGGACGCCTCGCCAAGCAGTACATGGATCGAGGCGAGTTGGTCCCGGATGATGTGACCATCCGCATGGTGATGGAGCGCCTGGAGCGTCCCGATTGTGCCAAGGGAGCTATCCTGGATGGGTTCCCGCGAACGGTCGCTCAGGCGCGTGCGCTGGACGAGGCCCTGTCGACTAGAGGGCTTCAGGTCGATATCGTACCCTACATCAAGGTGAGCGAGGAGACGCTGGTGGCGCGGTTGTCCGGGCGATGGATCTGCCGCCAGTGTCAGGCGACCTATCATACGCTGTTCAACCCGCCTAAGAAGCCCGGTGTGTGCGATATCTGCGGGGGGGAGCTGTATCAGCGGAGCGATGATACCGAGGAGACGGTACGCCGTCGCCTGCAGGTCTACTTCGAACAGACGCTCCCGCTGATCGAGTACTATCAGGAGCGTGGGCTCTTAGTCGAGATCGACGGTGAGCAGGAGATCGATGCCGTGTATCGCGATCTGCTCGCCGCGATCCACCAGGTCGCAGGGGTAGGAACCGAGTGACGAGGCGCGGATGGGGACGGCGTCGCCGGCCGACCTTAAAAACCCAAGAGGAACTCGAGTTGATGCGCAAGGCCGGCCGCATCGTGGCGGAGGTCCACGAGCTGATGCGGCGGATGATCCGGCCGGGAGTGACCACCGCCGAGCTGGACGCCGCGGCGGAGGACCTGATCCGACGCCGTAACGCGGAGCCGGCCTTCAAGGGATATCCACATACCGGGCATAACGATTTTCCGGCGACGATCTGCGCCTCGCTGAATGAGGAGCTGGTCCATGGGATTCCCAGCCCCAAGCGCGTTTTGCGTGAAGGGGACATCATCAGCATCGACGTAGGGGCCATCTATCGGGGATTCTATGGGGATGCCGCCTGGACGTACCCGGTCGGCGAGATCAGCGAGGAGGCGCAGCGGTTGTTGGAGGCCACGGAAGGAGCCCTGTATGCAGGCATCGCGGCGGCTCGGGCCGGCCATCGACTACAGGAGGTCTCGGCCGCGATCCAGCGGTATGTGGAGGAACGTGGGTTTAACGTCGTCCGAGAGTACACTGGACATGGCATCGGCCGGGCCATGCATGAGCCCCCGCAGGTCTTGAATTATGTGAACGAGCATGACAGGGACGGCCGAACGGTAATGCGGCCTGGGCTCACGATCGCCTTGGAGCCCATGGTGAACGCGGGGACCTGGCGAACCCGGGTCTTATCCGATGGGTGGACGGTGGTGACGGCCGATGGCCGTCTGTCGGCTCACTTCGAGCATACGATCGCCGTGACGGACGGCGAGCCAGAGATCTTGACTCGATTGTAGCGAGGTAAGGCGAGGGCACTCATTTTGTACGCATCCGAGTTCGGTTGGGAAGAGGTTTCATAAAGGACTGGAGAAGGAGTGGAGACGATGAAGGTCAAACCGTCTGTGAAGCGACGTTGTGAGAATTGTAAGATCATCCGGCGACGAGGCGTGGTCCGCGTCATCTGCACGAACCCTCGACACAAGCAACGACAGGGTTGATGGGTGACGAGGGACCACCGAGGTTGTCCTTGGGTGCTTGAGTTTTGATAGGAGGAGATCATGGCGCGTATTGCTGGCGTTGATCTGCCGCGAGATAAGCGGATCGAGATCGCGCTCACCTACATCTACGGCATCGGGCGCTCCAGGAGCGGTGAGATCCTGGACCAGGTAGGGATCCACCCGGATAAGCGTGTGAAGGATCTGACCGAGGCGGAGATCGCCCGGCTGCGCGATTTCATCGACCGCAACTACACGGTGGAGGGTGACCTCCGTCGCGAGGTCACGATGAACATCAAGCGGCTGACGGAGATCGGCTGCTATCGCGGCATCCGGCATCGCCGCAACCTGCCCGTGCGCGGGCAGCGCACGCGCACCAACGCGCGCACGAAGCGCGGGCCGCGCAAGACGGTGCCGGGCCGGCGACGGTCGCGAGCGAAGAAGTGATATATCACCGGGGTTTATCGTTGGGTTTCGATGGGTGGCGCCCTGATCGCTTCCTGGGCGCGGGGCGCCATCCGTGGGGACATGTGATCGCCTTGGGTGACTTGAGAGGGTAGGAGGTAGGATGGCGAGGAGACGATCCACACGGAGGCGGGCGCGTCGTGAGCGCCGATTGGTGCCTGAGGGGCAGATTCACATCCAGGCCACGTTCAATAACACGATCATCACGATCACGGACATGAAGGGCGACGTGCTGGCCTGGGCCAGCGCGGGTTCGGTGGGATTCAAGGGATCCCGTAAGAGCACGCCCTACGCGGCCCAGATGGCGGCCAACGAGGCCGCCCGGGCAGCCCTAGATATGGGCATGCGAGAGGTGGATGTGTTCGTGAAGGGGCCTGGGCCCGGGCGAGAGGCCGCGATCCGTACGCTGCAGGGGTCTGGCCTGATCGTGCGCTCGATTACGGATGCCACGCCGATCCCGCATAACGGTTGTCGGCCGCCGAAGAAGCGACGCGTGTAATGTCGCTTGAGCGCGAAGATCGTTCACGCAGGACAAGGGGGAAGAAGGTCGCCAAGCTGTAAACCCCTTTGGGAAACATGAGAGGAAACGGAGGTTATCTTGGCACGTTATACAGGACCGGTTTGTAAGCTGTGTCGTCGGGAAGGGCAGAAGCTATTTCTCAAGGGCGAGCGGTGCTTCTCACCCAAGTGCGCCTTTGAGCGGCGTAGTTATCCGCCTGGGATGCATGGGCCCCAGGCCCGGTTCCGCCGTCGCGAGTCGGATTATGGGTTGCAGCTGCGTGAGAAGCAGAAGGCCAAGCGTATCTACGGTGTCCTGGAGCGGCAGTTCCGGCGCTACTTCAGGGAGGCTCAGCGCAGCAAGGGGTTGACGGGTGAAACCCTGCTGATCCTGCTGGAGCGCCGTTTGGATAACGTCATTTATCGGCTGGGGCTGGCCAGCTCTCGGGCGCAGGCGCGTCAGTTGGTGCGCCATGGCCATTTCGAGGTGAACGGCCGGAAGACGAACATCCCGTCCTTCCTAGTGAAGGAGGGGGATGTGATTCGAGTGCGTGACCGGAGCCGGAGGACCACCTACTTCAAGGAGATCATGGAACGCTTGGGTGAGAGGCCGGTGCCTGAATGGTTGAGTTTCGATCCGGAAGCGTTGACAGCACGGGTTGTCGCGCTTCCCACTCGCGATCAGATCGACGTCTCATTGAACGAGCAATTGATCGTCGAATACTACAGTCGCTAGCGTGGAACGGGTATGGCCTTGCTTCCCGATCCCTTGTGGGGCGGAGGGAGGCGATGGACGTCTCATTCCATGTGGCGTGATAGAGGAGGTTGGTCCTCTTGTTTGATCAAGTGCTGCCCAGAATCGAAAGTGACGCCAGTTCCCAAAAGTATGGCCGCTTCATCATTGGCCCTTTGGAGAGCGGGTACGGCATCACCTTGGGCAATGCCCTGCGCCGGGTGCTTCTCTCTTCCCTGCCCGGAGCGGCTGTGACATCGATTCGTATCAGCAATGTGTACCATGAGTTCTCGCCCATTCCCAATGTGCGAGAGGACACAACGGCGTTGATCCTCAACGTCAAGCAGATTCGAATGAAATGCGCCGGTGAAGGGCCGTTCCGCCTCTATTTGGAGGTGCAAGGTGAAGGGCCAGTGCTCGCTGGCGATATCCAGTGCCCACCGGAGGTCGAGATCGTCAATCCCGATCTGTATCTGCTGACCGTTGATTCGGCAGATGCGGGCTTCGAGATGGAATTGACGGTGCAGCGTGGGAAGGGATACTCGCCAGCTGAGGAACGGGGCAATTTGCCACTGGGTGAAATCCCGGTCGATGCCATCTTCAGCCCGGTCCGCAAAGTCAATTATACCGTGGAGCGGGCGCGAGTTGGCCAGCAGACGGATTTCGACCGTCTGATCTTAGAAGTCTGGACGGATGGGACGATCTCTCCGCGTGATGCGGTGAGCGAGGGAGCGAAGATCCTGGTCCGGCTGTTGCAACTGGTGGCCGGCGTGGACACTATGGAAGCCGAGCCGCTGGTTGAAGAGGAAGAGGAGGAGGGTATCCCCAGCCGGATCTATGAGGTGCCCATCGAGGATCTGGAGCTCTCCGTGCGTGCGTATAACTGCCTGAAGCGCGCGGGCATCACACAGGTGGGCGAGATTCTGGAGATGCTGGAGCGTGGTGGCGAGGACGAGGTCCTGGCCATCCGCAACTTCGGACGCAAGTCGCTGCGGGAGCTGTTGGAGCGGCTTGACGAGAAGGGGTTCCTCTCCGTGATCGACTTCGAGTTCGAGGGGAGCTCTCGCGAAGCGGCCTCTGAGGGAGAGGAAGTGGAAGATGGCGAGGCTCCTGTGGAGTTGAGCGCGAGCTAGTCGTGGCGTGGTGAGTCTGAGACGAGGTAGAGATGTACTGAAAGGCTCACCGCAGAGGCACGGGGAGCGCGAAAGGTTTTCCTTCGGCGCTCTCGGCGTCTCAGCGGTTTCCAGAACGCTCTGAGGTGAGTGGGGATGCGACATCGTAAAGCGGGTTTTAAGTTGGGACGTTCTTCTGGACATCGGCGGGCACTCTACCGAAATCTGGTCACGGAGCTGTTCCGGCATGGGCGGATCCGCACGACGGAGGCGAAGGCCCGCGCGGTCCGTCCTATCGCTGAGAAGCTGATCACCAAGGCCAAGAAGGGGCTGGCCCCGGGCGGGAATTACATCCATGCCCGCCGCCTGACGGCCGCCCAGTTGAACGATCCGGATGTGGCGCGCAAGCTGTTCGAGGTGTGGGCGCCACGCTATGAGAACCGGCCAGGTGGATACACACGGATCATCAAGCTCGGCCCTCGCAAGGGCGACGGCGCCGAGATGGTGTTGCTGGAGCTCGTGGAATAAATGTCGTCTCACGATCGGGGGAGTCAGACGGCCGAGTTGGCTGCGGATAAAGCTGGGCTTGAGCGGGAACTTTACCTCCGAGCGTGGGTCGAATACGACGGCACGGACTTCTTCGGCTTTCAGAGACAGGCAACCCATCGTACGGTTCAGGGGGAGCTGGAGCGGGCGCTAGAGGCGGTGACTCAACAAAAGGTCAGGGTGATCGGCGCCGGGCGCACTGATGCGGGGGTACACGCTGCAGGACAGGTCGTCGCCTTCCGGGTGCGCTGGCATCATCCTATCTCGGCGCTGGAGCGCGCGTGGAACGCCTTGTTGCCGGAGGACATCGCCGTCTGGGGAGTAGAACCGGCGCCCAAGGGGTTTCATCCCCGGTTTAGCGCCCGCAGCCGTTACTATCGTTATACGATCTGGAACGGCCCGCGGCGCTCGCCTCTGCATCGGCGTTATGCGTGGGTCCTGCCGGGGCCTTTGGACGATGAGGCGATGCAGGAGGCGACCCGCATCCTGGTGGGCGAGCACGATTTTGCCGCCTTCGGTCGGCCGCCGCGGGGTGAGAACACCGTGAGGCGGATCCTGCGTGCCACCTGGACGCGCGAAGGGCATACGCTGCGGTTCGACATCGAGGGTAACGCTTTTCTGAAGCATATGGTGCGTAATATGGTGGGCACGCTGGTGTGTGTGGGGCGCGGGGAGAAGCCACCTGAGTGGGTGGCCGAGGTGCTGGAGAGCCGGGATCGCTCACAATGCGCCCCCCCAGCGCCGGCGTGCGGCCTGTGCCTGATGGGGATCGTCTATTAACTGGGACATGGTGAAGTCGAGCTGGTTGTGTGTATCACCTCAGTTGAGGAGTAGGAGAGCGTGAAGACCTATAGCGCGAAACCCAATGAGATCCAACGTGAGTGGTACGTCGTCGATGCGACGGGGAAGACGCTGGGCCGGCTGGCGAGCGAGATCGCCAAGATCTTGCGCGGCAAGCATAAGCCGATCTATACGCCGCACGTCGATTGCGGCGATTACGTCATCGTCATCAACGCGGATAAGATCCGGGTGACTGGCCGCAAGCTGGATCAGAAGATTTACTATCGCCATTCAGGGTATCCCGGTGGCCTCAAGAGCATCTCTTTGCGAGACCAGCTTGCCAGGCATCCGGAGCGGGTCATCCAGCTGGCTGTGCGCGGCATGTTGCCCAAGAATCGTCTGGGGCGACGGATGATCAAGAAACTGAAGGTCTACGCGTCGCCTGATCATCCACATCACGCGCAGCAGCCGAAGCCGTTGGATCTGTGATGTAAGCCAGTTGGCTCAGTCTGATCGTAGGGGGAGCGAAGGGTATGGCAGCTAGATATATCGAGGCGGTGGGCCGTCGGAAGACCGCGAGCGCGCGCGTGCGCCTGTATCCGGGCGCCGGCACGATCATCGTGAACGATCGGCCGTTGGAGGAATACTTCCCTCGGCAGACGCTGGTGTATCGCTTGTTGGAGCCGCTGCGGGTGACAGGCACCGAGGGGCGGTTTAATATCACGGTGAAGGTGAAAGGTGGTGGTATCAGCGGTCAGGCCGACGCGGTGCGACTGGGTATCGCGCGCGCCCTGGTCAAGACGGATGAGAACCTTCGGCCCGTCTTGCGGCAGTATGGGCTCCTCACCCGCGACGCGCGCGCGAAAGAGCGGAAGAAGCCCGGCCTCAAGCGGGCCCGCAAGGCGCCGCAATACACCAAGCGCTAAGAGACACACGTGGGCGAGAGGCATACCTCGTCCTATCAGAATGGGCGAAATTGTAGAGGCACGGCAACGCCGTGCCCCTACAATACGGAGCCTAGGAAAGCAAGGTCTTCTATAATTATGAGCGATATGATTATAGGGGCGACCGGCCGGTCGCCTCTATAATCGAGGTGAGATTTCGTGTTTCGAGTAGGGGTGTTGACCGTTAGCGACCGCGTCTCCCGCGGCGTGGCCGAGGATAAAAGTGGCCCGTTGATCTCACGGATGGTGCGAGATCGGCTGGGCGCGCTGGTGGTTGAGGAGCAGGTCGTCCCCGATGAGCAGTACCTGATCGAGGAGGTGCTGCGACGGTGGGCCGATGAGGAGGAGCTGGATCTCATCCTGACCACGGGTGGCACCGGCTTTGCCCCGCGCGATGTGACGCCGGAGGCCACCCGAGCGGTGATCGAGCGAGAGGCGCCTGGGTTCGCGGAGGCTATGCGTGCGGAAAGCTTAAAGGTGACCCCACACGCGATGTTAAGTCGCGGGATCGCGGGCATTCGCGGGCGGACGCTGATCGTCAACCTGCCGGGCAGCCCAAAGGCAGTGCGGGAGAACCTGGAGGTGATCTTGCCCGCGCTGCCTCACGGGTTGGCCTTGCTGCGGGAAGTAAAAGGGGAGGATCAGCGGCATGAGCCTCCTGGAAAATCGGGAGAAACGCCTTCATGATCTGACGGCTTCAGGCCTGGCTGAGAGGGCGATGGATGGGAAGAGGGCTTACAGCCGGGGGATGGGGGGATGTTAAGGGGGAACTTCAGGAGACAGCGTCACGGGCTGTCTCCTTTTTGTTTTGGACGCTGTCAGTGCGAGTTCGCGTTGCCTGGCGAGGTCACTTGAATGGTGACGCTCGAGACCCCTTCCCAGGATGCGAGATGATCATGAAGTTCACCTGTTGCCGTGTGCGGGAGCATCAGGGTTGGGAGGCTCGTGAAGGATGTGTGTTACGGTGCCTGATGTCGCCTAGACAGCCTGGTGGAGGTGAGGGAGATGGGGGATAGGATATCTGCCCCTACGGTGGAGAGGTTGGAGTGGCGAGCTCTGCAACAGGAGATCATATCCTGCGTGGCCGTGGCCTTAAGCGCCTGCGCCTGGGTGGCCTGGTGGTACATATTGGCCCAGCCAGAGGCTCGACTCGACCTCGTGCCGCTCGTCGTTGTAGCGATCGTCGTCGGGGTTCTTGTGCGAAATATGGCCAGGCGCTGCCCTCAGACGGCTGCGTTTGCTCTCGTGGGAAGCGCCTTTGCCGCGGTGACTCTAGCCTATGCAGGCTATGACTTGCCTCTGGCAGGGTTTTTCTTCGCCGTGCCTGTGCTGTTGACGGGGATGATGTTATCTCCCTGGTGTGTCCCGATTTTAGGAACGGCTGCCTTCGCGATCCTATATCTGGCTGCACCTGACGCCCCTCCATCCGCTTGGCTGGCTCCTGGCGCTTTAGTTGTCATGTTGGCCTTGTTTCAGACGCTGGCGATGGTCTCCCTACGCGCCGCTCTGGTACAGGCCTGGCACCATAGCGCACGCGCTTTTGCCCTAACCAAGGAGGCGCGAGAGCAGCGCGGCGAGGTGAACCGGCTTAATAAAGCCTTAAATCTGGCCAACGATTTGCTCCAACGTCGCAATCGCGAGCTGGTGGCGGCTCATCGTGAGGCCGCGGAAGCCCGCCATCTGAAGGAACAATTCGCGATTCACGTCAGTCACGAGCTTCGTACCCCCCTGAACATCATCCTCGGCTTCCTGGAAGTCATGCAGCGCTTTCCTGAGGTATATGGGGACGTGCAGTGGACGCCCACCCTGCGACGGGATATCGCTGAGATCCAACGCAGCGCCCGCTATCTCTCCGACCTCGTGGATGATATCCTGGACCTGGCACGTATCGAGGCGTTGAAGATGCCTATCCGTCGCGAGCCAACTGACTTGAAAGAGGTTATGCAGGAAGCGGTAGGGCTGACGGAGCGCTTGCTACGGAGTAAGCCGGTAGAGATGCACGTGGATGTGCCCGAACCGCTGCCGCCGCTCTTCATCGACCGCACGCGTATCCGACAGGTTTTGCTCAACCTCCTCGCGAATGCCAGCCGTTTCACCGAACGAGGGGAGATTCGTGTTCGAGCGGTCAGATGTAAGGGCGAGGTCATTGTGTCCGTATCGGACACCGGCATTGGAATCCCGCCTGAGCAGTTGAAGACCCTGTTTAAAGAGTTTCATCAGATCCCGGCGCGAAAATCCTCCTCGGACAAGGGCACCGGGCTTGGGTTAGCCATCGCGAAGCGCTTCGTAGAGATGCACGGTGGACGGATTTGGGCGGAAAGTCAGGTTGGGCGGGGAAGCACCTTCTACTTCTCGTTGCCAATCATGCCCAAGCAGGTGGGTTTTCTCCTACCTACTCATCCTGTTGAGGAACAGCCAAAGGGCGAGCGCCTGAGCCTGGTGGTGGTGGATCAGGGCGAAGGAGCGGCTTATCTACGGCGGCGATTGGAGGGGTATGAGGTGTTGGCCGCTCCCGATCTGGAGCAGGCCCGCGCTCTGGTGCGGGAGCGCCATCCTCATGCCTTATTGCTCAATGTCCCACCCGACGCGGAGGGGGCCACTCGTGGGACGCCACCACCCATCCTGACCGAGGGGGTGCCCCTGTTGCAGTG
>DUEN01000014.1 GCA_011176545.1 Caldilineae bacterium | reverse complement strand
GGGCGGCGGAGCCGCTGCAGGTGGGGCACATGCCACCGCGATGGCACCTGCGGTCGCCGCAGCGGACAGGCGCAGGAAGTCCCGGCGAGACAACCGACTCTCTTTCATTTTGCTCCCTCCTTGGCGATAGCGGAGATCGCCCAACTCAAAGGTCAGCGGCGCAATGCATCAACGAGGCTGATACCAACCGAAGAAGCGCAGATTGGGAGAGCGACGACGCAACCGACACGCGACAACGCGCCTATTCGCGATTGAGGGAAGAGGAGCTTTATGGAGAAAACCTGCTTTACGAGCGTGGAATCACTCGTGCAAACATCCATGAAGAAACATCCTTATGATTCATTAACATTCTAGCACATTCTCTGAAACCCTGTCAAGGAGTTTTTTCTTGAGGAATCATCAAGAAGATCCCACAAAATTGATGTTCACGCAAGCTCAGTCAACGCGCGCTGCCCCCGATGACTTCCCATCGGGGGCAGCGATCACAAGTAGGATTTCCTACAGTGTGGAGCTCGGGAAGCTCCACACCCACCCACTATTCCTCGGTAACGAATTTGTCCAACACCTGCTTGAACTGCTCGTAGGGAAGGGCCCCCGGGATGAGCTGACCGCTTTCGCCCTTCAGGATGATAAACGTCGGTGTCCCCCGAAGACCTATCCGTCTGGCCTCACTGAAGTCGCTCACCACTTTGCCCCGAGCTTCAGGGGCCTCCACGCAGGCCTGATAAGCCTGAAGATCCAATCCGATCTCCTCAGCCAGGGAGCTGAAGAAGGAAGGCGCGTCCGATGCCTTAGCCCATTCCTCCTGGGTCTCGAAGAGGCGATCATGCATCTCCCAGAACTTGCCCTGCTGCCCCGCGCATTCGGAAGCGATCGCGGCGGCCTCGGCGTTGGCGTGAATGAAGGACAGCGGGAAGTGCTTGTAGATGAAACGCACCTTTCCCGTCTTCACATATTCCTGGTCTAACTGAGGCGCCGTATCCATGGCGAACCGGCGGCAGTATGGACACTGAAAGTCGGAGAACTCGAAGATGACGACCGGCGCATCAGGGGATCCCTTATAGACATCACCGGCCATGGTATAACCCGACCTCTCCGGATCCGGGGACATCCCCTCGGCCGTGGCCCAATAAGGGATCCGCGGCTCGGGTGTCGGCGGCGTACGGCCCTCCAGCAAAGCGTCGATGGCGGACTGGAACGCCTCGAAGGGCTGCGCCCCCACGATACGATAGTCGTTCAGGAAGAAGGTCGGCGTGCCCCGAACGCCGGCGGCCATGCCCGCCTCGAGATCGGCGTCGATGGCCGCGCTGGTGCGACCGCTATCCAGACACTCCTCGAAAGCCTCGCGATCCAGCCCCAACTCCTGTCCATACGACTTAAAGATGTCCACCGCGTTATCCCGCCCGGCCCACTGCTCAACACGCCGGAACAGCGCGTCATGCATCAACCAGAACTGCTCCGCACCTTGTTCACCCGCGCAGCGCGCCGCCTCGGCCGCCTTGCGCGCCTGCGGATGCAGGTCATCCAGCGGGAAATCGCGAAAGACGTGGACGACCTTTCCGGAGCGGATATACTCATCTCGAATTCTGGGGGCCGTCTCCCGAACGTGGCGGCCACAATAAGGACATTGATATTCGCTGTATTCCACCATGACTACAGTGGCGTCGGGATTGCCGCGATAGGCATGACCATCGCGGGTGAAGCCCACAGGTATGCCGTCTACCTCGCCACTCGGTGGGAGGAGCTCCAGCTCCTCCGTGGGGGAGGGCGCTGGCATGGTCGGCGTCTCGGCCGGCTGCGCCACCTCCGTGGGCTCCGCCACGGTGGGAGAGGCCTCCGGCGTGGAGACGGCAGGCGCTGGGGGGACGATCTGCCCGGCACAAGCGGCCAGCAGCCCCCCCATCACGGCCACAAAAGCCCAAAAAACGATACGGGAAGGGAAACCTCGCGCTCTCAAAGGGAACCTCCTTTAGACTTTGGATACAAGACCTCGCCTCTGACGCGCAGGGAGATCTCGCGATGAAGCGCCTTCGAGGGTGAACGCCTTACTCTCGCGCGATGGCGCGATGCCTGTCAGTAGAGAAACTCACGAATGTCATATAGGGAGATCCGTGGGGGACTGGAAGGATCCTGCCAGCGGAACCCAGAGCGCATCAGACGCTCCTGCTCGCGGATGCGATCCTCATCAAGCGGCCGGATCCCGGTCGCCCGGGCCAGTCTGATATATGCGCTGCCAGGTTGCTCCACGAACTCGGAGAAATAGATGATATCACCTCCTCGCAGCGGCATGGCGTTAACGGCCTGAACCGTGCCCTGTACGTGAGCATCGAAGTAAGCCTCGCCACCCGCTCCCAGTAAAATGATGACGCTGACGGCTATCCCCGCCTCCTTTAAGCGCTGCACCGCCTGAACGACATCTGCGGCGGTCCCCGGCTTGTTCAGGAAGCGAAGCAACCCATCGTCGCCCGACTCCATCCCGATGTAGACCCGACGCAGGCCGCCCTCCCGCAACATCCGCCACTGGTCCACCGATTTGCGGTGCACGTTGAAGGCGTCTATAAACGAATACACGCCGGAGAAGCGATGCGAGCGAGCGGATGGCCATGGGGCGCCCCCGATGGTCTCCGATCCCCCTGGCGCGATGGGAAGTTGCCGATTCATCACTTCGAACAGCTCCATCAGCCTGGGGAAGGGGATCACCAACGCGTTGGCATCGCCCAAAAAGATCGTGCGACGCAGCACCACGGCCGGGCCGAAGAACTCGAGCACGGCCTGGATGTGCGCCTCGAATTCCGCCGGGCTCTTCACGCGGAACGGGCGATCCCTGTAAAAGGTGCAGAACGTGCAAGCGTTATGCCAGCACCCCTCAGTGGCCTGAAGGACCAGGGCCAGGTATTGATCCGGTGGCAGGATGCCGATCGGCTTGTAGACCTTTAAGAAACGCTCCCGATCCGCCTCCAGGGCCTCCCAGTCGAGGGCAAGGATGCGATCCAGCGCGGGGAGAAGGCGCTCACGATCTTCGTCCATCAGGGGATCCCCATCCAGGGAGCGAGCCTCCCCGTCCAGGACCTTCACGCGCATGGCTTCCGCCAATCGGTGGGCTCGCTCCAGCAAAGAGCGAGCCTCCTCCGGCTTCAGCCATCTGCGCTGGCGCGCCCGTCGGCCATCACGTCGCTCTGACCACTTGGCCATCCAACGGTTGTCCAGGCCGCGGCGATACGTCATCCCCTCCCAGAAGGCGCCGAAGGGCCGACCGCTGATGTCAAATGAAAAACTACGCTCCTTCCCCAAAAGCAAGTTGACCGCCTGAGGGCGCACGTAGAGGACCGCGGTCTGCGTCCACTCCTCCAAGTGGGCCTGAGCTGCCGCCAGGATCACGCTACCATCCCCGTTGCTGGCAATAAGTCTCCAATAAGATCAAAACCACTCCCAGGATGACCATCAGCATCGGGTCGCGTAGTCGGGCGGCCTGCAACCCCATCACCCCGGAGGCGAACAGCCCTATCCATACGCTTTGCCGCAGGATCGTCCCCCGGCTGTGACGCCTCTCGGCCAACGCGGGGACGACGCGATATAAGACGAGCACCACGGGGACGGCCGTACTGGTCACGGCGATGAAGAAGAGGAGGAAGAAGATCATCTGCGTAGCGACGCTTGGGGGATAGACGAGGATCAGATAAGCCAGGCCAGCCCAACCACCCAACCCGATCAGCAGGGACAAAGCGGCCGACCAGACGCTCATCCCCTCTTCCCTCGCCCCAGCTGATGAGACATGTCCTTCGATGATTCGACGGGTCATGATCAACCTGGCGGATTCCACCCTGATGTTCTTGACAAGCCCCCTCCTCCCTTACGAGCACCATCAGATCCGGCTACCGGGCGCGCGGTACACAAGACACCTCGATTATACCGTAAGTTATCGAATCGGACTAAGGGCGAGGCTACCCATGCCTCGCCCCACTTTACGTCGCGTATGCCAATATGAGCGAAAATAAAAAGCGATGCCCGATCATGGAAGGCGGGGACTTGTCGGGTCATGCAGGATGTGGTAATCTTAAAGTGCACATGCGTGGTCGGGTCATGGCCACATCCTTGGGAGGAGGTGTTGGGTAACCATGCCGAACCTGGGACCGACGGAGCTTATCATCATTCTCGTGATCGTTCTCGCCGTCTTTGGGGCCGGTCGCCTGCCGGAGTTGGGGGGCGCGATTGGGCGCGGGATCCGTGACTTCCGCAAGGCGTTAAGGGAGGATGAGGAAACAGGGACTGAGGAACAACCCCAGACCCAGGACGTCACCTCCTGACCGTCATGCAAGTGTTTAGAGCTCATAACCGGCTGGCTCACGCGCGAGCCAGCCGGCTCTTATGAGCTCTATTAGGCGCGCCGCAACGTGGCAACGAGCCTGCGTGGGTGTTGCAACAGAGCCAATCCTTCCAATGGATCACGCACGATCACGTCGGCCTCCAAAAGGGCCTGTCGCGCGGCCCCTTCCTCCCCCATGACCACGATGGCCAGCGCGGCCTCCGCCAACATGCCTGCATCATTGGCTCCGTTCCCCATGGCGACCACTCGATCGGCCCCCAGATCTCGCACGATCGCCCGCTTCTGCGCGACCTGATCGCCTGGCTCCAAGCGATGCAAAGTGACCCCGAGCTCTTGAGCTACCCTCTGAGCTGTGCCATGGGTGTCCGCTGTCAACAGCAAGGGGTGCAGGCGAGAGCGAAGCGACCGCAGTGCCTCGGTAACGCCCGGCCGCGGGATACCGTCCACAGCCAGAGTGCCGTTCAGATCCATCACTAGATATTCCAGGCGTAACGTCCGCCAACCCGGAACCTTGATCTCCAACATGGCCTTCTTTCTTTCCTTCGCAGTGAGACCGTCCACTTCATGTGTACTGATGTGTCGAAGACACAGCGCCTCAGATCTCCTCTCGCGCTTTGGGAGATAAGCCTTTCACCGCAAAGCTGATCCGAGCGCCTCCCGGAGCATGGCCAGACTCTGCGGGATCCCCTCATCGGGATGGGCCTTCCCCTCGAACTCCAGAGAGATGTAGCCTCGGAAGCTCACCCGCTCCAGAAGCTCTCTGATCTCTCGGTAGTCGATGTCCATCGTGTAATAGATGCCGCCGCCGATGTACGTCTTGGCATGGACCATGACCGCGTAGGGCGCCAGGGCGGCCCGCTGGGCATCCGCATCGACCAGGAAATTCCCGGTATCCAAGATCACTCGTAACCAGGGAGAGCCCACCCCCTCGATGATGCGACGCGTGCCCTCAGCGTCGCCGGTGAATCCCCAATGGTTCTCCAGCCCCAATACCACGCCATGTTGCTCGGCGTAGTAAGTGCACATCTTGAAAGCATCGATGACCCAACCCAGGGCCTGCTCATCCGTATATCCCTCCAGGGGCGGCTCCTGGCCCTTGGCCGCCATGTAGGCGCTGAAATCCCGGATCGTGCCCCAACGCCCACCGAAGACGCGCACCACCTTCGCCCCCAGGTACGCAGCCACATCCACCCACTTGGTGACGATCTCCATCTGCCGGTACCTCTCCTCGGGATCGGGATGGACAAAATTGTGATGAGCGGACACGGCGCAGATCTCGATGCCGTTCTTCAGGGCGGCGTACTTGAGCTCATTTAGATAGCCACGCTCGGTGGATTCGAAGTGGATGCCCAGCAGCTCGATGCCAGAGACCCCGTACTCCGCCGCGGCCCGGATCATCTCGACGAGCGGCGGAGGCTTGGGGCCCTCGATCTGCTCACCGAACCGGTTAAAAGAATAGCTGGAGATCGCGAGCTTCATCCGTCCCTCCTGCTTTCAGGTCACCTTGAGCTGTACCTCACACAGTGATAGCTACTATATCGCCAAGTCTGTGGTTTGACAACCTGATCCTTTCCAACCGCGCACAGGCCAGGGCTTCGCGTAAGTGGATCAGACGGTCTCCAACGAGCCTCAGTTCATGTATAGGACCGAAAGACCATATTGACAATTTGCATATAAGGTGTTATAATCCACATCGAGATAAGGTCCTGTTACGCGTGGGAAGGTTTATAGAGGAGACGGATGCCAAGAGGTAGGTGGCGTAGACGCTTGGGGCACGGGCCATGGAGAGGTGGGGCGTGTCCTCGCTATATCACCCGTTTCATCGAGCCCTGCCTCCTGCTGTTGTTGCGGGAGGGGGCAAGCCACGGATATAGCCTGGTTGAAGGCCTACAACGTTTCGGATTCGCGGAGGGCTCCATCGACCCTAGCATCGTATACCGGACGTTAAGGGAGATGGAACAAGAGGGCTGGGTCGTCTCCGAATGGGATGTCGCCGGGCCTGGGCCCCCTCGGAGGGTTTATCGGGTGACGCCTGCGGGAGAGGAGTACCTCCGCTGGTGGATAGAAGCTCTGCAACGGACACGCGAGGAGCTGGATCGGTTCCTGGCCGCCTACGAGGCTCAAAAGCGGCGTGGATCACCTAGGTGAAGGAGGTGGACAGATGCGCTACCGATGGATGTATTACATGACAGGATTACCGGGGTGGATGCGTTTTGGATGGTTCCCGGCCTGGGGGTGGCGTGGCGTTCCGGGCCCGTATGCCTGGTGGTGGTTCCTCGGGGTCAGGCCGTGGTGGATGACGTCTGAGGATGAGCTCGCCATCCTGAAGGATCAACAGGCCTGGCTGCAGGACCAGCTCAAGTGGGTCGAAGAGCGCATCGCTGAGCTGGAAAAAGAGCAGCAAGGCGAGGAGGTGGAATAAGTGTATCGGGTGGATGAATCGCTATGTACTGGGTGCGCGGCCTGCGTCCAGGCCTGTCCACAGCAGGCCATCCAGCTGGCGGATGGGCGGGCCCAGATCTTGGCGGAGCGCTGCACAGCATGTGGCGTGTGCGCCGAGGTATGTCCTCAGGGTGCCATCCGACAGGAAGAGCCAGTCACCGCCATGGCCGTCCCCTCAGCCACTGAGGTATTACAGCCGGCCCGGAGCGAGGGATCAAGGACTCTGGTCCCCGTGAGGCCGACGTCTGTGATGCAAAGGCGGGAGGAGACACCTCTCGTCCCCCGGCCGGAGATCGGCTGGTGGACGCGTCTGTGGCCTGCCGTGGGGGCGGCCCTGGTCTGGGCGGGGCGGGAGTTGCTTCCCGGCCTTATAGCGGCCTGGAGGGCCTCCGCGGCGAGGGCCCCGTCTAGGGATATTCAGACAGGGTGGCTCTCAGCCCCCAACGTGATGCCCTCTCAACGTGGCCGATGGGCGCGCCATCGATGGCGAAGGGGAGGGAGGTGCTGGCGACGTAGGGGGCCCATCATCTAAGTGAGGAGGTGATATCGATGCCGTTATTTCGGCGAGGCGGCGGTCGTGGCTTCGGGCGAGGCGCTGGGCAGGGCGGTCGAGGCCGTATGGGTGGCACTCGGCCAGGCGCAGGCCCTGGTGGTTATTGCATATGCCCTAATTGTGGGCATCGGGTGCCGCACCAGGCGGGCACACCTTGCTATCAAATCACATGTCCCAAGTGTGGCACCATGATGGTTCGAGAGTGAGAGAAGAACACTAGGAAGGGCTTTCGCCCTCCAGAAGTCACTTGAGGAGGTGGGTGAAATGCCACGAGGGTTCAGAGGCCGATGGTTTGCGCCTCCGTTCGGATATTGGGGAGGCTGGTGGCCATTCCCGTGGGGCGGCCGGGGTGGCCGCGGTTGGTGCTTCTACATCACAGGACTCCCCGGCTGGGCCCGAGCAGGCTATGTCCCGGCTTGGGGATGGCCTGGCGCCTTCCCGTACTGGGGGCGGTTCTTCCCGTATCGCTTTTGGTAGAAGCTTAATCTCAAGGAGGTGATCACATGCCACGAGGAGATGGAACAGGACCGATGGGTTTAGGGCCAATGACAGGGCGAGGAGCTGGGTTCTGTGCTGGCTTCGGCGTTCCTGGGTTTATGAATCCCTTCGGCTATCGGATGGGATGGGGCCGTGGCGTGTGGGGCGGCTGGGGCGGTCGCGGTTGGCGAAATATGTATTACGCCACCGGGCTACCTGGCTGGGCCCGCGCGGGATATGCCCCGGCTTGGGGAGTACCTCCAGCCTACGGGATGGCCCCAGGCGCGCCAGCGCCGGAGCAGGAGGTAGAGTTCCTAAGAGCCCAGGCCGAGCAGCTCAAGGCGCAACTCGACGCGATCGCCCAGCGGATAGAGGAGCTTGAAACTTCTTCGGAGTGATCGCTGAGGGAGCTAGCCCGGCCACGGCCGCCAGGGCCATGGGAGGGATAGAGCTGGCGACAAGTTGCGCTATCCCCCCATGGCCCGGCTGTCACCTCACCATGCATTGTACAGGTTATCGTCTATAAAGCAAGTCTACCCCGACACCTCATTAAATGGCGTGGAGAGCTTCTATGGAGGACATCGAGAAGCTGCGAGTCCTCATCCCACACTGGATCACAATGCGGAGCACGCTGAGAACTTTCGGCGTTGGGCCAGCCAGGCTGGCGCTGCCGCGCAGGATATCCTGGTGGCCGCGGAAGTTATGGAGCGAGCCAATGAGACGCTCACCGACGCGTTAAAGAAGCTAGGAGGCTCTTTGTCTCCTAGCGGACATCCGGAGTGAGGATCCATTAGCCCTTATGTGGAACATCGTCTTCATCTCTCTCCTTGGGCTCTTCATCTCATCGCTCCCGTCAGGAGTGGTCTCTATTCCTGATGTGAGTCTCTCATCGGGGGTCTCCTCTACCCCCACATGGGAGCGTTGGGATGATGGCCTACCTGCATACGCCTCCGTGCTAGCTTTGGCCGTTGATCCGGCGGATCCAGACGTCCTATATGCTGGGACATATGAGCTGCCAGGGCTCTGGCGTTCGCTGGATGGTGGTGCGACTTGGGAGCAGGCAGGAGTGTCTGGAATGCCAGGGCCCCACGAGCACTCGGTATTCACACTTTTGTGGGATGCCTCGCGCCAACGCTGGTGGGCAGGGACAAAAGGTGGACTCTTCTTTCGCGAGGCAAGCGCATCGGAGTGGCAGCTCGTGCCGATCTTTGACGAGGGCGTCCTCCACCTCGCTCAGGACGCCGCTGGGCGCCTGTACGCAGTGGAGGCGAGGAACGGGCTTTTCCGTCTGGATCACCGGGGACGTTGGGAACGCATCCGCGAGGAACCTCGCGCTCTGACCGTCGATGTGTCACCGGACGGATCTTTGATCCTTTTAGGCACGGCTGGGCACGGTTTATGGATCAGCTGGGATCACGGGGATCACTGGCGACAGGTGTCAGAATTCGAAGGGGAATATATTGCGGCGCTTCTAGTAGATCAAGAAACAGGACAACGGGCCTGTGTAGGTACCTCGACGCATGTATATTGCTCGGAGGATGCGGGCCGCACTTGGCGCCTCGCATCCAGCCTGGATAAGCGAGCTTACTCTTTCGTCATGACCCCAGATGGTGCCCTCTATGCGGGGCTGGAGGGGGCCGTCGCTCGTTCAGAGGATTACGGACAGACTTGGGTGTTGAGCGGTGAAGGGTTGCCGCGTGATGCCATCGTCTTGGGGCTCGCTATTGTTGAGGAAGCCTCTGGGAAGAGCATGCTATACGCTGCCACCAGGGGCGGTGTATATCGAAGCACCGATCAAGGTAAGACATGGCAACGTTGTGGGAGGGGGCCAGGACGAGTTGTCGTGAGGGCGTTAGCCGGAGATGAGAGGATAGGATTAGTGGCAGCGACGCCTCTCGGTCTATATCGGCGGGCCCCCGCCGGGGAGGCTTGGCTTCCAACGGCGCGTGAGCTCGGGTATCGGCATTTCTACGCTTTAGCTCGCGATGGCGCGACCTATACGATCTACGCAGGCACGGAGAGCGGCCTCTCGCGTAGCACGGATGGGGGAAGAACGTGGGAGGAGGCTTCCTCCACACCGACGCCGCGCGGCATAGTAGGCCTCCTGACAGATCCGGCCGCCCCCCACCACTTATTCGCCCGGCTCGCTTTTGAGCGCGTCTATGAAAGCCAGGATGAGGGGCAAACCTGGGAGGCTCGCTGGGACGGGATGGAAGTCCATCACGTGGTGTTATCCATGGCCCGTTCGCCGTCTGGGGAGCTCTTCGCGGGCACTCAGGATGGACTCTTCCAGTGGGACCCGAAGGAGAAACGCTGGCAGAGAGAGCCTTTGCCTTTCTCAGATGAAAGCGTGTTTGCCATCGCCTTTAGCCCAGATGGCACCTCCCGTTACCTGGGGACTACAAGAGGGATATGGACTGATGCAAATGGAGGCCGCTGGCACCGTTGCGCGCCTGAAGTGATCAAGGACACAGTGACTTCTCTCGTGATATTGCCTGACGGGCGTATCTACGCGGGCACTATGTATGCGGGTTTGTATCAGTCCTGCGACCAGGGGATGACCTGGTACCGGATCTCAGGGATCCCAGCCGACGCCACGGTGAACGACCTTCTGATTGATCCTGTGGAGGGGAGAATCTACGTCGCCACTGATCGCGGCCTCTTTCGTGGCCCAGACGCGGAATGTCCACTACGTGAAGCCCCACTCCGGATGGGTAGGCGGGCAAGGATGGATAGTTGGACGGCGTTGATGCGATCATTCTCTCGCTCCCTACCTTATCCTCAGATCCGCCTGCTTCCGGCGGCCCACACCTTGAGGCCCGACGATACCCTTTTGCGAGAGGCCCAGGAGATCGGATTCCAAGCCATTGTGCAGGTCTTTCCCTGGCAGGAGATAGAGCCGCTGCCAGGAGATTGGTACTGGGAGTATCCTGATTTCCTGGTGCAGGCCGCCGACTATTATGGCCTTGATCTGATTGTACGCCTCGACCATCCGCCCACATGGGCTCGAGAGGATGGCGATTTTCCCTTCAACGTTGAAGCCTATTTAAAGTTTGTGGGAACGGTCGCCCGGCGTTATCAGGGACGTATCCGGGCTTATATCATCTGGAATGAGCCCAATCTGGCCTCAGAATGGGGAGCCCCCCCTGATCCATCAGCGTATACTCGGCTGCTACAACTCGCCTACCAGGCCATCAAGCGGGAGGACCCACTGGCGTTGGTGGTTAGCGCTGGCCTCGCGCCCACCAACGAGCAAAGCGATCAGGCCATGGATGATCGGGTTTTCCTGGAAGGGATGTATCAGGCGGGCGCTCGACCGTTCTTCGACGCCCTTGGGGCCCACCCCTATGGCTTTGCTTATCCGCCGGATGACTCCCATGGCGCTCATGAGGGGCTCAACATGAGCCGCATTTTGGACCTTCGGGCCGTGATGGCGGCTCATGGAGATGGAGCGAAACCGATTTGGGCGACAGAGATCGGATGGACGACTCACGGCGTAGGAGAGCATGCCTGGCTGACGGTAACGCTAGAGGAGCAAGCCGACTACCTCGCACGCGCTTGGTGGAAAGCTTATCATGAGTGGCCCTGGCTGAGGGTATTTACGGTGTGGAATCTCAGCCGGGGAGCTCCTGAGGAGGATGAAAAGTTCGGGTATAGCCTTCTATTTCGAGATGGGAGGCCTAAGCCGGTATGCCAGGCTTTACGAGATACATTTGCCTCCATCGTCTCCAGGCGATACTCGATCCCTGATCCCTGGTGGATGCTGTTAGAGACCCTTGGGTTTGACTCATCGCCCATCCATGTTTTGGCCCGGGATATAGAGATCCACCTAGGGGATAACGAATGACCGCCACTCCGACCTCTGTATGGGGTCCAGCGTCCCAGCCTCATATGGCGAGGAGGGTTCTATGTAAGATCCCCTGAGAGGGGGCCATGGCGGCTTCGGGTGGAACTCCAAAGCCACGAACCGACCAACGCGTTGTTCTTGAACGGCCATTTCCTGGGATATCTCCCCCAGAAGGATTGGACCTATGCCTGGGTTTCAGCATCGTTCCCAGTGCCATCCGAGTTCCTGTGGCCCGGGTATAACGAGCTGACGGTGCTCGCGGGATATGTAGCACCCCCGTTTCAAGGGGCAGCATCGATTTGGGATGAAGTGCTATTCCGAGATATATTCCTGGAGCGAGATGCCAGGTAGCATATGAACATCACCCTAAATATCAACAATGAGAGGTAAACGATGATGACCAAAGAGCAAGTCTACGAAGCTCTACGCCGTGTGAAGGACCCTGAACTGAAGCGCGATGTCGTTGATCTAGGCATGGTGCGCGAGGTGGAGATATCGGACGCCCATGTGAGTGTGACCCTTGCCTTGACCACCCTGGCCTGTCCGCTCAAGGAGCAGATCGTTGCTGATGTTAAGCAGGCCATCCTTTCCCTGGACGGGGTGCAGGAGGTCGAGGTGAAGTTAACCGAGATGACCGACGAGGAAAAGCAGCGGCTGTTCGGCGGCGCCTCGCGAGAAGGTCGAGCAGAGCATCTCAACCGCATCACGCACGTCGTCGCCGTAATGAGCGGTAAGGGAGGTGTTGGCAAGTCCCTGGTCAGCGGGCTATTGGCCGTGATCCTACGGAGAAAAGGATATCGGGTTGGGATATTGGATGCTGACATCACTGGTCCTAGCATCCCGAAGATGTTCTTCTCGGGAGAGGCACGTCCCGCGACCAGCCCTGTGGCCCTCGTACCTCCCAAGAGCCGGACAGGGATCGCGGTGATGTCTATCAACTTGCTTTTAGAGAGGGAGGATCAAGCCGTCATCTGGCGTGGCCCCATGATCAGCAACGCCATCCGGCAGTTCTGGGGCGATGTCCTGTGGGGCACATTGGATTACCTGATCGTCGATCTGCCGCCGGGCACATCCGATGCCTCGCTCACTGTGATGCAGTCTTTACCCATGAGCGGAGTGGTCCTGGTGACCTCCCCTCAGGGCCTGGCGGGGATGGTCGTGCGTAAGGCCGCCCAAATGGCGCAACGGCTCAATATCCCCATCCTCGGTCTGGTAGAGAACATGAGCTACTTCGTCTGCCCAGATACAGGGAAGCGGCATGAGATCTTCGGCCCCAGCCATGCGGAGGAGACGGCCTCGAAGCTGGGGGTGCCCTTCTTGGGCCGTTTGCCGATTGATCCTGAGATCACCCGGCTATGTGATGAGGGACGTATCGAGGATTATCCAGCGGAGGCCTTTATCCCGGTGGCTGAGCGCATCGTGGAGCTGGCCCCTTCCGCTCGGCCCCCTGTATTCCCCGGGTCGTGAGGGATCATGCCATAACCAGTGGTCAGACACCTTAGGCATGGAAGGGCGAGGGATATCGTGAACGGATACGGCCAATGGCGAGGGATCTGCATCGCTCTGTTTGGGATATTGATCCTCATCGCCTGCCAATCGACAGTGAGCCCGGAACCGACACCTGTACCGACGGGGACGCTTGGGACAACACCGATGCCAACGACGCTGCCCCTGCCTTTCAGTGGGGTTGACTCGCTATGCCCTGTAGGCCCTACACCTTGTGCACCTACGGCCCCCACCCCTGGTGCTGTTTCGACGTCCGGATCCAGCTCGAGGACATCGGTAGAGCAGGGAAGTGATGAAATATCGACGTCTGTTACAACATCAGCTACACAACCGCTAACCATCACTATCCTGTACGATAACAATGCCTATGATGAGCGCCTGAAGGCGGCGTGGGGCTTTGCTGCTTTGGTGACGTATCAGCATCGAACGCTCCTTTTCGACACCGGTGGCGATGGGCCTGCGTTGTTAGGGAATATGCGAGCCCTAGGCATTGACCCGGCCGGCGTCGAGGACGTAGTTCTCTCCCATATCCATAAGGATCACACCGGCGGCTTAGGCGCGCTCCTGGCGGTTGGCGCCCGTCCTGTCGTCTATCTGTTGCCTTCCTTCCCGGCGGATTTTAAGCGTCAGGTGGGACGGACGGCGCGCGTGGTCGAAGTCACTCCAGGACAAGCTTTGTCCGAAGGTATATTCACCACCGGCGAGATGGGAGACCGCATCCGGGAGCAGGCGTTAGTCATTCGGACCGACTGCGGACTGGTCGTGATGACCGGCTGTGCTCATCCCGGTATCGTCCAGATAATCGCCCGGGCGCAGGAGTTATTTGATGCCCCGGTGTATCTGGTCGTCGGCGGTTTTCATCTGAGAAATAAGAGCAAGTCGGAGATTGCCACCATTATAGAGGGCTTTCGTCAGATGGGGGTCAGAAAGGTGGCGCCGTGTCACTGCACCGGGGATCGAGCCATCGCCATGTTCGCATCGGAGTATGGAGATGATTTCATATCCGCGGGCGTGGGTCGGATCATCACGGTCGAGCCTTCAGGCGTGGAGCGGTGAGAATTGCGTGGGAATCCTTTCGCCGATCCCGCCATAGCGCCGATGGCATGTGCCAGCCGTAAACGGCGATGGGGATATTCCGAGTGTGACAGGAGAGTTCATGATGCCCAAGATCACATGCATTGTCGATAACACCGCCCGGCGAGGGTCTCCTTTCTGGGGAGAGCATGGTCTATCCTTCCACATCGAGACGGACCAGGGCTGTGCGCTTCTGGATACCGGCCGTAGTGAGGCGGTGTTCCTGCACAACCTCGGTCTGTTGGGCAAACACCCGCGTGACGTGGATGCCCTCATCCTCAGCCATGCTCATTACGACCACACAGGGGCTGTGGACGTTGTTCTATCACTGTATCCTGGTTTGCCCCTCTTTGCCAGCCCTGAGATCCTCCGGCCGCGCTTCTCCCGCCGGGAGGGCAAGTACAAGTTCATCGGGCTAAGCCTATCTCGGGAAGAGCTAGACCAGCGGGCCGATCTGCACCTCAGCGCCACACCGATGGAGGTTTTGCCAGGTGTGTGGACGACCGGTGAGATCTCCCAGCGACCGGAGCCTCAGGGTCGTAGTGAACATCACTTTGTGCCCGACGGCGATGGCTGGCGGCCCGATCCCTATCAGGACGACATCTCGGTAGTGGTGGAGACGGAGAAAGGGCTTATCGTCGTTTGCGGCTGTTGCCATGCTGGGCTGCTAAACACATTGGCTCATGTCGCCCGTACATTCCATCGTCCTATCGTCGCCATCCTGGGAGGCACACATCTTTTGGACGCCGAGGAGGCATACCTGCACCACGTAGCGAACGTCCTACGTGACACCTATGGCGCACCCGATCTTTATCTGAATCACTGCACCGGAGAGCGAGCCTACGCGATCCTGGCGAACGCCCTGGGCGACCAAGTCCATCCCTGCCCGGCGGGGACGGCATGGCCTTTCTAAAAGCAACTATCGCCCGCTGGAGCTGCATCGTTATGACAGTCAGCAGGTCGTATTGAGGAACAATCCATGAGATTCGTGTTTGGGCCGGTTCCATCACGGCGATTAGGACGATCAGTACAGGAAACGCTAGCGGCGTTGGAGGCCAGTGGGCAGGCGCGGCGGTGCGTATATCGAGGGCAGGTCTTTTGGAAATATGAGGGCTGATCATTACAAGATGCTCTGGAGGACACGAAGAATGCTTGGAAACGCCGCGAATGCCATCGAGGTCGATAACCTGACCAAGTATTATGGCCGCCCCGGCAAAGGTGTTTTGGCTGTTGATCACATCAGCTTCACAGTGCGCCAGGGCGAGATCTTCGGCTTTCTAGGACCCAATGGAGCGGGCAAAACGACCACTCAGCGCATGTTGACCACACTGCTGGAACCGACTGAGGGTCGTATCATCATCAATGGACATGACATAACCCGTGACTCATACCCGGTGAAGCGGCAAATGGGCCTGGTGCCGGAGGAATCAAATGTCTACACTGAGCTGACCGCCTGGGAGAATCTGATGTTCACGGCCAGACTCTACCGGGTTCCCCGGCATGAGCGGGCGTCGCGGGGGCGGGAGCTCCTGGAGATGTTCGGGTTGTGGGAGAAAAGGAATGTCAAGGTGGAGAACTTCTCCAAAGGCATGCGCCGGCGATTGAGTATCGCCATGGCCATCATCCACCGACCTTCGCTCCTCTTTTTAGACGAGCCGACTCCCGGGTTAGATGCCCAGAGCGCTCGCGCCATCAAGGACCTGATTCGTCGGCTGAACGCAGAGGGGACCACGATCTTTCTGACCACCCACCAGATAGAGGAAGCCAACCAACTGTGTGATCGAGTAGCCATCATCAACCACGGCCGGATCGCGGCCATCGACACCCCGGAACGGCTAAAGCAGACCTTCCAGCAGGTGCAGTCCGTGGAGGTGGCCCTGGAGCCAGACGGGCAGTCCCATGGCGAGGCGCTGGCTTCGCTCCCCGGGGTATCAAAGACGGTCAAGGCGGGAGACAAGTGGCGATTGTATACACAAGACCCGTCGGCGCTACTCCTTCATGTCATTGACTATGCTCGATCGCATGAATTGCGGGTGGTCAGTCTAAGCACGTTGGGTCCCAGCCTGGAGGACGTGTTCCTACAGATCACGGGGCAATCCATCGGAACGATACGACACGAGGGCCAGGAGGATGATCGCCGCCGAGGTGGACGAGGCGGCCGAAGGAGAAGTCGATGATGCTGAGCGGATGGCTACAAAGGGTACGCGACGAGTTGGCACAAGCATGGGCCATCACCGTGAAAGACATGAAGGTCTATTACCTGAGGCCGGGGATGATCATGTTCGGCGTGCTGATGCCCTTCTTCCTCTTCTTCTCCTTCTCGGTCCGCCGGGAGATCGCAGCGGCGCAAGGTGTCGCCAGGCTGTTGGCACTGACCATCTTCTTTACCGCGGCGGCGGCCGGCCCGTTCATCATCCCCTTGGAGCGCCGGCTCGGCACCTACGATCGATTGCTGGCCGCGCCGATATCGTTGCTCACCCTGCTGCTGGGGAAGACGGCGGTGGGAGCGCTCTTCGCTCTGGCCGTATCCTTCACCGCGCTGATCATCGGCATCACAGTATTCGATGTGACGATCGCTGCTCCCTGGCTCCTGATCGCCGGGCTGATCCTGGGAGCCTACAGTTTCGCCGCCCTGGGGCTGATCTTCGGCTCCATCCCAACCCGTAACCCGGGGGACGTGCAAATGCCTAGCACGTTGCTGCGTTGGGGGCTCCTGTTCATCAGCGGCGTGTTCATCCCGCTGGAGGAGATGGCTCCGGCAGCGCGAGCGGTGGCCTACCTCTCACCACTAACCTACGCGCAGGATCTGATGAACCATGCGGTATTGGGCATGGGACTGCTTGATCCACAGCTAGACATAGCGGTCCTACTGCTGGCCAGCGTATTGTTTCTAATACCGTCCATGTGGTTGCATCATCGGAGTCGCCAATTGGGATACTGAGAACGCCTGAGAAACACGACTGAGCCATCACCAAGCGATAGGGACATAGCGACGCTGCGTCCCTGCATCGGAAGATGAACCTAAATCTCTTACAAGAAGGAGAGAACCATGAAGATCGTGATATCAGCCAACGGATATGATCTGGATGCACCGGCAAGCCCTGTCTTCGGGCGCTGCCCCGTCTACATCTTCATCGACACCGAGACGATGGCTTTTGAGGCCGTGGACAACCCGGCGCAGGCCCTCAGCGGCGGCGCCGGTATTCAGGCGGCCCAATTCGTCGTCAATCAGGGAGCGCAAGCCGTGCTGACTGGCAACGTTGGCCCTAATGCCTTCGATGTGTTGGCAGCGGCCAACGTGCCCGTCTACCTGGTCGGTGAAGGCACGGTGCGCGACGCAGTTGAGGCGTTCAAGGCCGGCCGTCTGCAACGGATGGACCAAGCCAGCGCGCGACCGCACACCGGGATGCGCGGCGGGCGTGGCATGGGGATGCGCGGTGGTATGGGAGGCGGCCGGGGTATGGGTATGGGCGCCGGTCAAGGCATGGCGTCTCCCATGACTCCTCCGCCAGCAGGCGCGCGCTCCCAAGAGATCGAGGAGCTGAAGGCTCAGGCCCGCGAGCTGCGACAACGGCTTGCCCAGCTGCTTGATCGTATCGAGCAACTGGAGAAAGGAGCATAAACTGCAAAGACCTGGCAGGTCCCTGGCTAACACTCAGCCCCACTCGGTTTTTTATCGGCAGCCAGCCGATTGCTGGCCTGTCTGCAGGGGCCTGTCAGGTCTAGATTCATCATATGAAGGAGGTGTTTGCCATGCGCATCGCCGTTTCTGCGGATGATCCCAATGGCCTGGATGCCGTAGTCAGTCCCCACTTCGGGAGATGCCCTTACTATATCCTAGTGGATGTAGAAGAGGGACAGATCACAAGTGTCCACGCCATTGAGAACCCTTATTTTAACCAGCATGCCCCGGGCGTGGTACCCGAGTTCATCCGTCAACAAAGTGTAGATGTTATGCTCACCGGGGGCATGGGGCGCCGCGCTGTAGCCCTCTTCGAACAGTTCGGTATCGAACCGGTGACGGGGGCCAGTGGGACGGTACGCCACGCCCTATCCCGATATCTGAGCGGCGAACTCGCGGGCGCTGTGCCTTGTCGTGAGAGCAGGTCCCATGCCCGACATGAAACTAGTTATGAGCGGGATGCCATCGGACGGCTTCGAGAGGAAGCTGACATGTTGCGAGAGCAACTGGAGCACATCGAGAGGCGGCTGAATCAATTACTATCGTGACCTTGAGGCGCATATGATCATCACCGTTGCCAGTGGTAAAGGTGGGACAGGGAAGACGACGGTTGCTGTCAATCTGGGGCTGGCTTTGGCGAGAGAGGGCCAGCTCCCCGTCCATATCATCGACTGCGATGTAGAGGAGCCCAACGCGGCTCTGTTCCTTCATCCCACATTGAAGGAAAGCGAGGAGGTCGGACAACTCATCCCAGAGGTGAACCTGGATCTGTGCACTTTCTGCGGCCGTTGCGCCGAGGTGTGCCAGTACAGCGCCATCGCCGTCGTGGCCCAGCGCGTGCTGGTTTTCCCGGAGTTGTGCCATGGGTGCGGGAGTTGTGCGCTCAACTGCCCTGAGGGCGCCATCAGCGAGAAGCTCGACGTGATGGGTGTGCTGGAGATAGGACACGCAGGGCCAATCGCTTTCGCCCAGGGACGCATGAACGTAGGCGAGGCCATGGCCGTGCCTATCATCCGGCAACTGAAACGACGAGCGATCCCGGAAGACCACGACGGCCGAGTTATCATCCTAGACGCGCCGCCGGGCACTTCCTGCCCCGTGGTGGAGTCCATGCGCGGCTCCGACTACGTGCTCATGGTCACCGAGCCCACTCCCTTCGGGCTGCACGACCTGCGATTGGCCGTCCAGGTTGCCCGAAATGAACTGGGCTTGCCCGTGGGCGTCGTCATCAACCGCGAGGGCATCGGGGACGAGGGCGTGGACGCGTACTGCGAGGAGGAGGGGATCCCTATCCTCATGCGCATCCCGCTGGATCGGCGCATCGCCGAGGCCTACTCCGAGGGCATCCCCATGGTGGAGGTGCTGCCGGAATACCGAGAGGCGTTCCTGGCACTGTATCGGGAGATCGCCCAACGCGTGGGGATGGAGGTGACACCATGAAGCAACTCGTCATCCTCAGCGGCAAGGGCGGGACGGGCAAGACCTCCATCGCCGCCGCGTTGGCCCACCTCGCCTCCTCGGAGATGCGTCTGGTCTTGGCCGACGCAGATGTGGACGCGGCGAACCTCGAGCTCGTGTTGGCCCCCACCCGGGTGGAGGAGCACCCCTTCGAGGGCGGGGCAGTCGCCGAGATCGATCCCGACGAATGTCTGGCTTGCGGCATATGCGAGGGAGTGTGCCGGTTTGATGCCATCATCCCAGGAGAGCAGTCTTATCAGGTAGACCGTTTGGCATGCGAGGGGTGTGCGGCCTGTTTCTATCAATGCCCAAAGCAGGCCATCCGGATGGTCCCTCAACAGGCGGGCGAGTGGTATCGATCGGATACCCGCTTCGGCCCCCTGTTCCACGCCCATCTATTCGCTGGGCAGGAGAACTCGGGCAAGCTGGTGACGATGGTTAAGCAGCAGGCCCGCCTGCTGGCGCTGGACACGGACGCCGATCTGCTGCTGGTGGATGGGCCACCCGGCATCGGCTGCCCGGTGATCTCCGCCAGCGCCGGGGCTGACATGGCTCTACTGGTGGCGGAGCCCACCATCTCAGGCGTGCATGACCTGGAACGCGTGCTGGCCACCACAGATCACTTTGGCATTCCCGCCCGGGTACTGATCAATAAGACGGATATCAACCCAGCGCGTGCGGGAGATATCGAGGCGTTCTGTCAAGAACGTGGGATTCCTATCGTCGGCCGTATCCCATACGACACCACGGTGACGGAGGCCATGGTGAACGGCCAGCCAATCACCGCTTATGCCGATGGGCCCGCGACGGAGGCGCTACACCTGGCCTGGGCCCACCTTCGAGAGGCATTGCGATCATGAACGAGACGCTACGAGACGCTGTACTGGAGCGACTGCGCCGCGTGATCGACCCGGAGACAGGCGCGGACGTGATTCGCATGCGCCTGATCGAGGATCTGACTGTGGATGAGGCTGGAGTGGCCCGATATCGATTTCGCCCTTCATCACCGTTGTGTCCCATCGCTATCCCCCTGGCCTTCGCGATCTACAATGCCGTTTCCGAAGTGGAAGGGATCGCGGGGCAGGAGGTGGAAGTCGTGGACTATATCGGCGCGGAGGAGCTGAACGAATTGCTGCGTGAGGCGGAGCGCGCCAGGAAGGAGAAAGAGAGCCCAAAGCATGAGTGAGGCGAATGGCGACAGTCGAGCGAACAGGCGAGGCACGACAATGGGGAGCGTCTCGACTTGACGCAGCCAATGGGTTCGGTTAAGCTTGCGCGACCGAGCTGACGGATCACATCTCTTTCAGAGGGCAAGCCAATGATTCAGCAGATCGACTATGTTGCTAACCGGGCGGCGGAGTTGATGTCCCAGGGGCATCACTGATCCGATGCCACACTCCTCGCCGTGGGCGAGCATCTATGGGGGCAGGTAGATCCGGAGATGGTGCGCCTCGCGGCCGCTTTCGGCGGCGGCGTAGGCGGGACGTATCAGGAGATGTGCGGCGCGCTCAGCGGTGGCGTCATGGTGATCGGGCTACAGCTTGGGCCAAAGCACCCGGGCGAGACGGAGGACCTGATGAGACAAACGATCGCCCGCTATCGTGATCGGTTCTTAGAGGAGATCGGGCCGACCCAATGCGCAGCGCTGCGGGATGGGTTGTACGGGCCAGAGGGCCAGGAGCCTTGCAGCGTGCTGGTACAGCGCGCCGTGCGCATTCTATTGGAAGTCCTGAACGAGGCGACCGAAGCGTAATTCCCGGGGTCATCCTTAAGGGGACTCCTTTGCTATGTCCGTTAGCGTCATTGATGATCTGCTCTCCGTGATATCGGATGGACGTGTCCTCGACGTGCGCGTGGGTGCCCTGATGACCGCCGCGGTCGTGGAAGTGGATGGTCGCGCGCGATGCGGGTTGGCCTCCACCGCGCGTGACGGAGACGATCACCATTATGGCCGTGGCCCTGCCGTACGTGATGCTGGCCAACTCACGCTTTACACCGCGCGCGAGCTAGCCAGCCTGGTTCGTTCAGAGAGCCCCATGGAGGCAGCCATCGGGATGGCGACCATCAACGCGCTACTGCCGCCGCAGACGGAGCGATGGGTGGACCTCAATGCGGTGGAGGTCATCGCTCAACATGGTGAGGGAAGGCGGGTAGCGCTCGTCGGACATTTCCCCTTTGTCCCTCGCCTGCGTGAGTGTGTCGGGACGCTATGGGTGTTGGAGCAGAGGCCACGCGAGGGGGATCTACCCGCCGAGGCCGCCCCGGAGATCATCCCCCAGGCGGACGTGCTGGCCGTAACCGGCATGACGCTTATCAACCATACGTTTGACGGATTGATGGCCTTGCGTCGTCCCGACGCGACGGTTCTGGTCCTCGGGCCAAGCACTCCGCTCTCCCCCGTCCTCTTCGATCACGGCGTGCATTTCCTCTCAGGCGCGGCGGTGGAGGACATCAAGGCTGTGTTGAGGGCTGTCAGCCAAGGAGCCAACTTCCGACAGCTTCATCGACAGGGAGTGCGGCTGGTGACCATGCGGAAGGACGGCTGACCGATGTTGCCGCCTATCATCGCGGATAGCGTTTGCCAGGCCTGCCGGCGTTGCCTAGCACGCCAGGTGTGCAAAGCAAAGGCCATCGTGCGCATTGATCCTGATGAGGCGCCTTTCGTCGATGGGGCGCGGTGCCGTGGATGCCTCGTCTGCATGCCCGCGTGTCCGTTCGGAGCCGTCCAAAAGCCCCTCGACTCCGATCCAGGAGAGTTGTGAAAACCGCAGAGACGTCGAGGACGCAGAGAATTCTTGTAATTAAACGCACCGGCGCCGATTGTTTATGAGCTCGGCGCTCTCCGCGTCTCTGCAGCGGATTTTTCAGTTAGTTTCGAAGTGAAAAGAACACACGCCCATCAGGGCTCGGGACGCCGTCCACGACAGCAGGAAGCCTCTGGCCGGTACGCGGCTCATATAATCCTACCGTCAGCGCCTGCACTGACTGATCCTCCCCTGGCAGGGCCAGCGTGTACGTATCCGTGATCACCTCGCCAGGCAGCCAACTAGTGGTCGGCGCCTGCCCCTCAACCGGCACCCGATCCACCTGGGCCACGATGTTCCCATCCGGCCCCAACGCGTGCACGAACACCATGTAGGAGACGTCAATCTCTCCATCCGCCTGCCAGTATAGCGTCACTTGCAGGGGTTCCCCCGACCGCGGCGGGAGTGGATCGACATCATAACCTAACAGCCAGATATGCTCGCCGAACCAGGCGTTGACCTCATGCTGCGGCGTTGGCGGGATGAACACGTGTGGCCGCGCGGCCACCTCGATCCGTCCCAACGTCACCCGGCCTAGCGAGCGGCCCTCAGCCCTTTCGGCCTCCAGGACCACAGCGTATGTCCCATCTGGGAGCCCCGCTGGCAGCAGGGCGTTCCATCGCTCCAATACCAGCTCCCCCTCCTGCCACCGCTCCGGCGGATAGCGGGGACTGATCACGCGCGTCGCGGCGCGTGACCACGATCGCCCATCCTCAGCCTCCAGGTGCAGGCGAAGGCGAATTAGCTCAGGTCCGTCTCGCGCGGCCCGCCAGTACAGCGTCAGGGGCAGGATGCCCCCCTCCGGATAGCGTCCCTCCGGGAGATGCCATCCCACCAGCCGGACGTCCCCCCAGGCGACGTCCGCCAGGGTCGTGGGAAGGTCATCCGGCGACATCCCGATCGGGCCAGCCGTCACCTGAAGCGTGGCGACGGACGCCAGATCCCCCATGGCTGTGCCGTCAGCTCGACGCGCCTCTAGCGCACGCCGTGTCCCAGGGCTGTACCATCCCACCAGGAGCCGATAAGACCCCGGCGGCGTGCCCGTCAAGACCCGGAACCGCTGCACATCCCGGATCAGCATGCCTGGCCGCCAGGTGCTCAGCGGCAGGAACCCGCCCACCGGCGGCCCATGACTGCGCCCCCACTCATTCCCCTCCTCATCCCGCACCACCAGCGTGACCAGGGAATCCTCCGCATCGAAGGGAGCCAGCAGCTCCCAGTAAAAGGTCACCGTCGCCTCGCTTCCGGCCGCGATCTCCGGGACACCCAATTCCACGCCGCGCAGCCGCACGACCCCGCCGAAGTCCACCGGCGGCTGGCCCAGGCGGGTCACGTCGTCCGGTCGGGCCATGGGTCCGGGAAAGATCGGGACGTAATCCACACCATGTAGCCGCACCACATCGTACACGGGCTGGCCCTTGAAGTAGGCCAGGATCTCCTGGTTGGGTTGGCGCTGCCACTGATTGATGTAGCTGACGACGAAATGGGAACGGGCCCAATTCCAGATGCCATCAGCATCTTTGTCAGCTAGCTTCACTGTACGGCCAGGGAAATGGGGCGCGAAGCTCCCCGGATACCAGGCGGCAACTGTCAGATCGGCCGCGTCGGGTAGGGAAGCCAGCCGCTGCGCGGCGATATCCAGCCCCTCGCCCACGCCGACGAGCATCACGCGTTGAGCGACTCGAGGGCCGCCCAGCAGGGGATTGTAGTAGCTGAAATAATCAGGGTAGAAAGCCAAAGCCAGCACGGCCTGTATGACGACCAGAGAAGGGAACCCCCAACGCCCCCATCGCTTGCCTCTCGCGGCCAACAGATCCAGGCCGGCGATCCAACCCCACGCGGCGACGAAGGCCAGCGGCGGCAGCGCGGGCAACAGGTAACGATCGATCTTGGTGGCATCTAGCGAGAGGACCAGCATCAGAGTGATGGTGAAAGACATCAACACGATCAGCGGCCTTCCATGTCCGGCCCTTCTCCCCTCTCGGGCGACGCCGATCCCTAGCGCCACCAGCGCGCCCAGGAGCGTCAGGGGCGAGGACCGAAACAGGAGCACGACGGGATAGAAGAGCGGCCCCGGATCGAAGGTGCGCTCTCCCATGAAGAAGGACAGCCGGGAGCCCAGCTCCCGCCCAGTCAAATCAGCCCACCAGCGAGCCAATGTGGGGCCGGGCGTAATCCACAACGCGGGCCAGAGCGCCCACGCGGTCAGGAGAGCGGTCCCGGCGAGCAGGAGCAACGCTCGGAGGAGGCCACTGATGCCGCGGCGCTCCGCCCAGGGCGCTGTGATCTCATAGACGACCAACCATAGGGCAAGGAGCGGCCCGGCGACGATGGTCGGCAGCTTGCTCATGACGGCCAGTCCCAGACAGAGGCCGGATACCAGCAGATAACGTTCACCGCCGCGGCTCCGCAGATAGATGAGCATAGCCAGCATCGCCAGCAGGACGAAGCTGGACGCCAACGCGTCGGGGACGATGACCCGTGCATGGGCCAGATAATAGGGCTCGAAAAGCAGGAGCGCGGCTGCCAGCGCGGAGATCCAGCCATCGAAGGCGCGAGCGCCCAGCCGATAGATGGCGACCAACAGCCCGGCGGTGATCGGGGCGAAGATGAGTCGAACCCACACGTAATGGGCCAGCCCAGGATAGGGGAGGGCCAGGAGCTCGTTTAACCAGGGGAGCAACGGCTGATCCGTCCGGCCTAACAGCCGCAGGGCGGTATGCTCCAGAGCCAGTCCAGCGCTGACCAGCCACATGCTGGTGACGCCCGGATGAGCACCGCCATAGGTCTCATACCAATCCCCGACGAGCAGGCTGCGCAGGAAGTCGGCGCCCTCGTGCAGCCAGTGAAAGCTATCCACCTCGATAGGATAGCCAATGGCCAGAACGCGCAGGAGCAGGGCGATCAGGAACAACCCCACGGCATAACGACGAGGGGACAAGACGAACCTATCCATCTCCTGACTCCGGGATATGGAAGATAAACCACGTATAGTTAATTCGATCCACCAGATGCCCGCGCGTCCAGGCGTAGCAATCCGGGTCCTGGTCGATCATCCCCACCAGGTGCTTCGCGCTCACGGCGATCCAACCAGTCTGCGGCTCGCACCCCGGATTGCGCTTGAGGGTGATCCCCCGCTCCCTTGCATACCGCTCCACATATCCCTTGTCCTGGTTCCAGTCCAGGTTAGCGTCCACGAGCCACTGATAGCCGTTGGCCGGCCCGCCGATCAGCTCGTTGAAGTACTCCAGATAGTGGGGATAGATCCGAGCATTCGCCATGACATACCACAACCCGAGAAGGGCCACGAGGATCATGCCCCAGAGACGCCGCGCGCGCAACAGGATGGAGGCGCTGATGCCACCGATGGCGAACACGAACGGGTAAACCATCAGGATGTGGCGCAGGCCTATGTGCAAACGGCTGCACGTCATGATGGCGATGAAAGCCACTGTGGTCCAAAGCCACACGGCGAGGGCCGAATACAGGCCCGCCCGGCCGAGAGGAAGGGGCCTGCCACGCACGCAGCAGCCCGCCAGGTGAACCAGGCCGCCCAGCCACAGGAGCAGGCTGGGCAATGGCGTCTTGACCGCCATAGCCACCAGGAAGTATTCGGGCCATCCCTGGCCGCCAATCTTCCCGTGGAGATAGGTCATGTGCCCCTCGGCGTTGTTCAAGATCACGTTGACCAAGATGCCACGAATGTAAGGTGCCGCCGGTAACGGCGTATAAGTGAGCAGATCGTCCACCCAATCCGCTACCCGTCCCTCGCCCAGAAGCGCCCTCAGGGCCTTGATGGACCGCACCCAGCGATCATAGGAGGGCTCCAGGCTTATGACCGTTTGAGGGTGCACGCCATAGAAGACGATGAGCGCTAAAAGCCAGCCGACGATCCCTGCCGCTAGGACGGCAAGGGAATCCCGAAGCCAGCGCCGGGAAGGGCCGCCCAGATAGCTCGCCAGACCGGCCGCCACCGGCGCGATGAGGAGCAGAGCCAGAGCCAGATGTTTGGTCATCGTGGCGAGGCCAAGGACGAGACCGACCAGCAGGAGGGAGCCGGGCGCGAGCCGACGCGCGTATCGCCACACGAGATACGCGGTCAGGAACGTCCCCAGGGCCATACCTATATCCGTGGTACCCAGGCGGCTGTGAGCCAGGATGTTAGGGCTGAACGCGAACAGGAAGAGCGCCGCTGTGGCCGCCGTGCGTCCCGCGACCTGGGCGACCCATCGATAGAGCAGGGCGCCCAAGATCATCCCCAGACCGACGATCGGCATCCGGGCCAGGATGAGCGCCTCCGGCCGGGTGATATAAGGCTTGAGTGGTCGCCGCACCTCCACGAGATCCGCTCGGCGCCAAGCGTCATTCTCGTCCGTGAAAGGGAAAGGCCACCCGTCGTCGATCATGAGCAGCGGCAGGGCGGAGAGGGCATTGACCAACGGCGGATCATGGCTGTTCAACCGTGGATCCCCAGTGCGAACGAAAGCATATCCCTGAACGATGTGCTTGGGCTCATCGGCGGTGTGCGTCTTGTGTGCGACGCTGGTGAGCGCCAACGTGGCGAAGATCAACAACAGGACCGCCGGCAATAGCGGAGAGCCGGGCCCGTTGAAGAGGCGCCTCATCGCCGTTATCCCCCGCGTCGGGCTTTGTCGCGCCAGGCTCGCCACAGCCTGGGCAGCACGCGCAGCCGCTGTGGCAACAGGATCCGATCGCCAGTCGGTTGACCGGCCGCGTCCGTCGCCGTCAGCCGGACACCCGTCGCCGGATCGTACATGCCCACCTCGATGGGATACTCTCCCGACCGTGCGTCCCACGGCACCCGCAGCCGATAGCGATCGACAATCAACGTGCGTTCCGGCCACATGTGGGTGGGCATGGTCCCGTTCACGGGCGGATTGTCTCGCCCGGCCGCCAGCGTCCCCTCCGGCGTGAGCAGGTGCGTGAACACGGTGTAACTCCCCTCGGCGGCATCCACCCGGGTCCAGTATAACATCAAAGTGATCTTCTGTCCGGGCATGGCCAGCAGCGGGTCCACGTGGGCGCCGACCAGGCGGAAGCGGCCGTCGAGCGTGCCCAGCCCCGCGGGCGCCCACCCTTCGTCCGTTCCAATCCGATAGACCGCTCCGCCGGGCATGGCCCATCGGATAAACGGTTGGCCATCCGCTAGCCAATCGACGACCTCCGTCCCTTCGGCGGCATCCACCCAGACCCATAGCGTTCCTCCTGACCGCGACAGCGAGGCCAGCCGTTTCTCGCGCTGCGGCCCCGCGGCCAGCACCAGATTCACCCGATCGTGGAGGAACGGATACAGGTGGCGAAACGCCATCCGGTCGGTGAGGACGAGCGTGATCGGCTCGCTCTGGGCTTGGGCGCGGAGGAAGATGGCCGTCGGGCCGTAACGATCTTTGAGCAGCCGCGAGGAACGATAAACATCCCATGCTGGCGGTACCAGTGACACCCCACCGATCACCACGAAGGCCATGATCCCCCAGGCAACCCGCGGCCACCATCGGGGCGGCGCGAGGGCGGGCCGCGCGACCATCGCTCCCGTCTCGATCGTCAGCGCCAGCAGCAACAGCGTGCGGGCGATCGCCACCGCGCCCAACAGCCAGGGGGCTTCAGTCAGCACCCCGGCCAGGATGGGATGCTCTACGACGTTGAACCCGGTGAGCAGAACGGCGTAGGCCAGGCCGCGCAGGTCGGGCAGCAACAGGACGATAAACGGCAGCAGATAAACCAGGTATTGCGGGTTCCATGCCTTGAAGTACAGGAACAGCAGGGAGACGGTGAAGCCCGCTACGGCCACCGTACGCGGCGGTGTGAGGTCCTCCCAGCGTCGCGTCCAGACGGCCAGATAGATCAGGCCAAAGATCGCCGTGATGATGGGCCAGGGAAGTTGGGATTCATATAGTGAGACATCAGCCTGCGGATCCGCCCGATCGCCCACGATGGCGCCGATGTGGTCGAAGCCGTCCAGCAGGGCCCAGATCGTGGACCATCCGGAGCGAGCCACCAAGCTGCGAGCGAAGGCGGCGAAATATGCCGGGCTCAGGCTATATGCGACGACGGCGACGAGGAGCACGATGAGCAGGACGGGGATGAAGAGTGTGGCCCATCGCCGGAGGCCGCGCAGAGCGCGCACAGCTGGCCCCAGTATGACGATGGGGAACAGCTTGATGGCCGTCCCGACGCCGATAGCCAGCCCGGCCCAGGTGGGCCGCGCGGCCAGCACGGCCCACAGGCCCAGGAGCATGAAAGCCAGGGGGAACGCGTCGAAGGCGCTGGTGAGCGTGTAGACGGGGGCGAAGAGCCCGGCATACAGCCAGGCCGTCCGCAACGCCCGCTCCCGCCCCCAGGCGCGTCGAGCGATACCATACAGCGCAATGAGGCCGATCGTCTCCCAGAGGAGGAGGAAGAGGATCAACGCGGCGTTGAACCACAGCCGGTGGTCTTCCCACAGCGGGATGGGGCGCACGAGCTGATACAGTGCGACGGTGATCCAGGGGAACGGCGGCGGGTATTCCGACCAGTAATCCCGGAAAGGGAAGGCGCCATGATCGATCTGGCTGGCGCCCCCTAGGTAGAAGATGAAGTCCGAATAGTCGCGCACGTATCCGCCCGGGCGGTACAAGAATCCAGTGAACAGGCGGAAAGTGATGAACAGGGCCAACAGGAGGGTGAACTCGGGGAGCGCCCCCCTTCCACGAGGGTAGGAGACGTTCCTCGTGGCGGGAGCCGAATCCGCATCAGGCCCGCTGACGTCCTTGGTCTCTCGCTCCCTCAGGCCGATATCATCCTCACGCATGATGCCCCATGGTGATGGCATCGAACACGCGACGATACAGTGCGTTGATCAAGACCACCATCTCCAGCAACACCATGAATCCTGCAAAGGCGATCGCGAGATAGGTGATCTTGTCCTGAGCGATAACGGGGATCAACGGGGGCAGGGGGATGCCCTTCTCGCCCGTCACCCGGAAGAAGGGGGAGAAGAGCTGAGACGCTATCGCGCCGATGAAGGCGCCGGCCGCCGCGCCATACGCGGTGAGAATGCCGTACTCCAGGATGATCTGACCCGCCACCTGACGCCGCCTCAATCCTACAGCCCGTAACACGGCGAATCGGTAAAGTCGCGATTGTAGCGAAGCGTAGCTATACACCAGGAGGCCCAACGCGGCCATCGCCGCCGCGGCCAGAAATCCGATGGAGAGGGTGCCAAACACGCCCACGCGTTCCATCTTCGCCTGCTCTTCGGCGATCATCGCCCGTGTATCTCGCCGCCTGATAGCGTCCACGCCCAGCGTGGGGATCTCCTGCCATATCATCTCACCATCCACGCCTTCCTCAAGGCGCAGCCAGATATCATGCGGCAACGTGATGCCGAAGAACGAGATGAGATAATCCAGGTGGCCGACCACCGTCACCCGATCTTCATACGCCGTGGGGAAGTATTGGTACACCCCGGCGATCGTGAAGGGCGCCGTCACCCACATGCCTTCACTGACGGTCACCTTCAAGGGGATCTGGTCCCCGATCTGCAGGTGATGCTGCTCCAGGAACGCCTGGGGGACCAGGATACCGTCGGGCAGAAGGGCCAATCGGTTCATCAGCGCGCCTAGCGACTCGCTCGCGAAATCGTCCCGGAACCAGGCCACCGACGGGAAGTCCACGCGGTCGATCGCCAGGAACCGGGCGCGAATTCGCTTCGCCTCGGGCAAATCGATCGTGGCAGGATAATCCCCCACCCGGGTGGCCGCGACGACCCCGGGCAGCTCGGCGAAATCATGGGGCGGAGGCACCCAATCGGCGATCCCTATCTCCTCGGCCCCCTCCACATAAGGCTCAAAGGCAATGTCCGCCCCTACCTTATAATACATTCGATCGATGAGCCACTGGTCCAGGCTGGCCGCCAGGGAGAGAGTGTAGATCCCCAAGGCCAGGGAGACGATCACCAGGATGAGGGGGGCGATGTAACTCTGGCTCTGCCGCCCCAGCTGACGCAAGGCCAGATGCAACGTGACCCACGGGGTCCGGCTGGCCAGCCAATCCACCATGTTCATGAGCAAGGGGAACAGCCGCATCGTCAACAGGGCAGCCGTCAGCACGAAGAGGGCGGGCACCAGGACCAGCAGGGGATCCCGATAGATATCCTCTGGCCGATCTTTGATCAGCATGGCTAACGTGCCCTTGTCGGCCAACTGACGATAGGCGTAGACGGTCGGGACGACGAGGAGGAGGTCCAAGTAAAACCGATACCAGAAGGGCGGGCGGATCGGCCGGGCGTACTCCCGCTCCTGCTCGACGATGCTCTGCCGCGCCGCTTGAACGCTCGGCCACACCTTAGCGAGCAGAGCCACACCCAAGGCCGCCAGCGTCAACGGGACGTGGAGGCCGTGCAGGGAGATGGGCAATGGCTCGCGATCGGCGGAGAAGGAAAGGAAGCTGGACGTATACCCCATCCAACGGGCCAACAACATGCCGAAGCCGATGCCGAGAGGATATCCGACCACGAAGAGGAGCAGCTCCTCTACCACAGTCAACGCCAAGACGCCCGAGACCCCCATGCCCCGGCTCACCATGATGGCCGTCTCGCGGCGTTGCCAGTGGGCGATGATCACCGCGGTCAGCACCAGGAAGTACACGAGGAAGCCCAGGGCCGGGATGTCAAAGCCCAGGAGCATGGTCGTTAGCGTCGTCTGCCGCTGTACGAACTCCTTGAGCGGATCAAGCGGGGAGACATCCAGGCGGGCATCGGGCAGATATTTGTTGATGATAGCTAGCCCCCGCTCAAAGCCCATCGCGTACTGACGCGCTCGAGCCGGGATCAACCTCCGGTCATCCAGGATGATGTGCCAGGATACGAACCGACTCTTGGCGGGGAGCAGCGGCTGCACGCGAGCGATGTAATCCTGGCGGCGCACCAGGAGCACCTCACGCAGCGTCTTATCCGGGTTGCTGAACCAATATGAGGACTCGGGGTCGCTAGCTTTCCATAGTCCCCGCACGCGCAGGGGGATGGAGGGTTGGGCCAACGTCACAGAGATCTCGAACTCCTCACCCGGCTGGACGCCCATCTCCTCAGCCAGACGGACATGCATCCACACGTCCAGCACATCACCCGAGGCGCTGTCATCCATGGGCTCCCCGGCGACGATCTCCATGTGGTCCTGGATCCCCTCGATGTAGGCCAGGTTCAAGGTGGTGATGAACGCCTTCTCCGTCTGATAGCGGGTATCGGCCCCGCGCGGCCTGAGCATCATGCTCCCGCTCTCCACGAGGAGCGCCATATGCTCCAAGGGGAGACCGACCTCGGATGAGAGCGTACCTGCGACGTGGCGTCCCACCTTCTCGGCCGCCTCCAGATCGAGAGGACGGCGGGGAGATGGGAAGTAATACACACGCGTGGAGAAGGGCAGACGCCCTGTGACCCGGCTGAGCTCCCTCAGCTCCTGACGCAGGATGACCATGTCAACAGCCTGGGAGAAGAACGACACACTGCTGACCAAGCCGACGGCCAGGATGATCCCCAGGAGGGCCAGAGCGGTAAGCCCAGGGTGATGCCAGAGGCGCTTCAAAGCGATCTCGATCAGCCCTGTCAGCGTGGCCAGGGGCCTTGCCAGCGACTGCACGAAAGGGCCTCCCGGCCCGGTAGAGCGATCCGACGAGGTGAAGGCAGCACTTCTCATGAAGGGCTTAGCTGCTGATGGAGCTGACTGGCTTGCTTCAGGGATCGCGGATGGAACTGGTAAGTAGGAAGCCATCCCGTGCGGCACCTCCAGGTATTATGACGAATCAGCTCTAAGCCACAAAGGTTTGTTAGGCACGACTCTAGCACAGAGGCGTCCTTCGGTCAAATAAATGGCCCTGTCCAGAACCCCGGCTTCTCGGAGAAGCCGGGGTTCTGACGAGCCTGCACCATACCTCGGCCCGGATCCGGATTGACAAAGGCCAGTGGCTGTAGTATAGTCGCTGTGGACGGAAAGTTCAGTCAAGTCATGTCCCCGTAGGTCCCTCGTGATTCAGCTTTAGCTCTTTGCTTTGCTACGGAAAGCTTGGCTTCGCTCGAGCAGGGAGGACAAAGCACAACTCCGTCGATCGTCTGATCCATCATTCTCACCAGCAGAGGAGAGGAGATCATGAGATACAGAAAGTTATTTTGGAGCGTGACGTGGCTCTTACTCCTGGCGATGGTCATCAGCGGTTGTGCCCGCGGCGCCACGCCTGAGCCGACGCCGACGCCCCAGCCGGCCGAGGAGGCCGCACCGACGCCGCAACCCCAGCCTGCGGCGGAAGAAGTGGAAAAGTTGAAGATCGCGTTCGTGTATGTGGCCCCCATCGGCGATCTGGGATGGACCTGGGCTCATGATCAGGGCCGCAAATACGTCGAGCAGGTGCTCGGCGATCGGGTGGAGACGGCTTACATCGAGAACGTGCCCGAGGGGCCGGATGCCGAACGGGTGATCCGCGACTTCGCCCAGAAGGGATACAAGCTGATCTTCACCACCTCCTTCGGCTACATGGACCCCACCATCGCCGTGGCCCAGGAGTTCCCCGACACCTGGTTCGTCCACATCTCCGGTTATAAGACGGCCCCCAATGTGAGCACCGTCTTCGGCCGCATGTACCAGGCCCGATACCTGTCCGGCCTAGTGGCAGGCAAGATGACTAAGACCAACATCATCGGCTACGTGGCCGCTCACCCCATCCCGGAGGTGATCCGTGGTATCAACGCGTTCACCCTGGGCGTGCGCGAGGTCAACCCGGACGCCGAGGTACGCGTGGTGTGGACAAACACCTGGTTCGGCCCGCCTGAGGAGAAGGAGGCCGCCGAGGCGCTGCTGGACCAGGGGGCGGATATCATCGCCCAGCATCAGGACACCACGGAGCCACAGAAGGCCGCCAAGGAGCGGGGCGTCCTGAGCATCGGCTATGACTCCGATATGCGAAAGTTCGTGGGCGATACGGTGCTCACCAGCCCCATCTGGAACTGGGGCATCAAGTACGCGCAGATCGCCCAGGCGGTGCTGGACGGCACCTATCAGTCCGAATCGTACTGGGGGCCGATGTCCGACGGCATCGTGGA
>DUEN01000139.1 GCA_011176545.1 Caldilineae bacterium | reverse complement strand
TGAGTTGAAGGCCGCCGACTTTGCTGGCGAGTTTCAAAGTATCCTGATCGAGCAGGCCGAGAAGGAGGGCCGGAAGATCGAGATCGCTGGCAAGGCGTTTGGCTCGAAATTCATGGTGGGCATGTCTGATGAGGTAGCGATGCAGATCCTGCCCACGATATTGAAGACGCTGGCGGATGCGCTGTCTGAGCAGCCGTGAAATGGTCCAATTTTCGGAAAGCGTTGTTATCGCAAACTGATTTTCGAGGCTGACGATGCTGCTGAGCGAGGCAATCAAGGCGCTTCTGGTGGCCACGCGAGCTGATGGACGAAGCGAGAGAACCGTTGACAGCTATGAGCAGCGGCTTCGTGACTTTCTGGCCTTCTTGGGTGATCAGCCGGTCGGTCGAATCACCGTCCATGATATCCGGGCTTATGCTGCTCATCTACGCTCCCGCAAGGAGCGTTATGTGGATCACCCGGCCCGTGAACGCAAATCCGGGGGACTCTCTCCATTTACCGTGGCCAGTTACCTACGTGCCGTGAAGCGCCTGTTTAATTGGCTCGTGGAGGAGGGGATCATCAGTGAAAGTCCAGCCCGTAGAGTAAAACTGCCTAAGCTTGGACGGCATGAACCAAAAGCCATCAGTCGCGAGGACTTCCTGAAGCTACTTAAGGCGGCCGAAGGCGATGATCCTTGGCAGCGTCGTGCCCGTGCTCTCCTGCTGTTTCTGGCCGACACGGGATGCCGTCGGGGAGGACTTGAGTACTTGCGAGTGGATGATGTAGACTTGGAGCAAAGACTGGTCCGAATCACGGAAAAAGGAAGTAGGGCGCGGCTGGTGCCTTTCTCTGAGGTCACCCGAGAAGCATTGGAGGACTGGCTAGAGGTGAGGCCTGAAGATAAGGGCCCATGGCTGTTCACGGCCCTTGGCCCTAAGGGCAAGGGTAGGCTCACCGGCGATGGGATTAGGCAGATTCTGGACCGGTTGGCGAAGAAGGCGGGGGTAAAGGGGCCGGTGAATCCGCACAGTTTCCGTCATGCCTTCGCCCGTGAATATCTGTTGAATGGTGGTGATCTGGCCACGCTAGCCGACTTACTTGGACATAGCTCTGTCCAAGTGACATGGGAGTATTACAGTATCTTTCGGATCAGAGAGCTACAAGAGCGACATGATCGGTTTTCTCCTGTGGCTAGGTTGAGGAAAGAGGGCAATGGTTACGGGTATGGTAAATGTTAACAAGAATCTTCGAATCCGTAGGTTGCAGGTTCGAGTCCTGCTGGGGGCACCAAACATATAGGGGCTGGAGAGTGGATTACCCCAATATCTAGTATCTCCAGCCCCTTTTCCTTCCATCACCACTCCATCTTGGGTGCAAAATGGGTGCAATCCTCCCGTCTTTCCTCAATCCACCGTTCCAGATCCCGCCGCAGGATGCGCACATTTCCACCGATCCGCAGTACCAGGCTCTCGGCTCTTCCACAGTTGTGCGAATTTTGTGGGTGACCGACCGGTCGCCCCTAATGGGCCCCGTCGCTCTCTGGAAGCCAGGACTCATGTGTTGCTTTATCTAGGCGAAGATCTATAAAATCCATATTTTTAAAGCGAATCGTTGACTTATCTTAAGAGGTAAATAACGCAGCCCTCACCACTAGACGTTGTGTAGAGGCCTCGTTCTGGTACGACACCCCTTCTCAAGATTTCACTTCTGTGTAACGAGGCAGTGGAAGACGAATAGCAGGGCCAGGGAGCAGAGGTTGGCGAGGCCAGCGGCCAGGAAGGGCAATCCGGGTGCGATCTCGAACAACGTCCCGCTGGCCATCGAGCCGATGATCATGGCGAGATTCCACCACAGGTGGATGAATCCCAGGACGCGTCCACGCTCCTCGGGGACGGTAGCCTGAGCGACGAGGCTGGGCAGGAGCGTTGATAGCGACCACGCCGCGGCGATGCCCACGGTACCGAAGAGGAAGACGACCCACAGGCTGGAAGATCTCAGTCCAATGCCGAGCATGCTGGAGAGCAGCACGGTGAAGGTCACCGCCGTCGTGGGGATAGGGCTCCAGCGATCTGCCGCATACCCGACGGCGGCCTGGGAGAGGGAGGCCGCTATCCAGCTAATGGTCGCGTACCAGGCGATGGTCGTTTTGCTGGCCCCGGCGGCATCGAGTAGCAGAGGGACCAGAACCAGCATGATGGCGTAGTAAAAGGTGGGCAGGAAGCGCAGCGCGGCCAAGACCAACACGGTGGGACGGAGCGCGATATCGCCGTAACCGAAGAAACGCCTCAGGCCAGGGGAGCGCGCGTGCCCCTCGACCGGAGAGCGCGGCAAGATGAATAGGTTAAAGGCAACCGTACATAGCGAGAAGGCGATCAGCGCCCAGCCGAAGACTCCGTAATCCCAGCGATCGAGGATCAGGCCAGCGACAGGGCTGCTGAGGACGCCGCCGAGCGTATAGCCCCAGTTGAACAGCGCCGAGGTCCGACCAAGATATGCAGGGGCAGCGGTGTCTATCAAGTAACTTTGCCCGCCGAGCGTGTGCAGGCCAAGCCCAAACCCACCGAGAGTCCACAGGAGTCCGATCCAGCCGGGCGACGCGATGAGGAATACGACGCTGGATATCAGGTAGCCGATATTCCCCAACAGGAGGGTCCGTTTACGTCCCAACGAATCGCTCAGGACGCCGCCGATCAGGGAGGCGACCAGCCCCGCGAGCTGCTTGGCAGCGATGATATTGGCGATGATGACGGCTGAATGTCCCAGATCTTTGAGATAGAGCGGGAAGAAGGTGAGGTGGGGTGCGAGCAGCATGCCGCCCATCAATTGGAGCGCCAGCAGGGCTATGATAGGGCGGCCGAGGGTTCGCAGAAAAGATCGGTAGCCAGTTTCCATGGGAATGTGTCGTGACTCGTGTTCATCCCGGTCCGTTGATGATGGCGGGGCGATCTGTCTCGCAGGCCCGGGGATGATAGCATGAGGTGATCGGGTCCGTCAATGTTCTCGCTTACTCGTATCCTCATCATCATTGAGGGTAAACGGGGAAGAAAGATCGAACGGGAACGTCCAGAGATAATCCACCAGCGCCCATAGCTCCCGCTCGGTGAAGATCGTCCCCCAATAGGGCATGCCCGTGCCCATGCCGCCCCGCACCAGCTTGCCGTAGTAGATCATGCCGGTGCCGCCAACCATGGAGCGGATATCTGTGAAGTCGGCCGGCGGCTGTGGCCCATGCTTCCCGCGCAGGTCGCGCTCCACGGAAGAAGCGGCCAGCGACGCCGCGGCGGGTCCCTCTCCATCCCCGTTCTCGCCATGACAGGCGGCGCAGTTGGTCTGGTACAACTGACGGCCCAACTCCACGCTCTCAGAAGTGGCGCCCTCGCGCCAGAGGTAGGCGACCACGTCCCACAAGTCCTCCTCGGGTATCCGGCTCAACGGCGCCAACTTCAGGCCCGGGATGCGATCATCCCGAAGCATCTCGAACACCTGAGCAGGGCTCTGCCGGCGCAGGTCCAGTCGGGCCAGCACCTGAGCAGGGGCCGGGAGCCCGGGCGTCCGCCGCCAGATGGCGGCCCCGCGCGCCGCGGAGGGGCGCCTGGCGGGGAAGACTGTCGCCATATGAGGCGCGTCGAGATCGACCCCCTCGGCCTGCCAGTCGGTCTGAGGAGGATCGATGGGCTCATCCACGGCCGAAGGATCCTGGGGATCGTACACCTCCAGGGTGCCGCGCATGCGCCAGTGCCCATCGGCACACCAGGTGGTGCAATAGAAGGTGTATCGTCCGGCCCGCTGCGGGGTGAATTCCACGACCTTAGGCTGTCCCGGGTAGACCCATCCGGCGTCCACCCCCAGCTTGCCGATGGCGAACCCGTGGACCACGTCATCACTGGTGAGTACCAGGCGCACGGGCTTGCCCACCTGTACCCGCACCGTCTCCACCGACCATCCCCCACGTTCGGGGAGGCGACCGACGATCTCCACCTCCTGCACATCTGCACTCAGCAACGGGCGTAGACCGAACTGATAGCCCAGGATGATAGCGGGCAGGCCCACCGCGATGAGCAGAACGATCGCCAGCGCGATGACCTCCTGTCGTCCCGGTCTCCCAACCTCTAATCTCCCAATCCCCAATTCTCTACTCTCCGATCTCTCATATAGTCTAAGAATCGACGAAGGACAAATGACGAACGACGAAGGCCGGTCCGTTTATCCCAAATACAACCCGAGAAAGCCAAATGTCGCCACGAGCAGGAAGGTGGCGATGGGCACTACGCCCCGCAAAGCCTGTTCGGGCGCCGATGCGTGCTCGTCTACGATGCGCCAGGCGATATAGAGCCCGAAGACCAGCCCGATGATCAGGATCGGCACTTGTAGGTAGGGGATTCGATCGGGGAAGTAGGGCGTCCAGGGAAAGTCCCGGGTGCCCAGCAGATCCCATCCCCAGCCGAACGGGTCGGACAATACCGGCAGCGCGTAGGAGATGTTCACCAGCACGAAGGACAGGCTGAAGGCGATCCAGGCCATCAGCCCCAGCGGCACCAGCGCATAGGCGAAGTCCACGAAGAGCCGGCGGGTCGGCACCTGGCTCAGCCGTGCCCATCGCCGGCTCAGCCAGGCGGCCGCGTAAAAGAGCCCGGGCACGACGGCGAGGTTCATAGCGACGAACCCGATCGCGTAGATCGCCCAGGTTCTCCAATCCTTCATGTTGGCGGCATCCTTGAGCGCGCCCCATGGCCCCAGCAGGATGGCTGAGTAGAGAAGGGCGCACGTTGACATAATAACCGCCTTGTATGCCTCGTCCAGCCTTCGCTCTCTGGAGACGAGCAGATCCAGCCCGGGCGGCCGCAGGTTGAGCGCTATGTTGTTCATGGAACAGGTCTTCAGGCACTCGGTGCATAGGCCGCAGTAGGCGTTCCGTTTCAGGCTGCCGGGGAAGACGAGCCAGGGACAGCCGAACCCGTTCTCACTGCCCAGGTAGCATTCCTTCGTCTTGTGGTCTCGACACACCTCGGGATCCTTCACCCGCAGCTCGATTGGGGCGATCATGCTATATAGGCCGATGAACCCGCCCACCGGGCAGACGTAGCGACAGAAGATCCGTCGCTCGTACATCAGGCTGAGCCCGATGGCCAGGAGGACGAAGGCCAGGAGCAGCAGCCCCGTAACAGACGGCCTCGTCAGGATGATCGCGCTGAAGACGGCCACGCCGAGGAAGGCGAAGTTCTGTATCCAGATGTTCTTGAGCCGATTGGGCCAGCGCTTGCTCAGGGTGCGGAGCAGGCGTGAGCGCGGGGCGATGAACGCCTGTCGCTGGAGCCACTCGCCGGGCGCGGGGATGGGACACATGGCGCACCAGAGCCGGCCGGCCAGCGGCACCAGGATGATGATGACCAGCGCCCACCACACAATCCAGACGAAGATGATGCCGAAGTTACGGTTCCCGACCGGCGTCCCGGCTAGGCTGGTGAGGATCGCCAGCACGAAGAAGCCCAGCGTCACGGCGATGAGCGTGAACTGCAGGGGACGCCAGCGGAGGATCGCGTCCACCCAGCGGATGGACGTCAGCTCGAATTTGGGGACGCCCGTGGGTTGGGACGTCGGGATCGGGCACTGGCGCGAGGTGGACGTTCTGGCCTGGGTCATCGGGCCATCTCTCGCGAGCGCGTGTACAAAAAGGCCAGCGCTCCGGTCGCGGCGACGATCGTCAGGGCGATGGCGCGCCATAGCGGCGTGTTCGGTCCCACGATCAGCTCGCCGATCATGAAGGGATGCAGGTTACCGCAGGTCACGGAGCAGCGATAGCGGAACTTCCCCACGCGATCCGCGATGAAGGTCGCCCGCGCGGAGAGCCCCGGCACGGCTTTGAGATTCACATCATAGCCATCCAGATATAACCCATGTACGACGTCGATCGCGTGCAGTACCAATGTCACCTGATCGCCCCGGTTCACGCGTATCCGGGGCGGGTCGAAAGCGAACTGCCGCGCGTTAATGTGAATCACCCGCTGGACCGGGGCTTTCCCCTCTCCTGGCCACGGGATGATCGCGATCCCTATGGCCAATACGGCTGTGATGATGAGGATGACGGCACTGTGCTTCACAGATAGGCTACTCCACAGGCTGGGTGTCGGTCGGCGGGCCGAACTGGCTGTACTTCCGATCGATGTCCGCCCGGATCTCCTTGAGCTCCTTGCCTTTCTTCAGTCCTTTCATCACGTCACGCGTGATGTCTACGCAGATGCTTCAGCCATAGGCATGGGAGTCGAGGACGAGCTGCCCGCTGACGGAGCCATCGTCCTGGACGTAGCAATTGTAGTTGCTCTGATGACCCACGCCGCCACAGCCGCAGTAGCAGGGGATCTTCTCCAGGATGTCCTTATTAGCCAGCGCGAATCGGTACGCCTCACGCACGTTGATCGGCGCCTGCTGGAGCGCGGGAGGCAACTGCGACTTCGGAGCCATCTTAAGCTCGACCTTGGATCCGCCGCACGCGCTAAGCCCCCCGGCCAGCAGCAAAAGGATGAGGGCGAGTGGTGAAAACAGCCTCTTCACAGTGTATCGCATCGTGAGTAATCAACCTCCTGTTTTAAGTGTGTTTTTGTCGTGAACTCATCATAACGGCCTAAATACCCCTCAGCCATGACGTTGATCATGTACGCTTCCCGCGTGGCCATCTGTGATCCCCCTGAGTTAGGGTATCTGAGAGTGTGTCGGAAGATGCACCACGAGGTCACCAAGGCGCCAGGGAAGGCGTCTGAAGGACGAATCGGAGCCTTCCCCTTTGCCTGGGCAAGCCCTATTAAAGAGGGACAAGGCGCCTCTGTCTCTTCTCTGTCAATGATCGCTCTTTTCAGTCATCTCTGAGGAATCCTCCTCGACGCTCATCAGGCGATCCGCCCAGGGCAACCCGAAGAAGGCGATCCCCCATGCGCCCAGCACGCCGGTGATGAGGCGCATCCACCAGTTGAAGGTGCCGAAATGGTCACCAGCGTAGAACCCTGGCCAGGCGTTGCCCGTTAGCGTCGCCAGCCACGCGTTCGTGTCACGGAACCCGCCCCCGGACACACCATACAACAGATCGCTGAGCCAGTGTGTGCCCCCGTCCAGGGCCAGCGGGGCCAGTAGAGCGATGAACGCCCATAACGGGATAGGAGGCAGAGGCCGACCTCGCCATCTCCGTAGCCAGGCATACAGCGCGCCATACACCGGGATCATCCCATAGAAGCTGATCATGCGATCGCTCCAGGCCACCTTCCACCCCATCTCCGGCGAGCCGTAGAAGAACCGTAATCGCCAGGGATCGGTGGAGGGATAGACCCGGCTGATCTCATCGAGGGTGTACGTCAGCTTTTCGCCGAAGAGGAACCAGCTGCGCTGCGGCAACTGATGGCAGAACGGGATGTACATCGTGTAGATCAGCTTACCCAGCCAGGTCCAGCCGGCCGCCATAGCCACGGGCGCCAGAAAGGGCAGCGTGACGAAGATCCCCATCCCGATCAGGAGGATCGCCAGCCAGTGTCGCGCCACGCGGTCGAAGAGGGCATCGATGCGCCGGGCGATGGCAGCGCTGGCTGATGCGGAGCCCGCCTCCATTGCGGGCGATGGCGGAGACAGACCGGGAGATATTGATTCGTTCATCGTATGCGTTCCCCTCGGTAAGCCAGCTTCAGGTACGCGATCGTGATGAGCAATGTCAGTCCCACGGCCACCCACGTCATCGTCTGAACGGACACGCCTGGGGGGAGGCCTGGCCGCGTGTGTAAGGGACCATAATCCACCCAATCGTTGAAGAGGAACCAGGCGCCCAGGCCTAAGGCGATGGGGCCGGTCAGCCGCGCGTAGTGCAGCAGAAGTAGCCCCTCAGCGATCATGACGGAGTGGGTGAAGGTCATGGCCACGCTTTCCAGGGTGAAGGGGCCGCCGCCGGTCCAGTAGAGGGACCAGAACGCCACCGTCCATAGGCCATACTTGATGACGCCAAAGGCGGCATATGCGTTGAGGAGCGGCCAGCCTGGCCGCCTGCGCAGGATCAGCGTCAGCGCGGGCAACACCATGAACGTGCTCAAGGGGGAGTCGGGGACGAAAGGCCAGAGATACCAGGGGCTGGCCCGCAATTGTGCCCCGTACCAGTATAGCACGCCAGCGATCGCGCCGATCCCATTGCCAATGAAGATGGCTGCGAGGATCGGCGGCGAGAGCGCCCAAGAGACCGGCGATTGATGGTGTGCTGTTGGTGATCGCTTGCCTGCCACGATGCCGTTCACGGTTTGTTGCGTCCTCAGTGGATACGCCGATTATCGAGATAGCGCCCCGGACGGATCTGACATGGCCATGCTCCCGTCGCTCCCCCTTTCGGGGGTATGGATGGGCTCCACGATCGCCTTCATCCCATCAAATCCCGTGATCCTGACCTTCTGACCCGGTTTCAACCTCTCCGACGAGACGACGCTCCACACCTCTCCCCGATAGCGGATCTGTCCGTAGGGGTTGACCTCGGACACAACTTCGGCCACGACCCCGATCATGCCCTCCCGCCCCGTCATGACGGGCTGCCTCATCGTTTTGAAGATCTTCCTGTACAGGGCGAGGGAGGTCAGGGCCACCGCCAGGTAGATGGGGAGGGCCAGCGGGAAGGGGAGGATTGCGAATAATATCAAGCCGATGATCGGCATGGATAGCAATAGATGACACCACATAAACGTCTCTCCTCAAAACTGTTCAGCATAATATCACAACTCGAAAGGTCGCTGGCCATTATCCCCATTTTCTTTCTCCAGGGTTATGTGCATGAGCTCCTGTGTCTGTTCGTCTTCGCATGCGAGACGCGCCGTCAGTCGCTCGATCCCCGAGTCCCTGATCAGGCGCGGCACGATCGATTCCCACCCGACGGCCATGATGTGGACCCCCGAGATGCCGGGGGTATGCCTCAGACGATCGATGATCTCCAGAGCGATCTGGACGCCCTCCTCTGCCGGGTCGGCTGCCCGTTCCAAGCGGTCGATGATGGCCTGGGGCACGATGATCCCGGGCACGTGGTCGTTCAGGTAGTGAGCCGCGTGGGCGCTGCGCAAGGGTGCCACACCCGCCAGGATGTACGCTCGTCCCAACAGATTCCGCTTGTCCAGCTCCTCCAGCCAGCGCTCGAAG
>DUEN01000138.1 GCA_011176545.1 Caldilineae bacterium | reverse complement strand
GGCGCGTAAGCCAAAATGAGGGCCTCTCGCGCCGCGGGATCGCCGGTGGCTTTGTACTTAGACCAAAGCTGATCCAGGTGCGTATCTTCGCTATGCGATTTCCGCGTACGACGCGAACCCTGTGAGCTCCCCACCGATCGCCTTCCTTACCTCTACCGCCTATCACAGTTCAGGGCCCATCTGTCCGCCCCTAAACTGTCGCACGAGGGCCTCCTCGCGTTCACCCCCATCCCCCGCACGCATCCATCCGATCACGCTGCATCGGCTATTGTGTCATCCGCTCGCTCCGTTTCGCTTGAGCCTTCTCTTACTCGCCTTACCCGCTCCTCTCCCGCCTGCATCGAGTTAGACGTCGGAGCCAACACCAGGATAGCTGTCAAGCCGAGAACGGCTGCCCCGACCAAGGCCAACATGCTCCGACTGATCACCGCTTCGAAGCTGGCGCCTGACATGTAGCTGGTCAGTGCAACTAATAAGGCTAGAGTGAGACACATCAGGTATACGGTACGTATTATCGTCACTGAGATCCTCATAGCCACCTCACAGACCGTTCTTGCCAGGTTTTTACATTCCTAGATCCAGTGCTCCCCCGGAAGTAATGTTTGTGGAAGCTTGCCAAGCAACAGGCTCCCCATGACCAACACCACTCGCGTCACACACCCTGGCAAGTATCTCTTCAGATGTACCTTGCACGATCTGGTGAGCTAATTGCCTGGCAGAAGCCGGCTCGATATCCTCCGGAATTCGTTGGCCGGTGGTAACATAGGCGATAGGTAACCCCTTATGAGAAGACAGGCTAACGCCCGCCCCCAGGCGATCCGTCTCATCCACCTTAGTCACGATTGGACCATCCAATGACAAGGCGGCAAAGCGCTGAACGGCGTTCTCCATGTCCGCGTAAGCCGTCGAACCCGCGATCACCAGATAGACCTGCCTGGCCTCCACGACGGCCATAAAATCTCGCAGCTCCTCAAGATAAGCCTGATCACGCGGGCTGCGGCCGGCCGTATCAACCAGGATCAGATCGCGATCGCCGTAGTTCTGCACAATGGCCGCGAATTCCTCGGGTGTGTAAGCCACCTCCACAGGGATGTCCATACTGGCACCATACGCCTGCAACTGGGATACAGCTCCTGCCCGATAAGTGTCCACGCTCACCAGAGCGGTCGTCCGATGCCATTCATGAGTCCATCGCCCCGCCAGCTTGGCCAGGGTGGTCGTCTTGCCCACACCCGTTGGCCCCACCAGGAACACCACATTCCCCTTCTCCTCGCGGGGGAACAATACGCAAGTTCTGATCTTGCTCTGTAGATGACGAGCCACACACGCCTGCACTGCCTCCAGATCATTGGCGGCCGTAGGAGTCAGCTCCTCCGCTGCCGCCATGACACATTCCGTAGCCAGCTCCTCAGACAATCCACGAGTCAGCAGGTGCGAATAGATCATTTGCAGTCCTGGCGCCATGGTGGGCAGGCGAGTCCTTCGCACCTCCCAAGTAAGCCGGGTCACGACGTCCCGTAAAGCGGAGAGTTCCGCCCTCATCGCTCGTAGATCCAGCCCGTCAGGACGCGCCACGGCCTTCGAAGCTCCCTCCCTGGGCTGTCCGTCCTCATCCACGGCAGCGATCACCTCAAGCCACGATCGTCGCAACACCCCCCTGCGAATCCGGCGGGAGTGAAGGATGACGGCATGAGGTCCCAGGCGAGCTTTAATCATCGCCACCGCCTGCGCCATGTCTCGTGCCTGAAACCTTTCAACCCTCATTCTCATCCTCTTCCATCTCAACCATGCCCTCAGTGTAAATTTCAACACCCGGTGCGACCTCGTTGTATGCCAGCACGACCAGCATAGGAAGGGCACGGCGTATGAAGCGATACAATGGCAAACGCAGCCTGCTGGAACATAGCAAGACGGGCTGGAACCCTCTTGCTGCCATCTGCTCCATTTGAGCGCTGATCTTCTGGACCAGCGCCTGAGCCCATTCCGGCTCTACGGAGAGCGTTGTGCCCCACTCCGATGATTGCAACGCGGACATGAGGCGAGATTCCACTGCCGGTCCCAGGGTCAGGACATGCAACGCCCCATCCGGCCCGCGCCACTGATTCGTGATGGTGCGGCTGAGCGCGAGCCGGGCACGTTCGCTCAACACATCAGGGTCCCGGGTCTCCTGGGCATGATCCAGGATCACTTCCACGATGGCCACCAGATCGCGAATCGGCACCCGCTCATACAGCAAGTTCTGGAGCACCTTTTGGACGAGCCCGATGCCCACCCGATCGCTCAGGACCTCATCAACGATGGCCGGATAGTCCGCTCGCAGTCCCTCGATCAGTTTCTGCGTTTCCTGACGGCTCAATAGCTCAGCAGCGTACGTCTTGACGATCTCTGTCAAATGCGTCGTCACCACCGAGCTGGCATCCACCACCGTGTACCCCATGATCTCCGCTTTCTCTTTGGTGCTCCGGTCGATCCACAACGCAGGCATTCCGAACACCGGCTCCTTAGCGGGCACCCCCTCGATCTCCCCCAGAACCTGAGCCAAACCGTCTTGCGAGCTTATATCCCCGCCCGGCGACAGGGCCAGGAAACGATGGGGCATGGCCTCCCCGCGCGCCACCTCCTCGCCGCGCAGCTTGATGACATAGGTGTTCGGCGGTAACGTCAGATTATCTCGAATCCGCACCTTCGGCAGCACGAAGCCCAGCTCCAGAGCGATCTGGCGGCGGATCGCGCTGATACGCTGCAGCAGATCTCCACCTTGCTCCTCATCGACCAACGGGATCAGCCCATACCCCAGCTCCAACTCCAGCGGATCCACCCGCACCAACCCGATGACATCCTCGGGCTCCTCTGCAGGCTTAGGCGGCGCCTTCTCCATCCGCTCTTGAGATGCCTGAGTCACGGCTTGATTCAACACATAGCTGACGCCCCCGATCACCGCGCCCAGGAAGAAGAAGGGCAGCTTCGGTAAGCCCGGCACGATGCCGAAGAGGAACAGCATCCCCGCGACGATCATGAGCGCGCGCGGATTGGTCACCGTCTGCCGGAGGACATCCTGCCCCATGTTGGTCTCCGAGGCCGCCCGGGTGACGATGATGCCCGTCGCGGTGGAGACCAACAGAGCAGGGATTTGGGCGACCAACCCGTCACCCACGGTCAACAGCGTATAGGTTTTCAGCGCCTCCGTCAGAGACATCCCCATCTGCCATATCCCAATGGCAAAGCCCCCCAGGATGTTGACGAGGATGATCGCAACAGCCGCGATCGCGTCCCCCTTGACGAACTTGCTGGCCCCGTCCATCGCGCCGTAGAAGTCTGCCTCCAATTCCACCAGGCGCCGCCGCTGGCGAGCCTGCTCCTCATTGATCAGGCCAGCGTTCAGATCCG
>DUEN01000137.1 GCA_011176545.1 Caldilineae bacterium | reverse complement strand
CCGCTGCGCCGCCGCAACCATCCATTATTGGATCGGCTTTTATCGCGTATCTGAAAAGGCGTTGATACGTCCCATAATGTGAGGCTTACATGGCGGATGACGCGGAGGACCTCTGGTGTTAGATACGGCTATTCGGCTGGCGCGAGAGGCAGGTCAACTCGCCTTCGAATCCATCTCTCTCTCGCCGCACGTCTCGGAGAAGGGGCGGCGCGATCTGATCACGGACGTGGACCTCGCCGCGCAGCGGATCATCGTCGAGGGGCTGCGGAGCTCTTTCCCAGATCACGCCATCCTGGCCGAGGAAGGCGCGTTCGATCGAGACGGCCCAGCCGAGTGGATGTGGGTCATCGATCCGCTGGATGGCACGACCAACTATGCTAGAGGGCTACCCAGTTTCTGCGTGAGCATCGCGTTGCAGCATCGCGGGGAGTCCTACCTGGGCGTCATTTACGATCCTGTGCGCGATCATCTTTTTTACGCTCAACGAGGCGAGGGGGCGTGGCTCAACGGCCATCGCCTCCAGGTGAGCCAGAGGGATGGGCTGGCTGGGACGCTGGTGGGGTATGACTGGCCCCGGACGGATGAGGGACGCCGGGTGCTGGTGGCGATGATTGATCGCCTGTCCCAGGAGGCGATAGCCATCCGTTCCTTCGGGGCGGCCGCGTTGGGGCTTTGTTACGTGGCGGCCGGGTGGTATGACATCTACATGAACCCTGAGCTGCGAGTGTGGGACATCGCGGCGGGGATGCTCCTGGTCGAGGAGGCCGGTGGCGTGGTGAGCGTCTCGGAGGAGCCGACGGTGGGACGCCACGCCCGGGCCTGCCTGGCGAGTAATGGGCGTGTCCATGACCTGCTACGTGAAGTGTATCGTCGCGCGCGAGGATCCGTTTGCCAGGGAGGGGATGTCGCGTAGTCATCTTCCGAGGCTGGCTATTGACAGCCCATGTCAAGACAGCGTATAATGGGCATGGCGTGAAGCTCCGCCGCGTGGTCTGTGTTGTGAGGCTCTCTCGGGACTCGATCGCGGATGGCCTCGCGAGATCTCCCTGGCTGATTCGTCCCTCAGAGGACAAGGCCACTGATGGTGCTACATCGTGGGAGGGGAAAAAGCATGTTGGGCAATCTGAGCCCGTTTGCCTTAATCTTGATCGGCTTCATCATCGGGTGGATCGTAGAGTGGGTGATCGATCTGTGGCTACGCCAACGGCGCACGGACGCGCGCATCGCCCAACTGGAAGAGGTGGTGCAAGAGAAGGATGCCCGGCTGATCGAGGCCCAGGAGCGCGCTCGCGCGGCGGAGGAACGGGTTGAGGAGCTAGAGGCTGAATTGCGGGAGCTGCGGGAGGAGGAGCCCGCCCCGCCCTTGAGTTTCGAGGAGACGCCCGGGATGGCTCCTCCTCTGGAGACGGAGACGATCGCCCGTGACGTGTCTATAACGGAGACGGAGGTGGAGGCGCCTGGCATTGAGGCCGGCGCGCCGCCCGTGCCCTCGCCCGTGGAGCAAGGGGATGACCTAGCTAGCATCCCTGGGTTGGGCCCCGCCTATGCGCGCCTGTTGAAGGAGTCCGGCGTTTTAACGTATGAAGATCTGGCCCGCCTGGATGAGTCCGATGTGCGGGCCTTGATCCGGGCTCGGCCGTCCTGGACGGGCGTGGATGTGGGGGCCTGGATCGCCGAGGCGCGTCGCCGGGCTGGTCTGGAGGAGGTGAGGGAAGAGGCCGTCTCAGCCCCGTCGAGGGAAGAGGAGAGAGAGGCGGCACCATCAGGGCCGATCGAGTCCGTTATCCGGGATGACCTGACGCGGATCAAAGGGATCGGCCGGGTATACGCGGGGAAGCTCTACGCCGCGGGGATCTTCACCTTCGCGGATTTAGCCGCTCTCACCGAGGAGAGGCTGCGGGAGATCATTCAGCCCAGGGAGTGGCAGAATATCGATCTGAGGTCCTGGATCGAACAGGCCCGGGCTTTGGCCGCTCAGGAGCAGGGCAAGCATGACTGATCAGTCTATATGGGAACGCTGGCCTGACGCGTGGCGTTTGGTTGGGTTAATCCTGTCATCGGTGGTCTTGGCCATCATCCTGATCGTGCGTGGGACGGGACCGGCGCCAGCGCCGACGACGGTGGCGGTACCGCCATCGCCCGTGGCTCCCGGCCCCAGCCCGATCTCACCGCCGACGATCCCCGAGGGCGGGCCGATCCTCATCGTGCCACGCCCGGAGCAGGTACGTGCGGGTGCTCCGATCATCGTCGAAGGAGAGGCGCCGCCTGGGACGAGGGTGCGCGTCTATGATGGGGAGATACTGCTGGGGGAGACGGAGAGCGACGCGACTGGGCGGTGGCGTCTGGAGGTAGGGCGCACGTGGTCCGAGGGGCGACACGAGCTGAAGGCCGTCGGGCTGGATGAGCAGGGGCGGGAGATAGGGGCTTCCGAGCCGATCGTGGTAGTCCTCCCGCCGCCATCCCCAAGAAGAGCTACTCCCGTGGCCGAGGCGTCGCCGACGCCCGAACGGGCGGTTGAGCTACCCGCGGTGACCCCCGTCCCCACCGTGCCTGTCTCGGGATTGCCTGAGGGCCCGGCGCGTCCCAGCCTGAAGATGCATGTGAGCATCGAGTCCCCGCGGCCTGGCGCGAAGGTCGTGGAGGATCTCGCCCAGGTATCCGGCGAGGCCCCGACGGGCGCGTTGGTGCGCGTTTACGACGTGCAGCGGTTGGTCGGGCAGACTACGGCGCAGCCGGATGGCGAATGGCGGCTGGCGACGCAGGGGAAGTTCCCTGCGGGGGATCACCTGATCTGGGCTGAGGCCCTGGCGAGCGACGGGACGCTATTGGGGCTGTCCAGGTCGGTGTTCTTCACGGTTGTGGCCGGGCAGGCGGGGAAAGCACCTTCCCTGAAGATCCCGGTTGCAGGGGCGGCGCTCAAGGAGGCTCGTCCTACCTTAGAGGGAACTGGAGAGCCCGGCGCCATCGTGCGCATCTACGCCGACACGCGGCCCATCGCGGAGGCGGCTGTGGATCGGGAGGGCCGGTGGCGAGCCCGCCCGAATGAGCCGTTGCCGCCCGGGCGACACATCATTCGGGCTGTGGTCGTCGATGAGGAGGGGCGGCCTTTGGCCGAGTCAGAGCCGGTGGACATCGTGGTCGCCCAGCCGGCAGAGGTGCTCCCCCTCACAGGTGGAGAGCGTCCCGATCCTTGATAGGCCACACGCTGGGGTGGATTATTTGACAGCAGGGAAAGGGCGTCGTATACTTGCTAATTGCCGTGGCGTGAGTATCCTGGTTTGACCCACGGATAAGATTTGAGGTATAATGCGGGCCGGCGCCGACGTAGCTCAATCGGCAGAGCGCCCGCCTTGTAAGCGGGTGGTTGCCGGTTCGATTCCGGCCGTCGGCTCTCGTGAGTGTATGGGCAGGTACCCAAGTGGACAAAGGGGGCTGACTGTAAATCAGCTGGCTGACGCCTTCGGAGGTTCGAATCCTCCCCTGCCCACTCCTGATGGATAGGGCTGGGGATTCCGTGCCCACGTAGCTCAGGCGGTAGAGCACACCCTTGGTAAGGGTGTGGTCATGGGTTCAAGTCCCATCGTGGGCTCCATCATCAACCTGGTCACTATCCATAGGTGAGGGGATAACGCCAGAGGAGGGAAAGTCTGATGTCCAAGCCGGTATTTCAGCGGACGAAGCCGCATGTCAATGTGGGGACGATAGGTCATATTGATCATGGGAAGACGACGCTGACGGCGGCGATCACGAAGGTGTTGTCGTTGAAGGGGTTGGCGG
>DUEN01000136.1 GCA_011176545.1 Caldilineae bacterium | reverse complement strand
CCTACTCAGGTGCCTCCTGGCTGTTCCTTTCACCCGCGTTGCCCTGATGTGATATCCGGGCTGTGTGATCGCACTTCCCCTGACCTGATAGAGATCGAATCGGAGCATCTCGTGGCATGTCACCTCCATTCCGGCGGGAGGGCTGAGCCCTGAAGGGGCGTGAGGGACGTTGCCTAAAGAGATGAAGGAATTATCATCTTCTCTCATATTAGCATACACGACCCGATGTAGGGGCGCACGGCCGTGCGCCCCTACAGCAGCGCAAAGTTGCGGTCAGGAAAGCAATGTCTTCTATTCCAACAATATGAGCGATCATCTTTCGTCATTCGTCACTCAGGGAGAGAGATGTCTATGAAGGTGATGCACGTTTTCGCTTTGGTCGCTCTTGCGTTCGTGCTCGTATTCGTCTCAACGGAGCCGCTTCTGGCCCAGGGGGCCGTGGAGCCACTGTCGCTTGGCGAGCGCCCACATCCGGGTCGGGAGATCATTAACCTCATGTACCCGATCCGGGACGTGATCTCCGGCCCCGCGTGGTTGATGGCCCAGGGGCTCGACCCGCGCCTCTGGATCGATCGCCCCGGGCTGGATCCGCTGAAGGGCCGCGCCTGGGACCAGGTGGCGCCTCCACAATCGGGAGAGCCCAGCCCGGCGCTGCAGATCGGCGGCCCTGGCGTGCTCGTGCCCTTCCGCAGCCCCGCGCCTGCCTTCAGCCGGGACCTGCTGGTCACCCGTGACTTCAGCGGCCAGCCATTGCAGACGGAGCCTCATATCGCCGTGAATCCACGCGATCCGGATCATCTGGTCCTGGGGGTGATCGATTACAACTTCCCCAGCGTCTCGGCCTACGTCAGCATCGATGGTGGTGCCACCTGGGAGGGGCCGAAGCAGATCCGATATCAGCGCGGGGATCGGGTCTCCGGCGGCGATCCGGTGGTGGCGTTCGATCGTCAGGGGAACGCCTATTTCGCCTCCATCTCCATCGGGGTGGAGGAGTTCACCATCGGCCCGGCCGTGGGCTTCGCCATGGTCTCCAGCATCCAGGTGGCCGTCTCGGAGGACGGCGGCTTCACATGGGGGGAGCCCATCTCCGTGGCCCGCAGCGAGGCTTCGACCGAAGAGATCAGCACGGATCCTCAGGGCCGGGTCCGCGGCGAGGTCCGTCTCAGCTTCCTTGATAAGCCCTGGATGACTATCGGCCCTCACCCTGAGGATCCAGAAAAGGACGTCATCTACGTCACGTTCACCGATTTCGTCCTGAAGTATAAGATCCTCTACATCGGCGAGGTGCCGGTGCTCAGTGCGCCCGAAGAGGAGACCACCATTCGGCTGGTGCGGTCTGAGGATGGGGGCGTGACCTGGTCGGATCCCATAGCCGTGAGCCCCACGGTGCGGCGCGTCTTCGGCGAGGTGAGCGGCCCGGGTGAGGCGGGGCCGGTCGTGGGCACCAAGCGCGTGGTCCAAGGCTCGCAGGTGGCCGTGGGGCCCGATGGCACCGTCTACGTGGTATGGCTGGACAGCACGGACGATGAGACTATGAAGGGGTTGGCGGAGTTGTACATCGCCCGGTCGGAGGATGGGGGTGAGACCTTCGAGGAGCCCCAGCGTATCGCCATGTTGCTGGAGCCGGGTTTTCGCCCGCGCAACGCCTATTTCCGCTATTGGGCCTCGGCCTTCCCGCAGATCGCGACCGGGCCTGATGGCGAGGTCTACGTGGTGTACGCAGCGCTGCCTCCCGACAAGCCCACCGATGAGGGGGATATCTACTTCCTCCGCTCCCGGAACAAAGGCAAAGAATGGTATCGTCCGGTGCGGCTCAACCAGGATGATACAGATCGGCTTCAGTTCTTCCCCGCGATCGACGTGGGGCCCGATGGCGTGATCCACGTTATGTGGGGGGATATGCGGGATGATCCGGTGGAGACCCGGTATCACATTTATTACACTCGCTCTGAGGATGGGGGCAAGACCTGGGGATTCGAAGCGCCGGAGTTGGGCTTGAAGGTAGGCGATACGCGGGTGACCGATTATCCCTCCAATCCGAACAAGGGCTTCCCTTATGGCCTTTTCATCGGCGACTACTTCTCCCTGGCCGCGACGGAGGAAGACGTGTACTTAGTCTGGGCGGACACGCGCTTGGGCGAATTCGGTCCGATCAATCAGAAGATCGGCTTCTCGCGGCGACGGCCTGTCCCTGAGCCGACGGTCTTCATCAGCCCTGCGGCGGGGCCGGCCGGCCAGAGCGTGACGATCCAGGGGCATAACTTCCAGCCGAATATGAACGTGTTTTTGCAGATGGGGGATACCACAGTGGCGGCGGCCCGGACCGACGAGTTGGGACGGGTCACCGCTCAGGTCTTCATCCCCATCTCCGGCGAGGGCGGGCATCAGATCCGGCTGGTGGATGAGTCTGGCAACGTTGCGTCCAGCTCCTTCTACATGGAGTTCGGCTTCGACAACGTGCGTCAGATGCTGGACGCACAGCAGGAGCTGCAGCGCCGCTTGGAGGATCTGGATGAGAAGGTGAGCGGCCTAGCGCAGCCTGAGGTGCCTGCGGCCGAGGCCGAGGCGCTACAACGCATCGAGCAGGAGCTACAGAGGCTGCGTGATCTGGAGACCGAGGTGCGGCAGCTCAGGGAGCTCGTCGAGCAGGCCCAGATGGAGGCGCAGCTGGAGGTGCAAACGCCACAGGCGACCGCGACCGTTGAGGCTCCTTCTGAAGGGCCCGCGGCGAGGGAAGGCGCCCCCCCGTGGATATGGGGCGTGATCGTCCTGGTGGTGTTCGCGGTGGGCGCGGTGCTGGGCCTGGTGTGGGCCTTCCGGCGCACCTGAGGACAAGTTTGCTACTCTTCCGACCGCAAGGAACGCAAAGGTCGCAAAGGGAGTTAAGAAATGATTTGAACATCTTAGCGCTTTTTGCGTTCTTGGCGGTTCACCTATCTCCACCATAGCTTTGTCCAAAGTTCAGTGAGGAAGGTCAGTGTCGACAGAGCTTCACATGCTGTATTCGTGCTCGCGGCGGGTCAGGAGACCTGCCATCTCACCCGAGATGGTTTCGGAGGCGTTATGAGAGAGATGTTTAGGCCAGGGGGCTTCGTTCGTCTCCACGTATATGTGCTCTTATCGCTGATCGCGTTGACCTTCGGCCTGGCGACCGTGGCCTATGCGGCCCATCTCCCGCCGACGCAGCAGACTGGCCCGGCCGTGGATCGCCTGTACTTCAAAGCCTTCGACGTCGATCGGGCACCGCTGGATCTGGAAGCTGGCGAGATGGATCTCTACTACTACAGCCTAAAGATCGCCGCGGCGCGGGAGCTGCGCGGTCGGGAGGATATCCGCCTCTATCAGGCGCCGGCTAGCACGCTCTCCATCCTCCTGAACCCGGCGCCCGCGCCAGAGGGTCAGCTCAATCCCTTCTCGCTGCTGAAGGTGCGTCAGGCCATGCAGCATCTGGTGAACCGGGAGTTTGTGGCGCGAGAGATCTATCTCGGCCAGGCCATGCCCATGTATGCTCACCTCAGCCCTACCGACTTCGACTATCTCACCATCTACGATGTCGTCCAGGAGATGGATCTGCGCTATGATCCGGAATTCGCCCGTGCCCAGATCCGGGATGCCATGACGGAGGCGGGCGCGGAGCTGGTGGATGGCGTCTGGCATTATAACGGCCAGCCGGTGCGGCTTAAGTTCGTCATCCGTATCGAGGACGAGCGACGTGAGCTGGGTGACCTGGTACGGACCGAGCTGGAGGAGGCCGGGTTCCAGGTGGATACTATCTATCAGCCCTTCGCTCCGGCTATTCAGATGGTGTATTCCAGCGACCCGCAGCAGTTGAGCTGGCATCTTTACACCGAAGGATGGGGGCGAGGCGCGCCGCAGCGCTATGACTTTGGCACCATCAATCAGATGTATGCCCCGTGGATGGGGAATATGCCCGGCTGGCGGGAGGTGGGCTTTTGGCAATATGAGAACGCCCGGCTCGATGAGCTGGGCCAGCGGCTCTTCCGCGGCGAGTTTAAGGATCGCGCCGAGCGCGATGAGATCTACCGGGAGATGACGCGGCTGGGATTGGAGGAGTCGGTACGCATCTGGGTGGCCACTGTGTTGAACGCCTTCCCCGCGCGAGCCGAGGTGCAGGGGATCACGGAGGATCTGGCCGCGGGCCCACGGGGCATCTGGTCTCTGCGGGAGGCCCACGTGCCCGGCCGCGATGAGCTCACCGTTGGCCATCTCTGGGTGTGGACCGAGCGCACCACCTGGAATCCCATCGGCGGCCTGGGCGATGTGTATAGCGTGGATATCTGGCGCAACCTCCACGACCCACCCATCTGGAACCATCCTTTCACCGGCATGCCGGTGCCGTTCCGGGCCGATTATGAGGTGGAGACCGCCGGCCCAGGCGGGAAGCTGGAGGTGCCCTCTGATGCCGTCATGTGGGACGTGGCGAGGAAGGCATGGCGGCCCGTAGGCGACGGCGTGACGGCCACCAGCAAGGTTGTCTTCGATTATGGGCGCTATTTCCAGGCGCCATGGCATCACGGCCAGCCTATCACCATGGCCGATGTGTTGTACTCGATCTATCAGTCCTTCGACATGGCCTACGATCCCGACAAGGCGCGGATCGAGATGGCCATGGCCGCCACGGCCCGGCCTTATCTGGACACCTTCCGGGGCTTCCGGATCCTGGACGACGAACGGCTGGAGGTCTACGTCGATTTCTGGCACTTCGAGCCGGACTACATCGCTTCTTACGCCAGCCCGGCCGGCCTGAGTATGCCGTGGGAGCTGCTTTACGCCATGGACGTGCTGGTCTTCGACCAGCGACGTGCTGCTTACAGCGACACCGCGGCCGCCCGGTTCAACGTGCCCTGGCTCAGTCTGGTGCTGGATCGGGACGCGCGCCTGGTGCGTCGCGTGCTGCTGGATCTGCGCGATCGGGCAGCTTTCCCCGAGGGCGTGTTCACCATGCCGGATGGAAGCAGCCTGGTGGACGGTGATATAGCCGTCGCCAGGTACACGGCCGCGTTGGATTGGTTCGATGAATACGGTCATCTGGTGATCAGCAACGGCCCCTTCATCCTCGCCCGGTACGATCCGGCGGCCCAGTTCGCGGAGCTTCATGCCTTTCGGGATCCTGCCTATCCTTTCAAGTCAGGCGACTTTTACAAAGGCAGCCCCCAGCTCGTCGAGTTCGTGAGCACAGAAGCGGGCCCTATTGTGCCGGGGGAGGCATATCAGGCCAAAGTGACCCTGAGCGGGCCTGGGACCCTGGCCGTGAGGTATCTGCTGGTAGACGCCGCTACGGGGGAGATCGTTGATCGAGGCGAGGCCGAGCCGGTAGGTGCCGATGAGTTCGTGATCTCGATCGGGACGGAGAAGACGTCCGAGCTAGCCGTCGGCCTGTATCGCCTGTTGCTGGTCGCCTATAGCGATCAGTTGGCCCGGGTGACGGAGCAGCGCCTGGATCTGGAGGTCGAGCTGCCGCTGCCTGAGACGCCAGTAGAGACCCCAACCGAGGAGCCGACGCCGACGGCGAAGGCGGAGACCCCGATCGCGGTGGGGGAGACTCCGACAGTAGAGGCCGCCGAGACGCCGCCTGCGACGGAGACGCCGACGGTGGAGTCGGAGGGCCGGGCTGGGACGCCTCTGGGCATCATCATCGTCGTCGTGGTCATCATCGCGGTGGTGATAGCGGCCGCGCTGTGGTGGACGCGGCGGCAGTGATCCAAAGGCGCGACGTACTGAGGCCTCGCAGACGATGGAATAGGGATTCTGAGTATCTCCCTTCATTCAAGGGTTTGAAGCCGAAGTTTGCTGGGGAGAGCTATGCAGATATAATGTGCACACAAATGTGCTCACACAGGGGGTAATCGTGCGTTATGTCGGGGTACGGGAGCTGAAAGAGCAAACCAGCCGCATATTACGAGAGGTGCGCGAACAGGGGACAGAGTTCCTCATCACTTACCATGGTCAGGTCATCGCTCGTCTGGTGCCCATCCAATCTTCCGAGGAACAGCGGGCACAAGTGGCTCAGGTATGGGATGAACTGGACCGGTTGGCTGAGGAACTCAGAGCCCGCTGGCCCAAGGGTATATCGGCCGTGGAAGCGATATCTGAGCAACGGCGGGAACTGTGATGGTCGTCGATGCCAGCGTGTGGGTCAGCCGTCTGGTACCTCAGGATATACACTACGCCGTAAGTCGGCGCTGGTTGGCTGAACAACTGGCCAATGGTGAGCTCATCATCGCTCCCATGATCTTGCTCGCCGAGATCGCCGCAGCTGTCTCCCGGCGGACTGGTGACTCGGACTTGGCATGGCGTGTCATTCTTACACTCCATCAACTGCCTGCATTACGGCTCGTCCCTATCGATGTCAGATTGGGACAAGAAGCCGCGCGCTTAGCCGCAGAGTTACGTCTGCGGGGGGCTGATGCGCTGTATGTAGCCGTCGCTCATGCATTGCAACTTCCTCTAGTCACATGGGATCGGGAGCAACGGGAGCGAGCCGCCCAACTGATCTCGGTCATGGAACCCCAGGTCACCCTTTGAGAGATCGCTGATTTTCATCGTAGATCGGTGGTAAGTGGTTCCCTAGCAGGGTTAGAACCATGTCCATCCTGCGTCCGTTGCTGGTCCGAGCATTGACGTTGATCGGCGTGTTCTTCGTCGTATTGCTCCTCTTGGTCGTCAGTTTGGGGGCGACGGGCTTCTCCGATCGCATGTTGGGCGCGGCCATCAGCGAGCAGTTGCGCGTCGAGCGGACCACGCTGGCGCAGACCATCCGTGACCCGGATCGCCTGGAGCAGGTCTTGCGACAGCGCCGCGCCGAGCTGGAGGCCGCCTACGGGCTGAACGTCCCCTGGTATATGCGACTGCCCCGGACGGCTCTCCAGGTCCTGACGCTGGATCTGGGCGAGGCGCGCACCCTGCGCAGCTCCGAGGGAAGCAGCCGCATCATCGACATCGTGTTGGAGCGGCTGCCGAGGACGATCATCCTGCTCACCACCTCGCTGGTCATCACGGCCGTGATCGGGCTGGCCGTGGGCGTCGCCCTGGCCACCCGCCCCGGCAGCCTGATCGACCGAGCCATATCCGGTCTGGCCGCCGTCTCGTATGCCCTGCCCACTTGGTGGGTGGGCATCGTGCTCATCCTCATCCTCTCCATCCGGCTGCGGCTCCTCCCATCCGGCGGGATGTACAGCACACCGCCGCCCACCGAGCCGCTGGCCCGGCTCCTGGATCTGCTCAAACACGCGCTCCTTCCGGTGCTAACCCTGGTGCTCGTCAGCGTGGGGCCCTATATCTACGTGGTGCGCACGATCACGTTGAACGTGGCGCAGGAGGATTTCGTCTCGCTGGCTCGGGCCAAGGGGCTGCCCGAGAGCCGGGTGCGCTATCGCCATGTCCTGCGCGCGGCCGCGCCGCCCATCGTCACCGGGTTGGTCCTGGGGCTGGCCGGCTCGCTCACCGGCTCTATCCTAGTGGAGACAGTGTTCAACTGGCAGGGCATGGGCCGCCTCTACTATGAGGCCGTCGTGGGGACGCCGGATGAGGCAGTGATCGTGGCCTTGACCTTCATGTTCACGCTCCTGTATGTGGCCGCGCGCCTGATCCTGGAGGTGCTCTACGTCATCTTGGACCCGCGGGTGAGGTACTCGGATTGATGCGGGCGAGGGAGGTGTTGAGGGAGCTGCTGCGCAGCGGCGTTGGGCGCGGCGGCATCGGGCTGTTGCTGCTGCTTCTCGCGGGGAGCGCCTATGTGCTGGTCACCTATCCGCTGGATTTCGGCACCAGTCGGTGGAATAACCCGACGGTGTGGGCGGATAATCCCAAGGCCGTGCCGCCGGCGTGGGTCAACCTGTGGCGCAGCGAGCCCCATGTGGAGCACCGGGTGTTCACGGCCCGGGAGCCGGATCAGGTGGTCCAGACCGCGACCGGGCGGATGGCCGTCTATCGCTTCCCGATAACGTATCCGTATCGCGAGCCTCCCATGTTTTTATCCATCACCCTGGGCGAGGTCACATACGTCCGCCGCCCGCCTGTGATCTCGGTGAGCCTGCGCCGTCCCGACGGCCGCGTCGTGCGCCTGTATCGCCATATGCCCCGCGGCCCTCGCCCTGGCGAGGAGCCGCCCTTCCATCGTTATCATGAGACCCCCCTGCGCGTGCGTCTCAGCGCGGACGCGACCGCCGTCGCCGCCGTGCGCGCGTTCCTGGAGTCCGAGTTCGGCGTGCAAGTCAGCGAGCAAGCGCTCGTGGAACGGATGGAGCAGGCTCTATTCGGCACCCCGGTCTCGGGTGAGGCGCTGCGCTTTGAGCCGTTGACTGGCGATTACGAGGTCATCATCCAGGTCGCGTTCGCCGACGCGGACGATCGTCTGGGCCTGGTGCGCTTCGTCCTCGGCGGCGCCGTGTTCGGCCTGATGGGGACTGACGCGGTGGGGCGTGATCTGGCTCAGGGGTTGTTATTCGGCCTGCCGGTGGCCTTGCTGATCGGCGTGAGCGTATCCACCCTCTCTACGGCCATCGGCGCCACGTTGGGGATGCTGAGCGGCTACGCGGGCGGCCGTACGGATCTGATCATTCAGCGCCTGGCCGACGTCGTGGCCAACGTGCCCGTGCTCCCCTTGCTCATCTTTCTGCTCTTCATCATCGGCTCTCATCTGGCGCTCATCGTCCTTATCCTCGTCGCCTTTAGCTGGCCGGGGCTGACCATCTCAGTGCGCTCCATGGTGTTGCAGATGCGCACCGGGCAGTTGGTGGAGGCGATCAGGAGCCTGGGCGCGTCCCGGAAGCGCATCCTGTTCCGTCATCTCCTGCCTCAGGTAGCCCCCTATGTGCTGGCCCAGCTGATCTTTACCACGCCCTCTGCCATCCTGGCGGAGGCTGGGCTTAGCTTCCTAGGCCTGGGCGATCCCTCCATCCCCACCTGGGGGCAGATCCTGGAGCATGGCTTCCGCACGGGGGGCGTGTACGTCGGCTATTGGTGGTGGGTGGTGCCGCCCGGCCTGCTGATCATGCTCACCGCGCTGGCCTTTATGCTGCTGGCCCTGGGGCTGGAGCCGGTGATCAACCCGCGGCTGCGTGAGGCGCCGTGAGGGGGCGTGGAGCGGAGAGCGTGGGGCGCGGGGTGAGGAGCGAGGAATGACGCCGTTATTGGAGGTGCGGGATCTCCGCATGTACTATACGGGCCGCCGCGGGGACGTGCGTGCCGTGGATGGGGTATCGTTCTCCGTGGCGGGTGGCGGCCGCGCCTTGGGCATCGTGGGGGAATCGGGCAGTGGAAAGTCCAGCCTGGCCGCGGCGATCATGCGCATGCTGCCGGGCAACGTCAGTCACTTCGAGGGGGAGGTGCTCCTGGAGGGGCAGGAGGTCTCTCGCCTGCCGGAGCACGTGTTCCATCGGGAGATCCGCTGGCGCCGGATCGCGTGGGTGCCGCAGGGGGCGATGAACGCGTTCAATCCCGTCATCCGGGTGGGCGAGCAGATCATCGAGCCGTTGCTGGTCGATGGGCATGTCGATCGAGGAGCGGCGCGAGCCCGAGCGGAGGCGTTGTTGGAGCAGGTGGGTCTGCCACCGGAGATCTATCAGCGCTATCCCCACGAATTGAGCGGCGGCATGAAGCAGCGGGCCATGATCGCATCCGCGCTGATCATGTCCCCCTCGTTGGTGTTGATGGACGAGCCCACCTCGGCCCTGGACGTGAGTGTGCAGGCGCAGATCATGAACCTATTGAAACGCCTGAAGTGCGAGCTTCAGATCGCCATCGTGTTCATCACCCATGACATCGCGGTGGCCAGCGATGTGTGCGATGACATGGCGGTCATGTACGCGGGAGAGATGGTGGAACTGGGCAGCGCGGAGCAGGTATTACTCACGCCGGCCCATCCATATACTCAGATGCTCTTGGCCAGTATCCCGCGGCTGCGTGCATCGGAAATGCCTCAATTCATTCCGGGCGCGCCTCCTGATCTGCAGGAGCCGCCTCCCGGCTGTCGCTTCCATCCCCGGTGTCCCCACGCAATGGCGAGATGCCGGGAGAGCCCACCGCCAGCCTTCTCCCCGCGACCCGGCCAGTGGGCGCGATGCTGGCTTAGATAGACGTGGTTCGCTGTACTACCACCAAGCCCCAAAGATACTAAGCGGGGTAGAGGTAAGGCATGCTTATTGCACCGCGGAGACGCAGAGAACGCAGAGGAGGGGGAAAATTGAAGGGGCGCACGGCCGTGCGCCCCTTCAAGAGGATGCATCGCCTATAATATAGGCTCAGGATATGCCCTGGCGCTTACTGGCTTGTGGATGGCTTTGGGGTGGGCGTCGGCTGGGGCTCCGGCGTGGGCGTTGGCGTCGGCTCGGGGCCGACCAGGTAAACCGCCCGCCAAGGCTGATAGTGGCTGACGAACACATCCCGCCCGATCTCGTTCCCCTCGCCATCCTTGATAATGCGGATCACGGTGACGTCCATGCCCTCCTGCGCCCAGTCAACCTGCTTCCGGGTGCCAGGCGGCAGGGTGGGATCGAGCTGATAAAGCGGCTCCGGGGGCGGGCGGCGGTTCTCGATGATGGGGCCGATCATCTCCACCTGGCGATCGGGCTTCGT
>DUEN01000135.1 GCA_011176545.1 Caldilineae bacterium | reverse complement strand
TGCTCAATATGGTGCTGGATCGGGATCTGGACGCGAGAATGTACCGCACCTGCTGGCGGCCTTTGCCCTTGGGCACAGTAAGTGTTAACGAGGCGTTGGTCCTGGGCTTAGTCTTATCTGTGTTAGGCGGAGGCTGGGCGCTGGCGTTGGGCCTTGCGTATGGCGGCGTCGTACTGGCCGGTTGGTTCTTCGATGTAGTGATCTACACCTTCTGGCTCAAGCGGCGCACTCCCTTGTCCATTCTATTTGGCGGCATCGCAGGGGGAATGCCCGTCTTGGCTGGTCGCACCCTGGGCATAGGGTCGATTGATTTGGTCGGGCTGTTGTTGGCCCTGGCCGTGCTGCTATGGATTCCCACCCATATCTTGACGTTCAGCATCAAATACGCGGAGGACTACCGTCGGGCGGGCATACCGACCTTCCCGACGGTGTATGGGATTGACATAACGCGGAAAGTCATCACGATCTCGACGACGGCGGCGGTGCTAACGATGTTCGTAGCGGCGATATTGGTGGGGATGACGTCAGGGTGTCTTAGATTACTGGCTGTGTTCGGCGTCACACTGGTGGGATTGGCCGCCGTATCCATGGCACGGCCGGCCCCGAAACTTAACTTCCTCCTCTTTAAGTCCGCTTCGTTGTACATGTTGGCTTCGATGAGCTTGATCGCGGTTGGAACCAGGCTCTGAGTAAGCCGGGGATCAGCAAATAAGGATGCCCGGATCACGCTCCCGCTCTAGGTGCTCCTCGCTGCGAAAGGATGTCTCCACGTTATCCACAAGTACTGCCCCTTTTTGACAACGTAGTAAGCACAATGCTATACTCATATGTTCAATCGATGACAGCAGCCCCCTCTCCCATCTCGCCATCCGATTGACAGCAAATCGTCGCTTCCCCCTTGTGCACAATCAGGAGGCTTACTATGCCCGAGCAGGAAGAGTTCTATTATGCTGGTGGACGTAGGATCCTTTTGCTGCGTGATCCTGAGCGATACGCTGTACGCTATCGGGAGCCGGACGTGACCACCCGAGCCGCCGTCGAGTCGGAACGGCAGGAGGCGGAGCGGGCCGTCGGCGTCGTAGAGCGCCTCGAGATCCCGCGTCGTAACATCGTCATCCTACGATGCCAGCCGAGCGCGACTCGGAACTCCGATGCCCATGCGGCTCGCCTTGAGGACCTGGCCCGCCGCGAGGATGTGGAGTTTGTCACCCCCGTCTATCGGGAGGCCACCCAAGGCTTGCAGCTCATCCCGACGGACGAGATCAACGTGCGCTTTAAGCCCGACGTCACCCCGGAGCAGATCGACGAGTTGAACGCCAGATATGGCGTCGAGATCGTGCGACAGAGCTCGTGGTCCCCTCAGGAATACACCTTACGCGTGAAAAGCCCGCAAGAGCACAATCCGATCGAGGTCGCGAACGCTTATTACGAGAGCGGCCTGACGGAATGGGCCGAGCCCAACTTCCTGACGGAGGGGCGCAAGCATTTTTTACCCGATGACCCGCTTTTGGTCAATCAGTGGCATCTGGAGAACACAGGCCAGGGCGGGGGAACGGTCGGTGAGGATGTGCACGCTCAGGATGCGTGGGATATCACTACGGGCAGCCCGGATATCGTCATCGCGATCCTCGATGATGGGGTGGATATCGGGCATCCGGATCTAGCAGCTAACATCCATCCACAGGGATACGACTTCTTCGATGATGACAATGACCCTCGCCCACGATACTTCGCCGTCCCTTATGATGCCACCGACGATAACGATATTCATGGAACGCCGTGCGCGGGCGTGGCGGCCGCGTGTGGCAACAATGGCATCGGCGTCACCGGCATCGCCTTTAGCTGCCGCGTCCTCCCCATCAAGGTGTGGGGAGCGCCCAATCTGGCCCCCAACAGCGCGATCGCCGAGAGTATCCGCTACGCCGCACAATATGCTGCCGTGCTTAGCGGGTCCTGGTCCAGCGCGGAAAGCGACATGGTGCGCCAGGCCATCGAGGACGTCACCCGAGAAGCGCGCGGTGGTTTGGGGGTGTTGGCCTTCTTTTCGTCAGGGAATGATCCCGCCTGGCGAGGACGCGGCGTGGCGTTCCCGGCCCAGGTCGATGCGGCCATCGCTGTGGGCGCGTCCACCAACCAGGGCCGTCGGGCGGGTTACTCCAACTATGGTCCCGAGCTAGATTTCGTGGCTCCCAGCAATGGTGGGACTCTGGGTATATGGACGACGGACGTCTCCTACCAGGATCGCGGCTACAACATGGGGAGCGATGGTGCGGGCGGCAGCGATGGGCTGTATACAAACTCGTTCGGCGGCACCTCGTCGGCGTGTCCGCTGGCGGCGGGCATAGGAGCGCTGGTGCTATCCGTCCGGCCAGACCTGCCGGCTGCCCTAGTGCGTCGCATCCTGCGCGGGACATGCGATAAGATCGGCCCCAGGCCCTATGTGAATGGCCGCAACGACGAGTATGGCTGGGGGCGGGTCAACGCGCAGCGGGCGGTGGAGACGGCAAGACTGGCGCCCATCGGAAACCGACGGAGCAAGGAGATGCACAGGGCATGGTGCTCGTGGGCCCGGCGGATGGCCGATCACAATAAGGTGCACTTCATGACGGTAGAAGAGGGGCTGGACGCGGGGTACAACGGATGCTGGTACTGCCTGCGCCAGTACGATACCGGCTGAAGGACCGGGTTGCGGCGGCGCAG
>DUEN01000134.1 GCA_011176545.1 Caldilineae bacterium | reverse complement strand
TCCTGTAACGTCTCCACCAATCGCCGCGCCGAGTCTTCATTATGCGCGCCATCGGCGATCACCAACGGCTGGCGGGATAGCACCTCGATGCGCCCAGGCCACGTCACCGTCGCCAAACCCTCCCGCAACGCTCGGAACGGGATCTCGAATCGCTCCAGAGGCAGCGCGCTGATTGCCGCCAGGGCACATGTGGCGTTGATAATCTGGTGACGGCCCAGCAGGGGGATCTCGAATCGGGTCCAGGCCGCGGGCAGGATGCCCGTCGCAGACGCGGGGCGTACCTCGAACACCTGCCCGCCCGGATGGATCGAGCCAGAGCGGAACAGCCAGTCGCGCCCTACCCGAATGAGGGGCGCTTTACGTTCCGCGCAAACCTTCTCGATGACGGCCATAGCCTCGTCGGCCTGAGGAGCGGAGACGACAGGGACGCCCGGCTTGATGATCCCAGCTTTCTCTCGCGCGATCTGACCGAGGGTATCCCCCAGCCAAGCGGTATGCTCGTAGCTCAGCGACGTGATCACGCTGACTTGAGGGGTGATCACGTTGGTCGCGTCCAAGCGTCCTCCCAACCCCACCTCAATGACGGCGATATCCACCTCATGACGGGCCAGGTACAGGAAGGCGAGGGCGGTCGTGACCTCGAACCAGGTGATTCCCTTGACAGCCTCGGCGTGTGGCGCGATGTCCTCCACCAAGGCGGCAAACTCTTCGGGAGTGATGAGGGTGCCGTTCACCTGCATGCGTTCACGGCAGGTATGCAGGTGGGGTGAGATGTACATACCGGTCCGGTATCCGGCGGCTTGCAGGATGGAGGCCGCCATCGCGGCCGTCGATCCCTTGCCCTTGGACCCTGCGATGTGGATCGTCGGATAGGCCTGATGGGGATCGCCCAGGCGTCCCAACAACGCATACATGCGCGCCAGATCGAACGTGCCGGGCGCATAGGGGATGGTGCGCTTTAGCTCGTAGTTGATGTATCGCTGAAGATAGGATAGGGCCTCTTCGTAAGTGCGCATGTTCTCTATTTTCTCCAGTGTAGGGTTTGTGCTAACATGAAGGTTGCGTATTGCGTGTTACGTGGTGCCATTATATCATCTTGGAGGGAGAATGCATGTCACGTGGAGTCGGATGGAAAAGCCTGTGGAGGAGTCTAGTTTTCAGCCAGCGTGGTGAACCGTTGTGGTTCGGCGGCGCGCTCCTTTTATGCATCGCCCTCGTCCTTGTAGCCTGTGCCCCGCCCACGCCGCCGCCGCGCCGGTTGGTCTATGGGCTGACCCTGGCGCCCTCGGGGATCGACCCGCACATCAACGCCTCGGCCGAGCTGGGTATCCCCCTGACCAGCGTATACGATACGCTGATCTATCAGGATCCGGAGAGCGGAGATTTCGTCCCTGGTCTGGCGGAGTCCTGGGAGATCTCCGAGGATGGGCGCGTGTATACGTTCCATCTCCGCCGCGATGTGACCTTCCACGACGGGACGCCGTTCAACGCGCAGGCGGTGAAGGCGAACCTGGATCGCATCGCGGCCCCGGAGACGCGATCGCAGAAGGCGGTGTTCATGTTAGGGCCATACGAGCGCACGGAGGTGATCGACGAATACACCGTCGCCATCCATCTCCGGGAGCCGTTCGCGCCGCTGTTGGACAGCCTGAGTCAGGTGTATCTGGGCATGGCCTCGCCGGACGCGCTGCGTCAGTGGGGGCCTGACTACCAGTTCCATCAGGTGGGCACCGGCCCGTTCAAGTTCGTCGAATACGTCCCCAACGATCACCTGACGATCGCTCGTAATCCGGATTATCGTTGGGGACCCTCGGTGTTCGCCAACCGGGGGACGGCCTATCTGGACGAGGTCATCTTCCGCTTCTATACCGATCCCGCCACTCGCGCCATGGCGCTGGAGTCGGGCGAGGTGCACGTGATGGGGGAGGTCCCTCCATTGGATGCGCGGCGGCTGTCTCAGGACGAGCGCTTCAAGCTCTATGCGGTACCCATTCCGGGCCAGCCATTGCAATTCTTCTTCAACACCGCGAAATCGCCAACCGATGATCTGCGCGTGCGTCAGGCTCTCATCTACGCCACGGATCGCGAGGCAATCGTGAACACCGTGTTCGGTGGGCTGTCGCCGGTGGCCCATGGCCCCCTCACCCGGGCGACGCCGGGATACGATCCCGCGGTGGAAGGGATGTACCCGTATGATCCGGAGCGCGCTAAGGCGCTGTTGGACGAGGCCGGGTGGCGAGAGGTAAACGGCATGCGGCAGAAGGATGGCCAGCCGCTGCGCCTGGAGGCCGTGATCATGGGCTGGGGCTACGTGCCCGAGGTCGTCCAGCTCCTGCAGGCGCAATGGCAGGCGATCGGTGTGGAACTGACGGTGCAACAGGTTCCCTACGGGGCACTACTGGAGGCCGGGCGGACCGGCGCGGTTCACCTGATCCCCTTCTTGCTATCGGGTACGGATCCGGACCTGCTGCGTAGCTTCTTCCACTCCGGTGCGGCCTTCAACTGGTCGAAGGTCTCCGATCCCGAGCTGGATGAGTGGCTGGGGCAGGCCTCGCGCCTCACCAATTGGGACCAGAGAAGCGCTCTTTATGGTCAGGTGCAACGCCGGATCATGGAGCAGGCGTTGGTCCTGCCGATACGCGACTATGTGAATTTGAACGTGGCCAGTGCCCGCGTGAAGGGCCTCCGGTATGACGCCCGCGGGTGGTTCCCCTGGCTGGTGGATGTCTCACTGGAACCATGAGATCCTCTGAAGGTGAGCGATGCTACGGTTCCTCCTCCGGCGTTCGTTAGGAGCACTGCCCGTCCTCTGGGGAGCGGTGACGATCGCCTTCCTCACCGTGCACCTGTTGCCCGGCGATCCGGTCACGCTGTTGCTCATCCGATCGGGCGCGTCCGCTGAGGCCATCGCCGAACGGCGCGCCATGTTGGGATGGGACCGCCCGCTCCTCGTCCAGTATGGCGCCTACCTGCTCGGATTGCTGAGGGGAGACCTGGGGAGATCTTGGGTCAGCGGGGATTCCGTCGCCCGCCTTCTGGCGGAGCAGTGGCCGAGCACGTTGGAGCTGGCGTTGGCCGCCATGGGCGTGGCAATCACGATCGGCATCCTGTTGGGCGCGATCGCGGCCCTGAAGCCGGGGACCTGGAGCGATCGCCTGAGCATGGGCATCGCTCTCCTGGGGCTGTCTACCCCCATCGCCTGGTCTGGGCTGTTGGTCATCTGGCTGTTCAGCCTGATCCTGGGATGGTTCTCCTCCGGAGGTCAGGGAGGGTTCTCACATCTTCTGCTCCCTGCGGTAGTGCTCGGGCTGGCGTCAGCCGGCCCGATCGCTCGGCTGACCCGGAGCGGCATGATCGAGGTCTTGAGCGAGCCGTTCATCATGGCGGCCCGGGCGAAGGGATTGCCTCCCTGGATGGTGCTGATACGTCATGTGGCACCGATGATGCTGCCGCCGGTGTTGACGATGGCGGCGCTTCAGTTCGGATTCCTGCTCGGGGGCGTGGCCGTCACTGAAGCGCTGTTCGCCCGACAGGGGATCGGACGGCTGGCAGTGCAGGCGATCGTGGCGCAGGACCTCCCATTAATCCAGGGCATCGTCTTGCTCGGCGCTGTGGTCTACACCCTCGTAAACCTGTTGGCTGATATCGCCCAGTGGGCGTTGGACCCGCGTGGTCGCCTATGAAGGTCGAGTCCCCGCTTTCGAGACGATCGTTCACGCGCCACGGCGCCGCCGATGATCCCTCCCTGCACCTCCGGAGGTGGGCCACCCCTCGCGAGTTGCCCCGACGCGATCGAGGCATCATAGGCGCCATGGCGCTACTTCTCCTGATCTGCGCCGCGACCCTGGCTGCCCCATGGCTCGCGCCTGCGGATCCCGCGGCCGTGCATTTGGACGAGGTGCTCCTGCCGCCCGGTTCGCGCCACTGGGCCGGGACGGACATGTTCGGCCGGGATGTGTGGAGCCGGGTGCTCCATGGCGGCCGGCTGACGTTGGGCATCGCTCTCCTCGCGGCCATCGTGGCCGTCCTGCCAGGGGTGCTCCTGGGCCTGATCTCCGGATACCTTGGTGGCCTCTTGGATGAATGGATCAGCCGCGTCACGGATGCCATCCTGGCCATCCCCTATCTTCTGCTGGCGATGCTGATCGTCGCTGTGGCGGGGCCGGGTCTGGGGGC
>DUEN01000133.1 GCA_011176545.1 Caldilineae bacterium | reverse complement strand
GGTTCAGTTGCACCATGTCGGGGATGTCCTGGCCGGCTGCCAGGGCTAGACGCAGTGACTCAGCAACCTCGAAATCGCCACCTCCGCCCACGACGAATTCGACCTTGATCTTTTCGTCCAGCTCAGGATACGCCTGCCGTACGGCTGCGTCTCGCTTTTCGGCAAACTCCGTCCCGCCCCAGGTCACCAGTCGCAAAGTTACGGGCTCCGCGGGCTTGGCCACTTCGGCAGGTGCTTCAGGTTGCGGAGCCGCCGCCTGCGGTGCACATGCCGCGACATAAGCACCGATGGTCCCTAATCCCATGAGCTTAAGCATCTCTCGACGACTCAGTTTCTTTCCTGTCATGTCTGGCCTCCTTTCCTGACAGGTGGATGTACCACCCTCACGGAGCACTAAACATCCCGAATCTGATGAGAGATCCCCCTTGGCTTGATTTGCCAGATGTTCACCTCCCTTCTATAGTTGAGTCACTAGTGGCGTCGCGTTGAGCGCCACATGACTCTCGAATGACCAATTGGGGCTGTACGTACAATCGTTCCTCGTAATCGCCATCGGCTTCGATCACTCGTAACAGAAGCTCCATTACCATCCTGCCCAGCTCGTAGCGAGGGACTCGCATCGTCGTCAGTGCGGGGGTAACCAACGACGCCAGAGGAATATCGTCGAAGCCCACCACGGCCAGGTCGACGGGGACCCGTCGACCTAGCTCCTTGCATGCCTGAAGCACGCCAATAGCTACCAGATCGTTGTAGCATGAGATGGCGGTGATCTCCGAGGCCCGCTCCAGGAGTTGCCTGGCGGCGCGATGAGCATTCTCAATGCTCACCTGGGGCAATCGCATGACCCAACGTTCGTTTCCTTCAATTCCATGTTCTCGCAGAGCCCGACGGTAGCCATCCAAGCGTTCGCTTTCGTCTTCCGTCCACCAGCCGATGTGTCCGATCTTCTTGTGGCCCAGCCGGATCAGATGGGAGGTGATCTCGTACAGCCCAGCTTCACCTGGAATACTGACGACGGCCGCGCTGCGCGGTTTACGACTAGTTAGAATGGAGACGCGGTGTAAAGATGCCACTTTGCTAAGCTGGTCGGCGTTCAAGCGGCTGCCGCATAGAATAATCCCGTCCACCTGCTTGCTGGCTAATACCTCTACATACGCCAATTCCTGTTGTGGGTCTTCATTGGTATTGCATAGGAACACACTATACCCATGTTTACGTGCTACGCTCTCAACGCCCAGCACGACCTCTGGGAAGAAAGGATCGGTGATCTGAGGGATGATCAGTGCCACGGTCAGCGTCTTGCCGGAGACCAGACCGCGTGCCAGCGCGTTGGGGCGATATCCGAGCTCCTCAATCGCCTTGAGGACGCGCTGGCGAGTTGCTTCGGAGATTTCTCCTTGATTGTTGACTACGCGGGAGACGGTCTTAATGGAGACACCCGCCCTACGGGCTACATCGCGCATGGTAACAGGCATGAACTTTCTCCTGGTTCCGGTGACAGCTTCGACAACGTTGACGCTAACGCTAACGTCAACGTTGTCGAAGACATTATAAAAGAAGCCACCCAATTTGTCAAGCGCAAAAATCCGCTATCCGCTAGCGCCAAGAGAGCATTACCAGGTGGTGAAGCAGATCTTGACAAAAGCCGGAGCTCCTCCGGTACAATGGCTATGGAGTCATATACACGGAGTCATATACACCAGGAGGAGCCCTGGCCGTGGCTTGGGGGAGTGATCACTGCGAGACGAGATCAGCATCTGATTCTGGACCGTTGGAGGAACACGGTGAAAGCTTGTGAGTTGCAATCACACCTGCAGTCCCTCAATGGTGGATGGATGGATCCGGAGAAGACCGTTGACACATTTAAATCTAGTGAGCCCGATGCTGAAGTCCAGGGCATCGCGGTGGCGTGGATGAGCTATACATAGGCGCTTCGGAAAGCCGTCGAGCTTGGGTACAACGTCTTCATCACTCATGAACCCACCTATTATGACCATTTCGACAACGACCCAGACATCCTCCGTCTTTCAAGCGTCCGCGACAAACGACGGTTCATAGAAGAGAACGGGTTGATCATCCTGCGATGCCACGACCTGTGGGATCAGATGCCGAGGGAGGGGATCCCAGACGCCTGGGGCGAACTCCTGGGCCTGGGTGAAGCGATCGATGGCGAGGGTTTCTTCCGCGTCTATGACGGCGCCGGCAGGACGGCACTTGAGGTGGCACAGCAGGTAACGGCGCGCACCAGGCATCTGGGGCAGGAGGCCGTCGAATTGATCGGCCCCGCCGACAAGACGGTCACACGAGTGGCCATTGGCACCGGCGCGATCACGCCATTCCTCACGTTCATCGAGGAGTACAAAGCTGATCTTGCCATCTGTACGGACGATGGTATCTCCTACTGGCGAGATAGGGCCTTCGCCATCGATATGGGCATCCCATTGATCGTGGTCAACCATGCCGCCAGCGAGGAGGCCGGCATGATGAGTCTGGCGAGCCATCTCAGGGCGAAATTCTTCCATATCCCTATCCATCATATCCCGCAGCGATGCATGTACAGGCTGGTCGGAATGTGAGGGGGAGGCATTCTTGCCTGATAAGGGGAGGAGCAGATTCGGTCCCCAGGGGGGCCTAGGTGAATTTCCACCGAAAAGGATACACTACCGCCATCGCGCCGACTTGAACGGGACCTTGCTTCCATGGTAGACTGCGGCGAGCCGCAGTGGCCATCTCAGCATCGACAGCAACGGAAGGCAGAGAAGTGATCAGCGATATTCCTATGCCGTTTCACCATACCCACCGGTTCTCACATCGGCCTAATTGTAGAGGAGCGATTATATGATCTGAGCGCCGTAGAGCCGGCGCGATTTGGCACGCTGGCTGGCTTGATTGGCCGGGTTGAGGTCGCTCGCGGATGCCCTGCTGGAATCTATCGCCGGTAGTCGCCCTGTATCAGACGTTCCCACGCTGGCCCAACTTCTGAAGCTGATCGACGAGCAAGAGGTGTGGGCGGCTGGTGTCACCTATCTGCGCAGCCGCGCGGGAGCGGGAATCGCACGGCAGTGACTTGTACAATCGTGTCTATGAGGCCGACCGGCCGGAGGTCTTTTTCAAGGCCATGTCCGATCACGTCGTCGGCCTTGACGAGCTCGCGTGCGTGCAGGCCGACTCTAACTGGACCGCCAGAACCAGAGCTGGCCCTGGTGCTAAATCCCGCCTTGGAAATCATCGGCTTCACGATCGGCAATGACATGAGCGCCCGCGATATCGAAGGGGAGAACGCACTCTATCTGCCGCAGGCGAAGATCTACCGCCAGTGCTGCGCGCTGGGGCCGATGATCCGGCCGGCAGGAACGGACGCCGATCCCACGGCGGTGGGCATCTGGATGACGATCGAGCGCGCGGGGAATGTCGTCTTCGAGGGCGACACACGGATAAACCCCATGATACGCTTGTTTGCCAATCTCATTGGTACCTGAGGCGGGAAAACGACTTCCCGCGTGGCGTCGTCCTCCTCACTGGCACCGGTATCGTTCCGCCGGATGATTTCACGCTGATGGATGGAGACATCGTCACCATCGAGATCGAGGGCATTGGCACCTTGGGCAATCCCGTCGTAAAAGAGTACAGGAATGGACATGGCAGCAGAGCATGGTGACATTCAGCAGGTCGCCAGTGGCGATCTAGCGGTCGAATTCGATGCTGGAGGTCGACTGCGATCCCTGCGTCGGGTCAGCACCGGCTATGAGTTCCTGGAAGACATCGCCTCCGTCCGATCACCCTGGCGCCTGGAGCTCCGCGACCGGGCCGGGCGATCACGAGAGATAACCGCCCTGGACGCCTGTGATTGCCGAATTGAATACACGGGTGCTGGGCTGCGCCTGATCTGGACGGGCCTCCAGAGAGCTCCAGAAATCACCGTATCCGCGACGGTCACCTCTCAGGATGATCTGCTCCATTGGCGTCTGACTGTAGAAGGGATGACACCAGACGCGGCACTGTGGCGTGCGGATTTTCCCCTCCTCTCCGGAATGCGCCCTATCGCTTCAGGAGACGAAGAGCGACTCTTGCTCCCACGGGCGGGCGGCTACGTCATCCGCGATTCCAGCGCGGCCATCTTCGCCAACGACGTCATCGGCCGCAGGGTCTCGCTGGCCTACCCGGGCGGGATGACCATGCAGTGCATAGCATACTACCGCCAACGTGGAGACGGACTGTTGGCCATCATCCAGGATCCCCACGGCTACTACAAGCGGCTCACCGTGCAAGGGGAGCTAGAGGCAACCGGTTGGACGCTGGCTTTTGAACATTTCCCGGAAGGTATGCCCCAAACGGCCGGGCGCTTCGCTCCGCCGTATCCCGTAGCCCTGGCCGCCTTTACAGGCGACTGGATGGACGCGGCCGAGCGGTATCGGACCTGGGCGATCACCCAGCCGTGGTGCTGCCGCGGCCCCCTCTACGCCCGGGATGATCTCCCTCGCTGGCTGTTGGAGATCGGGCTGTGGGTATGGAACCGGGGCTGCTCCGATCAGGTGCTTCCCGGCGCTCTGCAGCTACACGAGCGGATCGACGCCCCGGTGGCGTTGGACTGGTATTGGTGGCACCAAACGCCGTACGATACTTACTTCCCAGATTACCTGCCTCCCCGCGAGGGCGAGACCTCTTTCCGCGCGGCCATCGACCATCTGCACGCTCAAGGCTTACGCGCAATTGTCTACGTCAATGGTCGCCTCTGGGGGACTGGCGCGCCGAGCTGGGAGGCGAAACAGGCCCACCAGGCCGCCTGCAAACAGGAGAACGGCGACATCTACCGCGAGGTGTACAACGTCTTCAATCGGGCGGAGATGGCGCCCATGTGTCCCACCACCGCGCTCTGGCAGACGACGCTGAGCAGCTTGGCCAACGAGCTGGTGAACCGCTATGGGCTGGACGGCGTTTACATCGATCAGATCGGCATCTCCTCCCCGCAATTATGCTTCGATCCACAACACCCCCACCCGCTGGGCGGGGGGAACCACTGGTATCAAGGATATCGCCAGCTCATCAGGCGCGTGCGCCGCGCGGTGCAGGCCCATCCCGACGCCATGTTCCCCACTGAGGGTTCCTGCGAGGTCTATCTGGACCTCTTTGACGCCTTCCTGGTGTTGGACAACTCATTCGAGCGGATGGGATTCTACGATCGCATCGGGCTGAACTGGGAGCCGGTGCCCCTCTTCGCTGCGGTGTATCATGACCACGCGCTGCACTTCGGATCGTACGCCTCCCTGGCGCCGCCCCCTTACGATGAGCTGTGGCCCCGCCCCCAGAGCCCTATTCGGTCCCAGCGGTTCGACGAGCGGGACTTCGTGGACGCGTTCTACGCCGAACTGGGACGAGCGTTCGTGGCGGGCGCCCAGCCCATGGTGGCCAACGTTCACCCTGAGCAACTTGAGGACCCGCGTCTACAACCCCACTGGCGCTTCCTGCGCGACCTGGTGCGCACGCGACTCCTGGCGGCTCCTTTCCTGGTCTACGGCCGATGGCTGCGGCCGCCCGATCTGGATGTGCCTGAGATCACCGTGGAGTTCCTCGTGCGGGGGATCTACACGCCGCCAGATCAAGAGCATGTGGTCCGCAGGCACATGCCCGCCGTGCTCGCCTCGCAGTGGGCCGCCCCCGACGGTCGGCGCGGGCTGGCGCTGGCGAACATCAGCGATCATCCGCACCGCATCACATGGAGGATCGATGACGCGCACGCGGGATGGCGGATATACCGCATCAACGGACGGGGGCGCACACTCGTGGGACGTCTGGGCAAGGCATCCGCCATCTACGAGGGGACGATTCCAGCGCGCGCCGTGGAGCTGATCGAGATCGGCCCGTGACGAGGCAGGCCGGATCCTCCTATCGGCCAGCGATCCCGGTCAGGTGGATGCCGCTGACGAAGTACCGTTGAGCGAAGAAGAAGAGGACCAGCAGCGGGATGATCATGGCCGTGGAAGCGGCCATCATCAGGTTCCAGCTGGTCGAATATAGGTCCTTGAACCCCTGCAGGCCGATGGCCATGGTCCACTTGCTGGTATCCTGCAGGTAGACCAGAGGCAGGAAGAAGTCGTTCCAGTGGTGGATGAAGGAGAACACGCCAACGGTAGCGAGCGCCGGCTTGGAGAGCGGCAGCAGGATGTTCCAATAGATGCGGAAATTGCTCGCCCCATCGATGCGCGCGGCCTCGTCGAGATCGTAGGGGAGCGTCATAAAGAATTGGCGGAAGAGGAAGATGTTGAACGCGCCGCCCCCAAACCAGGAGGGTACGATGAGCGGGAGCAGCGTGTTCACCCATCCCAGCGTTCGGAAGAGGATGAAGGTGGGGATCAGCGTGACGATGCCGGGTAACATCAGCGTCGAGAGGACCAGGCCGAACAGGAAACTGCGTGCGGGGAACCGCAGGCGAGCGAAGGCGAACGCCGCCATGGAGGCCGTGATCAACGTCCCCAGCGTGGCGAAGACGACGATCTGCATCGTATTCCAGAAATAGCGGTGGAAGGGTACAGCCCGGAAGGCCTCTGGGTAATTCTCCCATACGATCGGGTCGGGGATCCACTTAGGCGGCATGACGAACGTCTGCGCGCCGGTCTTCAGCGAGGTCGATACCAGCCAAGCCAATGGCAAAGCTAACACCACCGCGAAGAATCCCAACACGATGTACCAGAAGAGGTCGCGCAACATCCGAAGCAGGCGCTTACGCGTCATTTGGCGACGGATGATCGTCTCGACACTGACGAGGGTGCTGAGACGAGCCTCTCCTCTTGTAAGCATCTCCTTGATATCCTCCCGCATTCCTCAGAACTTGGTCTTTTTATTTTTCTAACCGCAAAGGACGCAAAGAGCGCCAAGGTCTTTCATTTAATAACTTTAGTATCACAAAAACCTCTCCGAATCACCTTCGCGTCCTTTGCGTCCTTTGCGGTTCTTCTCCTACGCTTATTCCCGTAGCTTGCCCTCGTAGAATACCCAACGATCCGAGATACGGAACTGGAGCAGGGTGAAGAACATGATGATGAGGAATAAGACCCAGGCCATAGCGGAGGCGTATCCCATGCGGAAGTTCTCGAAAGCCATGCGATACAGGTAAAGCACGTAGAACAGCGTCGCGTAGTTCGGGCCCCCCTCAGTCATGATGTAGGCCTGTGTGAACACCTGGAAGGCGCCGATGATGGCCATGATGAGGTTGAAGAAGATCGCGGGCGTCAGCAGAGGCAACGTGACGTTCCAAAATCGCTGCCACGAGTTCGCCCCGTCGATCTCGGCCGCTTCATATAGGCTCTGCGGGATGCCCTTCAAGCCTGCCAGCAGGATCACCATCTGGCCGCCGATGGTCCAGAAGCTCATGATGATGAAGGAGGGCTTTGCCAGCTTGGGATCCTGTAACCAATATAGCCCCTTAAAGCCTAGAAACTCCAAGAGGGCGTTGGCTAGGCCCCACTGAGGATGGAAGATCCACAGCCAGAGGATGGCGTTGGCCACGGCTGGGGTGATGGATGGCACATAATAGAGGGTACGGAAGACTCGGATGCCGCGCAGATTGAGGTTCATCGCCAACGCCGCCAATAAGGCGAGGAAGAGATGCAACGGCACGCCGATGAACACATAGTATGCCGTGTTATACAACGAGAGGAAGAAGCGGTCATCATGGAACAACTTACGATATTGTGCCAACCCGACCCATACCGACGGGGTGACAATCTCCCATTTGGTGAAGGAGATGTAGAGCGAGGCTAGCATGGGGCCCGCCGTGAAGACGAGGAACCCGATGATCCAGGGTAAGAGGAAAAGGAAGGCATCTCGCGTCTCCGACCATAATAGGCCCCGCCGTCGTCGTTGCCATCTCACCCTGATCGTCCGTATCCCCATGTCTCCTGCTCTCCACGCCTTAGAGCCTATCTGAACCCTCTCTGCTTGAAGTGGCGGCGGTTAAGCGCGCCGCTTAGATGGCTTTAGAACCCGAGTGCTGTACTTTCAGCCAGTGCTGGTCCGTCATTCGAACACGCTCTACAGATACGGGTAGCCGAAGGCATCGCCTTCGGCTACCCTTGGGGCATCTCCGCCTCTCGCGCCGAGTCCAGGGATCACTGTGTGGCTTCGATAGCCCTATTCACCCGGCACGTAGGCGATCAGCTCGTTCACCCGATCGGCGATCGCGTCCAACGTCGCCTTCGGATCGGCCTTCTCCACACCGTAGATGGCATCCAGCGCTGCCTGGACCTCACGGTGCACGCCGATCCAGTCACCCGCCACCGGCTCCGGTCGTCCATACTCGAAGGCCTCGATCATGATGTGAGCACTGGGCGGCAGGCTTTCGGTCTTAAGGAACTCTGGATCCTCCGCCACGGCACGTAGGGAGGGCACGCTGAGGCCAGTCTTGACGAAGTGCCAGAAGGCCTCTTCGCTGGCCAGGAAGGCCATCCACTTCCAGGCTGCGTCCGGGTTCTTGGTGCCCGAGTACATACTGTGTCCTGCCGAGGCCACGCGGGTAGTGCGTGTGTCGCCCGGATCCAAGGGCAGATGGGCGATGTCCCACTCGAACTCCGAGGCCATGACGTTGAAGAAGACGGAGAACTGAGGGAACATGCCGATGCGGCCGGTGGTGAAGAGATCGCCGGTGCTGAAGCCGCCCTTCTCCACGCCCGGGATGTGGACCTGCAGCTCGTGGTGCCAGTCCTGGATCAACTTCACCTGGGAGATGCTGGGCTCCTGGTTCATGATGAACTTGGTGCGGTCCTCGTTCAGGACGTCGCCACCCTTCTGCCACATCTTGATCCAGGTATTGCGGTTCAGGTTCCAGTCCGCCGTGCCGTAGATGCGCTCGGCGCCCTCTCCCTTGGTGAGAGCCTTAGCGGCAGCCTCGAAGTCAGCCCAGGTCCAATCCTTGCTGGGCAGGGGAACACCGTTCTCCTCGAAGAGCTGCTTGTTGTAAATGAGGATCGTGCTGGTGGTCTCACGGGGGATCCCGATCTGTTTGCCCCCGATGTTGAAGTCGAGCCAAGCGCCGGCCAGGAAGTCCTCCGGATTGACCGAAGGATCGGCGTCGATCATCGGCTGGAGGTCCATCTGGATGTTGCGCTTGGCCTGCCCGGCGTTGGTGTAGGTGTGGGCCCAATAGGTGTCCGGCCCCTCACCAGCTGCGATCAGGGTGAGGAGTTTCGTCTGGATCTCGATGGCCCCACCTGGCTCCCAGATCGGCTCGATCTTGATGTCTGGATTCGCCTCCTGGAACTTGGCGATAAGTGGCTCGTAGCGATCAAAGGCGCTTTGGGATCCACCCTGGGTCAGGAACCGGAGCGTGACGGCTTCCTCGGCCTTCTCCGGGGCGGCAGGTGCCTCGGCACCCGGCGCTGGGGCACCTGGTGGCGCGCAGGCGGCAGCTAATAGCCCCAACCCGACCGCTGCGCTGGCGCGTAGAAACTCGCGACGGCTGATCCCATCGCTTCGGAGATTGGACATAGTTACACCTCCCTGCAAGAAGAGACTGGCGGGATGCCAGCCGGCTGAAAAGCTCTCTCAGGCACGATGGGGGCAGTGATGAAGCCGTGGGCTGCCTGAGGAATACGGTTCCCTGATTTAAGGCAAGAAGCCGAAGCACGGGAACTAAGCTTCTAAAGGTGGGGGCACGGGAGCGGAATTGCTCCCATGACATTAACGTCGCGTCTCCTTAACCTTAGGCATTCGTAGGGGAAGCAGCACTCTGACCTTCCCTTCACTCATATTATAACAAACGCCAGGGAGCGGTGTCAACGATCCGAGGTCTCTGCGGGAGACGCGAGATACAGGGCGAGCCGCTCCATCTTGCTGGGGCGGCCGCTCAGCCCCAGCGCGTGCAGCACCTCATCCGGGCGGCCCGTAGCCCCGGGTTCCGCTCGCAGACGCATGTGCAAGGCTACCCAGCCTTCCTCGTCTTTCCTCTCGAAGCGCAAAGACTCAATGAGAGGACGCAGGTCGTAAGCACGAGCCGCCTCTCTCTGTCGGCGCCGCCGCGTCCGAATCAGCTCCTTCGCCGCTAGCACCTCATCGACACGCCGCCGTAGCTCGGCCTCAGGGACCTCCGTGGCTTCTACGGCCACTCTCCACTCGGCCGCCCGTACCTGAGACTGAAGCGACGGCTCTCGGAGGTCCACCTCGCGCACGTCTAGCAGCTCTACTCCGGACGGTAGTTGAGGACGGATCAGTGCCGCGAACGTCTCTGGCGACATGGGCTTCTCCAGCCATACGTCAAACAACTCGGCCCGCCCAAAGCTACCCGTGGGGAGCGCCGCCGCGAACTGGATCCGCATCTGCGGATTGTAGCCCCGCGTATACGCCACCGGGATACCCGCCCGACGCAGGACGCGCTCCCACAGCCGGACAAGGTCCAGATGCGAGATCCAACGCAGGAATTCGCCTTTGGCGAAGGTGATACGTAGGCGTTGCTGGGGTTGTGTCATCGGTCTCCTTCCGGAAGATAGGCCCTCAGAAGGTGATTATAGTGCAAAGTATGCCTTCGTGAAAACCGGATGGAGATCGTCCATGAACTCTGAGAAAAGAGCGAAAAAGGACCATCAAGACACTAAGCCCCCAAACAGGAAGCGCATTGTCCCTATGGAGAGCCTACCAAGTAAAGGGAGAGGGCCCAGCTCATTCTCTAGACACCTTTCTTAGCGCCTTGGTGACTTCGTGGTGTATTTCCCGAGACGCTTTGAAAGGACTCAGGACGCTATGTTGACGCCACCTCCAGCTGACGATAGAATGCCGATGATGATCCATAGGATCCCACTGAACGGATAGATCGACGGGATGAGAGAGGGGCAATATGATCTTAGAAGGCAAACGCATCCTCCTGGGCGTCACTGGGGGGATCGCGATATACAAGGTGGTGCACCTGGCCAGCCGGCTGACTCAGGGCGGGGCCCAGGTGGACGTGGTGATGACGGAGGCGGCCACTCGCTTCGTCGCCCCCATGACGTTCCAGGCCGTCACGCAGCGAGCCGTGTATGTCGATCCGTGGCAACCGATCCCTGACGGCGAGCACGCTCGCATCGCTCACGTCCATCTGGCGCGATCGGCCGATCTCTTCATCATCGCGCCGGCCACGGCGAATACCATCGCCCGGTTAGCTCATGGCCTGGCCGACGATCTGCTGAGCTCGATCGCGCTGAGCTGCGCCGCGCCATGGCTCATCGCGCCGGCCATGGAGTCGCACATGTGGGCGAGCCCGGCGACCCAAGCCAACGTGGCGATCCTGCGGGACCGTGGGGTGACCTTTGTGGGCCCCGTGGCGGGGCATCTGGCCTCGGGAGCGAAGGGCGTCGGGCGCATGGTGGAGCCGGAGGAGATCATGGAGGCCGCGCGAGCCCTCTTGGGCCGGAATGGTCCGCTGGCTGGCCGACGCGTGGTCATCACTGCGGGGGGGACCCGCGAGCCCATCGATCCGGTGCGCTATATCGGCAATCGCTCGTCCGGCAAGATGGGCGTGGCGCTGGCCCAAGCCGCGCGAGACCTGGGCGCTGATGTCGTCCTGATCCATGGCCCATTGCAGGTGCCTGTGCCGTGGGGCGTGGAGGCGAGATACGCGGAGACGGCTCAGGCCATGTACGAGGCGACCATGGCGATCTTGCCGGAGACGGACGTGCTGATCGGCGCGGCGGCGGTGGCGGACTTCCGCCCCGCCGAACCGGCCGCTGATAAGGTGAAGAAAGAGGAAGCCCAGGAGCTGGTCATCCGGCTGGTCCGTACGCCGGATATCCTCGCCGAGGTGGGGCGCCGCCGACGCGAGTTGGGACGGCCGCGGGTGGTCGTCGGGTTCGCCGCGGAGACGCGAGATCTCATCGCGTACGCGCAGGAGAAGTTGCATGCTAAGAACCTGGACATGGTGGTCGCCAACGATATCTCCGCTCCGGATGCGGGCTTCGCCGTAGACACGAATCGGGTGACGATCCTGCGTCGAGAGAGGGAGCCCGAGCCGTGGCCGCTGCTGTCTAAGGACGAGGTAGCCGAGCGGGTGATGCAGGAGGTCGTCGTGCTCCTACGTCAGACGGAGGGGATGGACGATGGGTGAGGTCATGGGGATCACCGATGTGCCTGGTATCCGGGTGGGCCATGCCACTGACGAGCAGAGGATCACGGGATGCACGGTGGTGCTGTGCGAGTCCGGCGCCGTGGTGGGCGTCGATCAGCGTGGCGGCGCGCCCGGCACCCGGGAGACGGACCTGGCCCGTCCTATGCATCTGGTGCGGGAGGCGCACGCGGTGGTGTTGGCCGGGGGGAGCGCCTTCGGCCTGGCCGCGGCGGATGGGGTCATGCGTTGGCTGGCCGAGCGCGGGATAGGTTACGAAGCGCTCGGCGTGCAGGTGCCCATCGTGCCCGCGGCCATCCTCTTCGATCTGGCCCTGGGGGATCCGCACGCGTATCCGGATGCTGAGATGGGATGGCGCGCCTGTGAGGCGGTGACCGACGGCCCTATTGTCGAGGGGAGCGTCGGCGCGGGGACTGGCGCCACGGTGGGCAAGGTGTTGGGCATGGGGAGCGCGATGAAAGGCGGCATCGGCACGGCCGCCGAGGACCTGGGAAACGGGTTGATCGTCGGCGCGCTAGTGGCGGTCAACGCCCTGGGCGATGTGATCGATCCCGCCACCGGAGACATCCTAGCCGGTGCGCGCCTGCCGGACGGCGGGTTCGCGGATACGCTGGCCGTGCTACGTCAGATGCGCGTCCAGCCGTCCGGGGAATCGACAGTGATCGGCGTCGTGGCTACGAACGCCCGACTGGACAAGGAGGGGGCCTGTAAGGTGGCCCAGATGGCGCAAGATGGGCTGGCCCGCGCGGTGCGCCCGGTCCATACCATGTACGACGGGGACACGTTCTTCGCCCTGGCCACGGGTGACGTGGTGGCGGATGTCAACCTGGTGGGCGCGTACGCGGCGGAAGTCGTCACTCGCGCGATCGTGCGCGCGGTACGAATGGCCCAGGGGCGCGGGGGAGTGCCGGGGCTAGCGGATCGCGGCACCAGGGCCAGCGGATCGTCGTCCATTTCTTGCAGTTGACAGGATGCATAAAACGCGCTACATTAGGTTGGACTTTAGCCGAGGGTCTGTTGACCCGGCCAAAGGGATGGCGTAGGTCAGGGAAGGAGTTGGCCCATCACACAATGTCTCTCCCAACATATAGGCTTTCGAGAGATGGGCCAGAGAGGCTATCACATCACAATCTAGATGGAGGGATCCTGACATGGCACATGTGATCACGACCCTGTGTATCCGGGATGGCGCCTGCGTCGAGGTATGTCCGGTAGAGTGCATCGTCCCAGGTCCCAAGGATGATCCGGAGTGGGGGAAGTACTTCTACATCGACCCCGACACGTGCATCGACTGCGGTGCTTGCGTGCCTGAATGCCCGGTCGATGCGATCTTCGCCGAGGATGAGCTGCCTCCTGAGCACGCCGACGACGCCGAGATGAACGCCAGGTTCTTCCAGGAGGGGCCGGGCTACTGGGATTTCGATCTGGAGGAAGAGCGCGCACGGGAGTGATCCCTGCATCGCAGCACTATTAACAGACCCATGCTGGTCACTGGATGTGACCAAGAGGGAGCCTCACGCGGGCTTCCTCTTTTTGCTTTCACCGCCCGCTTAAGCCGGGGTTCTCCAAGAATCCCGGCTTCTGTTGTTCTTTCATTTATGTTATGATGATATCACTCATCAGGAGGGCCGGCCATCGAGATGTCGAGAGCAGATCCGTTAGAACGGTTTCTGCCTGCCACTCGCCATTGGTTTGTATCCACCTTCGGCCAGCCGACGACCCCTCAGTCGATGGGGTGGCCGCCGATCCAGCGCGGCGAGCATACGCTGATCCTCTCGCCCACCGGGTCGGGGAAGACGCTGGCCGCGTTTCTGTGGGGGATCGATGCCATCTTCCGGGAGGTCAGCGAGTCTGCGAATAGGCGGGGATGCGAGCCTGCGGGTAGGCGGGGCTGCGAGTCAGCGAGTGAGCGAGTCGGCGAGTCGGGCGCGCTGCGTCTGGTGTACGTCTCGCCGCTGAAGGCACTGAACAACGACATCGAGCGGAACCTGCGGGTGCCGTTAGCCGGAATCCGCCGGGTGGCCCGGGAGTTGGGCGAACCGTTACCGCCGCTGAAGGTGGCCGTGCGCACCGGCGATACGCCGCGATCCGCCCGGGCGGCTATGACGCGCCGCCCGCCCCACATCTTGATCACCACCCCCGAGTCCCTCTACCTGATCCTCACCAGTCCCGTGGCGAGGGAGATGTTCCGCGGCGTGCGCACGGTGATCGTGGACGAGATCCACACCCTGGTGGGAGATAAGCGAGGGGCTCATCTGGCCCTCTCGCTGGAACGGCTCACGCGGCTAGCCGACGGGCCTGTACAGCGCATCGGCCTCTCCGCCACCATCCGACCGCTGGACGAGGCCGCTCGCTTCCTGGGCGGCTTGATGTGGACGCAGGATGATGGAGAGCCTCGCCTGGTCCCACGCCCGGTCACTGTGGTGGACGCGGGGCACGAGAAGCCGCTGGATCTGGAAGTGCAGACAGTGGTCGAGGACTTCCGCCATCTCCCCGGCGAGTCCATCTGGCCGGCCGTCATCCCGCATCTGACGCGGTTGATCCGCCAGCATCGGACCACTCTCATCTTCTGCAATAGCCGTCGACAGGCGGAGCGCGTGGCCGATCTCTTGAACGAGCAATTGGCAGCCGAGGATGAGGGCCACGTGCCGCCTGGTGTCAGCGCCATGCTGTTGCCCAAACCGGAGGGAGGCGAGGTCGCTCGGGGGCGGGGATTCTTTGCACCCGGTGCTGGCGGTCCCATCCGTGCGCACCACAGCTCCATGTCCCGTGAGGCCAGGGAACAGATGGAGGAGCAGCTGAAGCGAGGCGAGCTGCCCGCTCTGGTGGGCACCTCCTCGCTGGAGCTGGGCATCGATATCGGGGCCATCGACCTGGTGGTGCAGTTGGGCAGCCCCAAGAGCGTGGCCCAGGGACTGCAGCGAGTGGGGCGTTCCGGCCATCTCGTGGGACAGACCTCCGTCGGGCGCATCCTGCCGCTGCATCGAGAGGACCTGATGGAGGCCGCCGCCGTGGCCCGTGGCATGTTGCGCCGTGAGGTGGAGCCAGTGTATGCGCCGCGCAACCCGCTCGACGTCCTCGCCCAGCAGATCGTGGCCATGACGTCCGTGGAGACCTGGCGCGTGGACGATCTATACGCGCTGGTGCGGCAGGCATACCCCTACGGTGAGCTATCGCGGCGGGCGTTTGACTCCGTGCTCGACATGCTCTCCGGGCGTTACCCATCCTCTGTCCATCGAGAGCTCCGGCCGCGGCTGGTATGGGATCGCGTGAACGGCACGGTGACGGCGTTGCCGGGCGCGCGCCTGCTGGCGTTGCGTAACGGCGGCACCATCCCCGATCGCGGCACCTACGGCGCCTATCTGCCCGACGGTCGCACCCGGCTGGGGGAGCTGGATGAGGAGTTCGTGTTTGAGACCCGGCCGGGGGACGTGTTCATGTTGGGCTCTAACACATGGCGCGTCCTGGAGATCACCGAGGATCGAGTGATCGTGGCGGAGGCGCCGGGCGAGGTCCCGCGCATGCCGTTCTGGCGCGGGGATTACCCCTGGCGACCCTACAGCCTGGGGCGAGCGGTGGGGGCGTTCCGGCGAGAGGTGGCCGAGCGGGTGGCCGCGATTCAGACGCCTCCTGAAGGGGAAGCGGAGATTGGAGATTGGTTGGAGGCGTACGCGGGGGTCGTCGAGTGGTTGCAGCGAGAGTGTGCCCTGGACCGCAACTCGGCGCGCAACGTGATCGCCTACGTGCGTCGCCAGCTCGATGTCTTGGGCGCCATCTCGTCAGATCGCACCGTCATCGTCGAGCTGTTTGAGGACGCGATCGGCGAGCCCCGCATGGTGATCCATTCCCCCTTCGGCGGACGGGTAAACGGCCCCTGGGGCCTGGCACTGGCCTCCGCGCTACGGGAGCGCACCGGCGTTGAGGTAGAGTTGCAGGTGAGCGATGACGGCATCCTGTTCCGCTTCCCGGATGCTGAGCGACCGCCGCCGGTGGACGTCGTCCGGGAGATGACGCTGGAAGAGGCCCGCGAGCGCATCTTGCGGGAGTTACCCGATTCGGCCGTGTTCGGCGCTCGATTCCGACAGAACGCGGCCCGAGCGCTATTGCTGCCCGGCCGACGGGGAAAGCGCACTCCCTTCTGGCTGCAGCGGTTGAAAGCCCGGGATCTGTTGGCCGCCGTCCGCCAGTTTGAGGACTTCCCCATCGTCGCCGAGACGTACCGAGACTGCCTGCGCGATGTCATGGATCTGGCCGGGTTAGAGGAGGTGCTGCGGGGGATCCAGTCCGGGCGCATCCGGGTGGTCACGGCCGAGACCGTCGTCCCGTCGCCGGTGGCCGCCAGCCTCCTGTTCGACTTCATGAGCGTGTATGTGTACGAGTGGGACGCGCCCAAGGCCGAGCGCCAGTTGCAGCGACTGGCTGTCAGCCGGGAGATGCTGGCCGATCTCATGGGCGACCCGGAGCTGGCGCGCCTGCTTCGGCCGGAGGCCATCGCCGAGGTGACCGCGCGAGCGGCGCGCACTGATGAGGCCTTCCGAGCGCGATCCGTGGACGAGCTGGCGCTGCTGTTGCAGGAGATGGGCGACCTAAGCGAGGAAGAGATCGCGGCGCGCGCTCAGCCGGGCTGGCAGGAGTGGCTGGCGGAGCTGGCCGCTCAGGGGCGGGTGATGGAGATTGATATCCCGGCCGGCGAGGGGACGGCACGGCGTTGGATCGCCAGCGAGGCGTACGCGCGCTATCGGGACGCCTTTGGGCTGCCAGAGCATCCTCCGGCGCCGGTGCCCGATCCTCTGCTGGCGGAGCGATGGCCCGCCGATGAAGCTCGCCTGCACATCCTGCGCAATTTCTTGCGCCACAGCGGCCCCCTGACCCGGGACGAGATCCTGGCGCGCTACTCCTTCCCATCCGACTGGCTGGACGCCGCCCTGGCCGACTTGGTGGAGCGTCGCGATGTCATTCAGGGGCATTTCGCTCGCTCCCCCAATCTCCAGCATCCGATCTCCAATCTCCAATTCATCGACGTGGAGAATTTGGCCCAGATCCACCGACGCACGCTGACCATCCTGCGCCGGGAGGTGCAACCCGTCTCGCTTTACACCTTTGCCGACTTCCTCGTCCGCTGGCAGCATCTGCACCCCGCGTGTCGGCTCTCCGGCCCTGATGGGCTGGTGCGCATCCTCCAGCAGTTGCGAGCCGTCCCCCTGGTGGCGAGCGTCCTGGAGACCGATATCCTGCCGCTGCGGATGACGCGGTACGACCCGGCCAACCTGGACGTGCTCTGCCGAAGCGGCGAGATGGTCTGGGTAGGGGAGGGGGGCGCGGACCCGCGACGAGTCCGGGTGCGCATCCTCTTCCGGGGCGAGGGGTCCGCCTTCCTCCCGGAGTCGGACGAACTGCCTGAGAGTCTCGACGAGACCGCCCGTCGCGTTCTGGATTTCCTGCAGGAGGAGGGGGCGTGCTTCGCCGCCGATCTGGAGGAGGCACTGGAGCTATCCCATGCCCAAGTGGAGGAGGCGTTGCTCGCCCTGATGATGGCGGGGCTGGTGACTAACGACAGTGTGCAGGCTCTCCGGGGCATCCTGGCCCGCGAGCGACATCGGGAGAGACCGCGCCAGCCATTGAGCGCGCTGGAGGCGGAGCTGGCGGCGTGGCGACGACGGCGCGGTCACGGCGTGCGGCGGCCCAGCCCTGTCGTCTATCGGGACGCGAAGCGGCGGGTGGCCCGTCGGCTGGGCTTGGAGCCGAAGCCGCCAGAGCCGATGTGGGCCGGCCGCTGGTCGCCGGTCCGTCGCTTCCGGGTTCTGGGGAAGCCCATGTCGGCGGAGGAGCGGGCCGACCGCCAAGCGAGGCAGTTGCTGGCGCGCTGGGGAGTGGTGACGCGCAATCTGGTGCAGCGGGAGGAGGCCGGATGGGACTGGGCCTCGATCTACCGACGACTGCAGCTCATGGAGATGCGGGGCGAGGTGCGGCGCGGGTATTTCGTGGCGGGGCTAGCGGGCGCCCAGTTCGCATTGCCGGAGGCGGTGGAACAGCTCCGGGCCGCCCGTGAGGCAGACGAAACGGAGCCGGTGGTTATGAGCGCTTGTGATCCGGCGAATGTGTTTGGGGCGGCGCTGCCGGAGACCGGTGCAGGGAGGTTGGAGATTGGGGATTTTGCCCGAGTGCCGTCCACGCATGTGGTATTGTGGCGGGGCCAGCCGGCGGTGGTCTCGCAGGGATGGGGCCGGTCGCTGCGGGTTCAGGAGGCTTTGTCCGAGGCCGTGGTCCGGCGCTGCCTGGAGGCACTGGTGGCCCATCTGGGGGCGCAGGGCGGGATCGTGGCCCGCCGGGTGCACGTGGAGCGATGGAACGACGAGCCCGTGTTGGGCAGCGAGGGACAGATGTTGCTGGAATCGCTAGGCTTCTATCGGGACCCGCCCGGGATGACGTGGGAGGGGCGGTGATCTTCACAGACGGAGGAAGGTGCCTGATGGATGAGAGAACATCCGCTCCGGTCGGCGTGTACGTGTTCCCCGAGCCGCTGCCCAACGCCGCGCGCTCGGTCAGCTATCCGCAGTACATCCACGAGATCCTGACGCACGCGGGCGTCTGCTACGCCGACGTCTCCGAGGAAGATCTGGAGGAGATCTTACCCCACCTCTCGTTATTGGTGACGGTAGGCGAGGGGACTCTATCCGATAAGGTGAAGCAACGTCTGCAGAGGTGGGTGGAGGACGGGGGCGCGTGGCTCAGCATCGGCGGGACATGCGGGATGGCGGAGATGCTGGGCGTGGAGCCGGAGCCGCCTAGCTATCAGGGGTGGGGCGGAGGGATCGGCACACTGGGCGAGGGATATCTCGACGTACGCCATCGGACGCACCCTGTACTGGCGCATCTGGAGATCCCCCTGCACTACTTCAGCGGCCTCCCCGTTCGGGCGACCGAGGCCACTGTGCTGGCGGGCGTCCTGGACGCCCATCAGCGTCCCACGTCTCGCGGGGGCGTGTTGGAGCGTGTCGTCCAGAGGGGGCGATGTATGCTCATCGCGCCGGACGCCGTGGGTGCCGTGGTGCGCATCCAGCAAGGCATCGCCGTCACCCGGGATGGGGTGCCCGCGCCCGATGGGACCGCGGCCGCCTGCGATGGCGTGCTGAAGAGCGGCGACGGCGGTGTGCTGGACTGGCTGTTCGACCGCCAGCCGGTGGAGGGGGCGCCAGGGTTGAGTGCCTTCCTCCAGCCGATCGCCGATCAGTGGCGGGAGTTGATCCTGCGGGCGATCTTCTACCTGGCGACCCAGCAGGGGATCCCACTCCCGGTGTTGTGGCTGTACCCGCGCGACCTACCCGCCCTGGCCCACCTCTCGCACGACACGGACCAAAACGATTTGGACAGGGCACGACAGCTCTTGGGCGTGTTGGAGGCGGAGCGCATCCACTCCACGTGGTGTGTCGTCCTGCCCGGCTATGGCCCGGAGCTCATTCGGGACATACGCGCGGCGGGACATGAGCTCGCGATGCACTATGACGCCATGTCCGAGGGGCGCGTGTGGGATGAGCGCTCCTTCGACCAGCAGTGGCGGGAGTTGACTGGGCTGTTCGAAGGCGAGGCGCCGGTCACGAACAAGAACCACTACCTGCGTTGGGAGGGGGATACGGAGTTCTTCGATTGGTGCGCCAGCCGGGGCATTCGGCTGGATCAGTCGAAGGGAGCTTCCAAGACGGGCGAGGCGGGCTTTAACTTCGGCACGTGCCATCCCTATCTCCCTGTCGCGCCCGACGGCAGATTGATCCAGGTCCTGGAGCTGCCGACCCTGACGCAGGATCTTGTTGTGTTCGCTCCGGAGGCGTTGGCGGAGCCGTTGATCCAGGCGGCCTTTCGGCATCACGGGATCGTCCATTTCCTGTTTCACCCGGTGCACATCGACAAGCCGGGTGTGGCCGACGCGCTGCGCTCGGCGATCCGGCGGGCTCGGGCGCTAGGTATGGAGTGGTGGACGGCCCGGCAGATCAGCCAGTGGGAATTCGCCCGCCGCGAGGCGCGCTGGAGTCGATATGAGCGGACTCGCGAGGGGGCGAGCGTGTGCCTGCGCGCGGGACAGCCGCTACCTGAGGCGACCGTGCTCTGGCTCGGCTGCGTTGTGGAACGTGTGGAGATCAACGGGGAAGAGATAGAGACGCGGTCGGTGCAGCGGTGGGGATTTACATTCCGCTCCCTCATCTTCGATGCGCAATCAGACTATGAGTATACCATCGAGCTGACCCGCTAAGCGAGGGGTAAAGAGGAGACGCTCATACTTGGAATAGACAGCACAATCTTCTGTAGGGGCGACCGGCCGGTCGCCCCTACATTGATATAAAAGCAACTCATGCGTTGTCCATACGTTTCTGTCATGTATGCCAATATGAGCGAAGAGGAGATGTCCTTCTCCAGGTCGCCGATGGACGATAGTCTCCCTCATGGGAGAGTGATAGGGCAGGAGCGATTTATGAATCGCCCCTGCCCACTCTGGATCTTAGGATCGCTGGTCAGCGGCCTCCTCATCGACATCCTCGCCGCCGAGCAGGTCCGGATCTATCGGATAACGCCCAACCTTCTTGGCGTAGGCGACGACCTGGCACAGAGTATCCGGGTTCACGCCCACATACGTCTCTCCGCCGACGGCCAGCGCGTAGCCGCCGCCTTTCATCCCGATACGCAGGGCCCTGTCCACAGCAGGCTTTGCGGCTTTGAAATCCCCATACAGGTCGCGGCAGTTCAGCCCGCCGCTGAAGAAGACCTTGCCGGCGAAGACGGGCTTGGCATTGGCGATGTCGGAGAAGCCTCCGATATCCATGGAGGTCAGCCTCATGATGTTGGCGTAGGTCTCGAAGTGATGATCGTTGGGGCCGTCGGCGTGGAGGTGTCTCCCCTCTCGGCCATAACGGGCGTAGATGATCATGTTATAGGGCATCACCTCACGGCGATACATCTCATCGCTGACGAATGCGGAATGGTCATCCGCCAGGCCGATAGAGGTGGTCCGTGTGCCAAAGTAGCGATCCTGATAATCGCGCAGACGGAAGAAGGTCAGCAGCAGCTTTTCAAACAGGCGATGGATGACCTGTGGCTCCTGGACGAGGTAATAGAAGACCTCTTCCACATCGAGGAATCCGCACGCGGCGGACAAAGGCGGGTGGATGTTGAGGCCTCCGCTCACCGGGACCTTTAGCTTAAGCTGCGTGACCCTCTCCCTCAACCGTTCGTAGGCTCTGTATACCTTTTGCACGCCGGGATGTTGCTGGGGATCAGGTACCTGGAGCTTTTCCGCCGCTTCGGGCACGCTCATGGTTCGCACAATCCAGGGCGAAGTGCCCTGTCTGTATTCGATGGGTAGGTTAAAGGCGAAGGCTTCGGCAAGGGGACCTATGTCAAGACGAATGCCATAGCTGGTCCTATCGTCCTGCAATTCCTCAAACGCCCAGCGTTGTCCACTGAGTTGTATCTCGATCTGGAGATCGGGGTTATCGAAAGCCGCCTGATAATAGTCGCTGATATCCACCCCCGAGAGCCACGCATAGTAGCTCCCACCTGTGCTGATGAGGATGGGGACGCGATCGGGCTCCTGAAAACGTCGGGCGATGTCAAGCCGTCGCTTGCTTTCCTCCATGCGCTCCCGATAGCGCTCGAAATCGAAATCCAGCCCTGACTTAAGCCCTTTCATCTCTTAGGCCCTCCATCGTTCGATGATGCATGCACGACTGCGCGAGACAGAAAGCGGGATGGTGAGTGTTCATAAACGACCGGATTCGTCTACCGCCTTGGAGGAGGCAATAACATTCTCAAGAAGCATATTGGCTCTCCATGGGGTAAGCTAGCACGCAATCCCTGCGCTCGTGGATCGCGATGCTCCCAGCTAATGAAGCTGTTGGGTAATGGCTACATTCTATATGATCTGAAAGAAGGACGCAAACGGGTCAAAAAAGGGGTCATCATCGCAACAGGGCTTTTCAAAAATCTAACGGAGGCCCTTCTCGTCCACCTCAAACCGGCCTTGCCTCACCCTGGGGAAAGCCCGCCTGGCAGGGTAAACCTGTAAAGGGCCGAAGAAGACGTGTTTCCGGAGGGGCTGACGCCCCTCCACTTAAGCATTAGAATAAAAATCGAGGCCTTGACACTGAAGATCGCGGGTGTTAGAATCCGCGCACGTTGGATCAGGACTTCACACCTCAGGCAAGGAGCTACGAGTGAGCGAACAGACCTTCGCACCTTCTGCTCCGCTCGTATCTGATACATCTGCTACTTCTATGGACCCGTTGGACCGTTTCCTCGCCGTCATGGAATATCAGCCTGTAGATCGCGTGCCCAACTGGGAGCTGGGCGTCTGGCCGCAGACGCGTCAGCGGTGGGAGCAGGAGGGCCTGGATGTGACTCGGCTCCACTGGGATTGGTTCGCCGGGGAGGCCGCTCTAGGCATGGATCCAAGGGAGTTCATCTTCTTCCGCAAGGGGCCAATCCCACCCTTCGAGTACGAGGTCCTGGAGGAGGACGAGCGCACGGTGGTCTTCCGTGACGAGATGGGGCGCGTGCGCAAGGCCCTCAAGGAGGGCACGACGGACGGGGTGCGCATGTCGATGGACCAATACATGCGCTTCCCGGTGAAGACGATGGAGGACTGGCAGGCGATCAAGTGTCGTCTCGATCCCACATCGCCCCAGCGGTATGAGCCGAATTGGCAGGTGACGCGCGTGGCCGGGTGGAAGGCGCGCCGGCATCCCCTGATCTTCGGGCCCAACACCTCGACAGAGGGCTTCTACTGGTTCGCGCGGGAGATGATGGGGACTGAAGGGCTTTCGTACGCTTTCTTCGATCAGCCCATGCTGGTCCATGATATCATGGAGACCCAGGCGGACTTCCTGATCGAGGCGGCGCGTCCCGTCCTTGAATACACCACGGTGGAGTACATCACGCTCAGCGAGGACCTGGCGATGAAGACTGGGCCGCTGTTGGGGCCGGACACGTACCGGGAGTTCATCTATCCGCGGCTCAAGCGGGTCGTCGAGTTCTACAAGTCCCACGGCGTGCGCTACGTCTGCGTGGATACGGACGGCAACCCCGAGCCGCTGTTGGGAATGATGATGGACGCTGGCGTGGACGTGGTCTGGCCGCTGGAGCGCGCCGCCGGGCAGGACCCACTGCGTCTGCGACGGAAGTTCGGCCGTTCGCTGCGGTTGTGGGGCGGCGTGGACAAGCGGGTGTTGGCCCAGGGGCCAAAGGCGATCGACGCCCACCTCCGGGAGCTGGCTCCGCTCATCGAGGAGGGAGGCTACATCCCCACCGTTGATCACACCATCCCGCCGGACGTGAGCTGGGACAACTTCCGGTATTATATGGAGCAGAAGGCCCGGCTACTGCGAGGCGAATTGTAACGAAGCGTCATGTGACCGGCACCTCGGAGACGCTGGTCACATGGACAGATCATAATGAAGTTCCAGTCTATGGCTCCACCCGCTGGATCTCAGGGATGCGGTCAAAGTGGGCGTCGTAAGAATAGATGACTCGGGATCCGGCTTGCTCCATAGAGGCGACGATGAGCGCATCCCCAAAATCGATATGAGCGGTTGCATAGAGATCCAGGGCGCGCAGTACCGCACGGCGGTTGCGGACCTGAAATCCCGGCAGGCGGATCAAAGTGGTTAGCATCGCCCGGACTTCGTCTCGCGGCAGGTTATAGAGCCGTGGTGATGAGAGGACATACACGGCATCAGCAATGACGGTGTCTGGGGCTGCCAGGATAAGCTCGCCTCTCTCGACTCGCTCGAACAAAGCCGCTGCAGCAGCCTGCTTCTCAGGATCGTCCCGGGTGAGCAGGCGAATGATGACGTCCGTGTCTACGAAGGGTACCGTCATTTTTGACCTTGCAGCTTGTCCTGGATATGGTCCTCGCGACCGATCTCCCGCATTTCCTCCCAGGATAATGGCCTTTTCAGAGAGCCAGCGGCTCCTCGCAGCGAGGCGACGTTGGGATAGCGGGGGACGGTTAGACGTACTGTGCCTTCCTCTTCGATGATGAAGGCGATCTTGTCCCGTGGTTTGAGGCCCAGGTAAGCGCGCACCTCGGCGGGGATGGTTACCTGTCCCTTACTGGTGATAGTAGCAAGGATTTCTTTTTTGCTCATCTTTTCTCCAAAGGTAAGGTCTTTGTTTGATAGTAAGGATATGATATCACATCCCTTACGTGCCGTCAATCCTCGATTGTGAATGAGAATATCAAGTCGGTACACTACCCAGACAGGAGGCATGTTCTGTGATCCAGGCGAAGTACGTCCACACGAATCTCGTCGCCAGGGATTGGCGGCGGCTCGCCGCCTTCTATCAGGAGGCCTTCGGGTGCGTGCCGGTCCCGCCGGAGCGGGATCTATCGGGCGAGTGGTTCGACGCCGCCACAGGGATATCGCAGGCACACGTCCGAGGCGTGCATCTTCGACTACCGGGCTACGGAGATGATGGCCCCACGCTGGAGATCTTCCAGTATAATCGGACGGCGGACGGCTCGGCCCCGGCGGTTAACCGGCCGGGGCTGGCACATCTGGCCTTCGCTGTGGAGGACGTGGAGGCCGCAAGAGAAGCCGTGCTCGCGGCCGGCGGAGGATCCGTCGGCGAGGTCGTATCCCTGAACATCCCCGGAGCCGGACGGGTCACCTTCGTCTATATGACGGACCCCGAGGGCAACGTCATCGAGCTGCAACACTGGTCGGAAGGATAACCAAAGAACCGCAAAGGACGCAAAGAGCGCTAAGATTTTTCAAAAGAGTTAATTCCCTTTGCGTGCTTTGCGGTTAAGAGAGAGTTTGAAATCTCGCGCTCGGCGTCTCTGTGGTGTTTTTCAGTTGAGCCCCCTACTCACCCGTGGCCGCCTTCCCGATACTCCTCGCATAGCCGGGGCAGGTGGCGTTCTGGCTCCCGCCAGTACTCCTCGGGATCCAGCTCCAGCCGCCGCTCGGGCTGTCCGGGCTTCAGTTCGCCCGACAGAAGGCGCTCGCTGATGCGGCGGACACTCTCGGCTGCCGGCTTCTCGCGGCCATCCCGCCGCACCAGGCCCAGCGTCCGCGCCCGCCGACATCGATCCAGCGGCGGGTCCTCCCACAGCGCCTCGTCGAAGTCGGCGTAATGCCCCAGCCAGCAGCCCTCCACGCCGTCGGCGATCAACCCCTCCAGCACACGCTCCACGAACTCCGCCTGCTCCGTCTCGCTGGCGAAGTAGACCTCCCGCATCTCCCGATCGACCAGATCCCAGATCATCGTGCCCGGATCGCCGGGGACGGGCACCGTGGGCACGGCGCAGCCAACCACCCAGATGGGGACATCCGGCGCCAACGCCCGCATCAGCGCCACGGTGAACCGCACCACCTCCTCGTCCAGCGGGTGCTCGGCTGTAGGGTGCAGGTTGGGGTAGACCTCCATGGCCAGGGCACCCAGGACTTCGGCGACAGCATTGGGACGCATCCCTGTCGACCGGGTGAGGGCTGAGACGTCGGCATACCAGAGCAATCGGGCCTCCTCGGCTACCTCCTGGATCTCGATCGAGCGTCGGTCCAGCCACTCGGCGGCCGCGTCCGGATCGCGAGGCGGCCGCGCCCGATCTAATTCGTGCCCCAGGCTCCACCCCAGCACGACCGGGTGCTCGTCGTAGTAGCCGATCACCTCGCGGAACAGCCGTCGTTGCGCGTTGACCAGCTTCTCGTCCTCGAAAGGATCTCGCAGTTGATAACGAGCCTCCGCGCGGCCGTTCACGACCTGGAACACGGAAGGCTCGGCTGGCGGGAAGTCCATCGCCCAGTCGGGGAAGTGAAAGGCACCACACGCCAGGCCGACCTGGAGATCGACGAGGGCGCGAAGCCCGGCCTCCTCCGCGGCGTCCAGCGCGTCGCCCAAACAATCCAGCACACGATGCTCCAGCCGATCCGCGGTGGGCTGCGCGGCGGACCACAGAAGCGGCAGGCGCACCGCGTGGCAGCCCAGTGCTGCGATATGGGCCAACTCCTCAGCCACCTCGCCTCGATCGAAGTCCTGCCACCAGTTTGTGCCCTTGCGTCGCGGCCAGTACGTGACCCCGATCAGAAACCCCATTGTCGTGCACCTCTCTCGTACTAAAAACCGCAGAGTCGCAGAAGGGCGCAAAGGGGAAAATCTATCTTGAGGTCTCCGCGTCCTCTGCGACTCTGCGGTAAGCCTTTCAATCTTTTCGACGGCGGGCGGACTTCCTGCGGGCCCGTCGCGCCCGTCGGGAGCCAGGCTTCGGCGGGCGCGGGGTCACCACGCGCCGCCCGCGCGGCCGATCCAGCCCTTCCAAAAGCGCACCCCGCCCGGGCTCTTCCTCGTCCCAGATCGCCTGCATCTCCCGGTAGGCAGCCAGGCGATCCAGCGTGGCGTGATTGGCGACCAGGGCGAGGACGCCGCTCATCATAAGGATGGCCGGGATGACGAGCGCCACGGCCGCGGCCACGAAAAGGATGACGATGATCAGCAGCGTCGCGGTGAACAGGGGATTGAGCAAAGCCAGCCGGGCCGCGTTGCGTAACGCGGGGATCAACGGCTCGCCGGGCATCTCCATTATCAACGGCCACCAGTAGATCTGAACGGCCGCCCAGGATAGGGCGAACGCTGCCCAGGCCACGCGAACCAGGGTCCACAGAAGGCCGGACGTGTGCTGGGCGTAATAGGTGTAATTGAACGCTAAGAGTCCGGCGAACGCTATATTGACGAGAGCCCATGCCCACGACTTCCAGAAGTAACGCTGGAAGGCGCGCCGCGCGATCTGCCAGTCCGCCAGCCCGCCGTGCGCCATGCGATGGGCGACTGTCAGGAGGGCTGCCGTGGCCGGCGGCCCGGGGATCACCAATAGCATCGCGAGCATCCAGACGCCGTTCATCTGGATCAGAAGGAGGACGTCATCGCTCCAGTATTGGAGGGAGCGCCAGAACACGCTCAACGCGGCCCGCATGCGCTCGCCTCCCCGTCTCTCGTCGCTCTGATCATGATCCGGCTTCCTCCACCGAGATGAGACAGGCCTCGCCAGAGGCCAGCGTGATGGGCACGTGACGATCGCCAACCCGCACATGCTCCGCCCAACTCTCTCCTGGGGCGCACGCGAACACCCACGCCTCTGACCCCCGGCGCAGCACAAAGGCCGGATTCCCCTTACCGGCGCGCTCGATACGCTCGTACACGCAGACCGGAAGGGAGCTTTCGATGGGCCTGTCGGTGTGAAGCACGCCATCCAGGTAGATCAGCGTCAGGACATCACCACGCCAGGGCACCCGTTCGCACACAAGCCATGACCACCCGGAGGGGACCGATGGCTCGATGAGGAGGCCGTTAGGCCGTGGCTGTATGCCGGCCACTCCCTCCAGGGCCAGCCACAGCAGCATCGGCGGGAGTTGCGGGTTGAGCAGGTCGCCGCGACAGGCTCCGACGTCCCCATCCAGCCACTGAGGGAACTGACCAGGGACGCGATCCAGGGGGCCGTCCCTAGAGGGCGCGCATAACGCGCATAGCCGGTGCAACGCATCGGCCAGGCGATCCGCTCGCTCCCGCCCGGCCATGGCCGCCCATGCCCAGGCGTGGGGCCAGATGCCCCCCATCAACCCGGATGCGAAGGCGGGATCATACGCGGGCTCGTCCTCGCCGATAGTGCGCAACCCGTGTGATGACATCCAGGCCGGGCTCCACAGCCGTTCCAACACGCGGGATCGCACATCATCCGGCGCAATGCCCGCCAACAGAGGAAACACCTGATCCACGGTCAGGCCGTGGTCAGGGGTCCCATCCAGATCCAGGGTGAGCATGTAGAGCCCCGTCTCAGGGGAGATTAATCGGTCATGGACGGCCGTGGCCAGCGCGGCTGCCTCCGATTCAAACCGGGCTTGGTTGGCGGTATCTCCCTGAACGGCCGCGAGCTCCGCCGCGCAGCGCAGCGCCCAGGCGCACAGCGCGTTGATCTCCGTAACGGCGCCCCCCAGGCGGTAGCCGGGTATGTCATCACGCCAGCCGGCGATCCCATGATGATGCGTGCCTTCGAGTTGCACCCAGATGAGCCGCCCCTGGATCTGCCGGATGATCCAGTTGGCCGCGTCGCGCACCCGAGGATAGAAGTGCTCCAGCAAAGCGGTATCGCCATGCATCGTATAGTGGTGATGGACCCCGATGATGAAGAGGGGGGTGTCATCGTTGATGTTCAGCCCGTAATCCTCCTGGGTGCCGTCCGTCCCCCGGATCCGATCCACTGCCTTGCCGCTCTTATCGAGGCCGTAGCGCCCGAGGAACTCGTATAGCCGGGACACGAAATCCGGCGTCAGACTATCCGCTCCAATGGCATACCAGATGGCATCGCCGATGACGACCTCGTCGCCAGGGAGCTTGTGGCTGACGCCAACGCCACGCCGATAGCGATGCTGGACGCGCAGCGTGTTGACGGCCGCCCACGCCAGCCCTTGATTGATCACGGGATCGGGCGTGATTAGGCGCCCCTGACGGATGGCCTCTTCCATCCTTCGACTGGAGTCCTGGAGCAGCACACCCACATCGCCGTTGGCCAGGAAGCCGTTCCAGGCCACCTGCTCGCCACTGCGGGAAAAGGTCAGGATGAAAGGGACATCCACGTAGCCTTCGGCCAGGACGAAGAAGCTGAGGCGAGCCCGGCCCGGTTCGGTAAAGACGACCCGCGAGGGCGGCCCATTGGAGCCGAACACCCGGACCTCACGTTCGGTGTCGATGGTCCGGGTGACTAGGAGCCCGCGATCCATCTCCTGGCGCACGCGGACTTCCTGGGCTTCGAGTGGAGGCTGCCGGAGATATCCACACGAGCGCACGGCCGGCCATCGGATGTCCACATCGATCTGGATGTACTGGTGCCCCTCCGTCTCGAAATCCATCTGCCAGCAGACAGCCTGTTGGTATCCCGCCCGAAAGGGGACGAACATCCGCTTGGAGAGCACGATACGTTCGGCTCCATAGATGGTCTCCTGGTATGCAGGGAAGAAGCGGGTCACCATCGGGGTCAGCGGTTCTCCTTCCGCGAGGATGCGAAATCGCACCTGTCCGCAGTACCAGTGATCGTCCGCGGGGCTGTACAGCCCGTCCAGATTAGAGGCCGCGTCCGCGCGGGCGAACGCCTCCATATTCCCGTAGGATCCACCTGCCGGCAGCATATTGACATCACATGAGAAGATCAACTCATCCAGGGTCACCGGAAGCCTCCGGGCGAAACGTAGAAAGGCAAAAGGGGACATCGATCGATTCTTGAAATTATACCTGAGGCAAAAGGGGGATACAAACGGGCGAGAAACTCTGCTATAGTAGCGATAGAGTCCATGGGGTGACTCTCTTGATCGGCATGCCCACCCGCGCGCGAGGGGGCGCGCGGCGGAAAATCGAGGCCCTCGCAGATCGTGTCAGGAGCTTCGTGCGCGGGCGTGGCCGATCCAATGGGGGTGTGATATGGGACAGGCGATCTTAAGGATGCGTGGCAGGAGGCTGATGTTCCTTCTGCTGGGTGTCTTGCTGGTTGGGCTGCTTTTCTGGGTGACCCCTCCCGTGGTCTATGCTGCGACGATCACCGTGAATACGACGGACGACGAGCTGACGAACGATGGCGACTGCTCACTGCGCGAAGCGATCCAAGCGGCCAATACCGACAGTCAAGTCGATAACTGTGGACCGGGAAGCGGCGATGATGAGATCATCCTGCCGGCCGGGACGTATGTCCTCGCGATCTCGGGGACGAACGAGGACAATAACGCCTCCGGAGATCTGGATATCAAGAGCAACCTGACCATCAAAGGTGCCGGGGCCGACGTGACCATCATCGATGGCAATCAGATCGATCGGGTGCTGCACGTCCATTATGGCGCCATCGTGACCATCAATGACGTGAAGATTACTAACGGTAAGACCCCTGACGGCGCCAATCCTGGGGACAGTGGGGAGGATGGAGGGGGTATTTACAATGAGGGTACATTGACGCTGAACGACTGCATCGTAACCGGCAATGCTACAGGGAATGGTAACGGGGATAGCGTCTATGGCGGTGATGGCGGGTATGGAGGAGGCATCGCCAATATTGGCACACTCACAGTGAATCGCTGCACGATCAGTAACAATTACACGGGGAACGGCAATGGGAATGATGGGTATGGGGGCGATGGGGGTGGTATTTATAACGAGGGAACCCTGACGTTGAACGACAGTACGGTGAGCGGTAACCAGACCGGCAATGGGGATCTCGCTACAACGGGCAACGGCGGTTTCGGTGGTGGTATCTCAAACGCGGGCTCGTTAACTATGAATCGCTGCACGATCAGTGGCAATGTTACAGGTGACGGCGGTGGCACTGGAGGCGATGGAGGCGGGATTTACAACTGGTCTGGCGCTGATCTGACGCTGAATAACTGCACCTTAACGAACAACAGCGTCGGCCGTGGCGGCGTGGCTGCCGATGATGGCCTGGGTGGAGGCATTTATGACGAAGGCGGCCAGGTCCAGATCAAGAACACCATTATCGCAGGTAATACGGATCCAAGCAGCCGGGCTCCCGATTGTGACTACGATGACCTTAACAGCGTGATCACATCGCAGGATTACAACATCATCGGGAATGACACGGGATGCAACTTCCCGGCTGGAACTCATGACCAAGTGGGCGTTGATCCTATGTTGGGGACGCTGGCTGACAATGGTGGGCCTACTCAGACTCACGCGCTGTCGGCCGGCAGTCCGGCCATCGACGCCATTCCTACCACCTCTGGCAATTGCACTGCTGGGGAGAAGGATCAGCGCAGCGCGCTGCGAGCCAGCGGCGACAATGCTGGCGGTCTGGCGTGCGATATCGGGGCCTATGAGGTCAGTAATACATTCCAACAGGACATCACCGGGCCTGACACCTATATCCTGCATAAAACCAAGATCCAAGTGACCACCCAGGGTACGCTTTCGCAATTGACGGTCCTGTATGTGCCCAGCAATCACCCCAACGCGCCTACAGCCATACAGACGGGCCAATACTGGACGTTTACCCCTAACAGCGACGCCAGTGGCTTTACCATCAGCATGACGTTGCCGTTCGCACAGACGCCTGATCAGAACGACCGGGTCTGCCGTTACACTGGCGTAGGGCAAGACTGGGATTGCGCCGCCGATAGCTTCGACACCACTAATAAGACGATCACCCGAAGTGGCATCACCCAATTCTCTGACTGGGCGGTTGGTGATGACGTCGATGTTCCTACGGTTATCACCTTGAATGCCCTAAATGGGAGGGTGATACATACTGCCTCCTGGGCATGGGGATTGGCAGCCTTTAGTGCAGCCTGGGGGGCATGGGCGTGGCTCACCTGGCGAAGATCATCGGGGGACCTATTAACCGACATCGCTCATAAAAGAGCGTAGGGGCGACCTGCTGGTCGCCCCATTGGGCGATATCACGCGCATGGGACATAGCGGCACTGCGCCCCTCCCTCCTCTCGGCGAGGGGAAGCTCTCAGCACCTCCCCGGGTGTGGACAAAGCGTTGCCTTCTCGTACCACTTAGTACGCCCGGGCGAAGATGGCGACCTGCTCCGTCTCCTTCCCGGTGTAGAAGCAGCGGCCAGGGCCCTCGGGCACATCCAGGGGGAGGCATCGGATGGTGGCTTTCGTCTCCTCCTGAATGCGCGCCTCATCCTCGCTGGTGCCGGCCCAATGGACCCGGATGAATCCGCCCTGAGAGGCCAGGACCTCCTTGAACTCCTCGTAGCTCTCCACGCGATGGGTGTTCTCGTCCCGGAACCGGGTCGCACGCTCCAGTAACGTGGCCTGGATAGCTTCCAACATCGCCTGCACCTGCTGAACCAACCCGTCGCGTGAGACGAACCGCTTGCCCTCCTGCCCGGGGACGTCGCGGCGGGCGAGCACAACTTGGTGTTTCTCCACATCCCGAGGGCCGATCTCGATCCGCAGCGGCACGCCCCGCATCTCCCAGTCGTTGAACTTGAAGCCAGGAGAGACGTTGTCTCGATCATCGAGCTTGACGCGCATATCCGCATCCGTCAGCTCGTCGGCGACCCTTTGCGCCGCCTCCAGCACCGCTGTTCGCTCCTCATCATTCCTCCAGATGGGGACGATCACGATCTGGTAGGGGGCTAGGCGCGGCGGCAGGATCAATCCCTGATCGTCGCCGTGGACCATGATGATGGCGCCGATAAACCGGGTACTCAATCCCCAGCTCGTGGTCCACACGTACTGCAACTGGTTATTCTGGTCAAGATACCGAATCTCGAAGGCGCGAGCGAAGTTCTGCCCCAGGAAATGGCTCGTGGCGGCCTGTAACGCCCAGCCGTTCCCCATCATCGCCTCGATGGTGTAGCTCTCCACCGCTCCGGCGAACTTCTCCCGCTCGCTCTTCTTGCCGGGGATGACCGGGATGGCCGCCTCTTTGACGGCGAAGTCGGTATACACGTTGAGGATGCGCAGCGTCTCCTCTAGGGCCTCCTCTTTCGTGGCGTGAGCCGTGTGCCCCTCTTGCCAGAGGAACTCAGTCGTCCGCAGGAAGAGACGGGTGCGTTTCTCCCACCGCACGACGTTCGCCCATTGATTAATGAGCACGGGTAGATCACGATAGGATCGGATCCACTGCGCGTACATATGCCCGATGATGGTCTCCGAGGTGGGGCGGATGGCCAGCGGCTCTTCCAACTCCTCGCCACCGCCATGGGTCACCACCGCCAGCTCGGGCGAGAAACCCTCGACATGCTCGGCCTCCTTTTGCAGGAAGCTCATAGGGATGAAGAGCGGGAAATATGCGTTGACGTGCCCCGTCGCCTTGAACCGGCGATCGAGCGCGCTCTGGATGTTCTCCCACAGCGCGTAGCCATACGGCTTGATGACCATGCATCCGCGCACGGGAGCGTAGTCGGCCATGTCGGCCCGCTGTACCACGTCCGTATACCAACGAGCGAAATCCTGACTCCTCGGCGTGATCTTCTCTGCCATGGATTCCCTTCCTCCAACATGTGAGTGGTGGGGAACGTCGTCATGATTCACACGCCCCTTAGCAGGGGCTCCCTCTTCACTTTAGCAGCGATATCGCCTCTTCCACGTCAGCCGCCAGCTGGGCCAGCGCCAGGATGGAATCGCCCATCTCCGTGTAGCGTTTGAACGCGTCCACTAAACCGGCCCATGGCGCGCCGACCAGAACGAAAGGACGAGGGGATAGGCTCCCCGTCTGCAACAGGCTCCACACCAGCGTTACCTCGGTCAGGGTGCCGATGCCGCCTGGCAGCGCGATGAAGGCATCCCCCAGCGAGGTGATCGCCTCCAGACGGGCGATCAGCGTGGGCATCTTGCGCTCCTCGCTCAGCCATGGGTTAGGCGGCAAGGGATCGAAGGCGGCGCATGTGACGCCGATGACATACCCGCCCGCATCCCGGGCTCCCTGACTGACGGCTGCCATTGTGCCGTCGTACCCTCCGTTGGCGACGATCCATCCCGCCTGGGCTAGACGCCGTCCCAACTCGTAGGCCTGCCGCCAGGCGGCTGTCCCTTCCGGCGTCCGCGCGCTACCAAATATCGACGCGATCTTCTTCGTCATGCTTCCTCGCCTAAGAATGAGGCAAAGCGTCAATGGTCTATAGCCGTGTCTCCTCTATTATCTCCTATGCCCATAAATGAGATCGCTCATAAGTTGGAGGAATAGACAGCATAGTCCCTTGTAGGGGCGACCGGCTGGTCGCCCCTACATTAACAAAGCACACATTGTCCCTACGTTTCTCCCTCGTGTATGCCAATATGAGTGATCCTATCCCCATTCCGATTCGGACGGGCGAGATGGACACATAGGCAGCCTTCACTAGCGCCCCATGTCCCCCTTGATCTCCAGGATACGGAACCCATAAGTGTTGATGACGATAGTGTCCTGGTAGATGGTCTCCCTCGGTTCGTCATGACGATACACATGCTTGTGCCCGTGTATCAGATACTTCGGTCGGAACCAACGCATGAAGGTCAGGAACGAGGCGAACCCCGTGTGAGCCCGGTCTGGCCCGTCATGGATCCCCCGTGGCGGCGCGTGCGTGATGAGGATATCCAGATACCGACCATATCGCAGGCGTGCCGCCAACAGGCTGGGGATCAGGCGGGCGATCTTCAACCACATCTCCCGTTCCGTGTATTGGAAGCGCGGGTTCTGGTTATATCGATATGCCCCCTCCAGGCCGGCGATCAACAGGCCCCGTTCGTAGACCAGGCGGCTGTCGAGATCGCCGCCGACGAATCGGCGGCGAGGTGGGGTGTATCCTAGCTCCATGCCCTGAGCGTGGTTTCCGAAGACGTAGTAGCAGGGCGCGCCCAACATGCTGGAGACGAAGTCGAGATAGTAAAATGGCAGATCCCCACAGCTCAAGACTAGATCGACCTTCCCCAGCCGGTTCCGGATATGAGGCCCGTATAGGGCTGGCTCAACTCTATCGCTAATCGTCAGGATGCGCATAACGCTCGTCTTCAAGGCGCCGTTGCCCTTTTCTTTCCGCTCATATTGGAATCGTCCTTTGTAGGGGTGCACGGCCGTGCGCCCCTACATTAGACCCCCCACGGGAAGACAACGCACGCGTTGTCCTACGTTTCTGTCGTGTATCCCGATATGAGCGTTCCTTCCAGTGCCAGGCGGAGATGCCCTTAGGGCCCATTGCCCTGGCAGGCGAAATAAAACGCTAGCCCTCAATCCGCAGTCGGAGAGCTAGCGCTTGTCCTCCAGGGCGATGCCAGGACGAAACGGCCTACTCGGGCCCGAGCGCTAGCTCAGGCGGCCGGGTAGGCAAGGGGCTCCGGGCATCCCGTGTAGATCCCATTGCAACCCGTGGGAATCGCATCATCAACCTCGCATCCTGGCACTTGACTGTGCGAGAGTATACCATCGATCGGGATAAGCGTCAACGACTCGCGTTGCAATGACAGGGCTTTTCGAAGCTCTAACGGAGAGGAATGGATCGTCTTCTATCGAGGGGAGAGGGTTTCCTGGCCGCCAGACTGGAAAAGAGGTGGATAAAGGGCATGGACGACTGGAGGTGCGACGGCTGTGGATGGTGCCTTGTGAGGCCGACATGGAGAAGTATCTAGAAGAGACCTTTGGCTGGCCTGGCGTGCAATGGTGTGGGTGGATCGAACGCCATCAGGACGTCACCATGAACGAAGACCGTCTCCATGGACGTCAGATTGCTGCTGGCTTAAGCAGCATTCGCAATGTGGCTTTGAATCTTCTGCGTCGCCTTGTGCAGGCCCCTTACTTCCCAGATGCGCGCCGAAAGGTAGCTGTCATGCTGGACTATGGGTTGCATCTGCTCTCCACACCTTTGTTAGAATTTTGAAAAGCCCTGGCCCCCATCGCGTATCATTGACAACGCGTCGCTGATGGTGAAAGATGGAGGGGCCTGAAGCCCGACCGGTTTCATGATGATGGGCTCCTCGCTGGTAAGGGGGAGATCCTCTGGAGACAACAAAGGAGAGGAGAAATGGCCTACGTCGTTGGACATCGAGGGGCGGCCGGCGTGATGCCGGAGAATACCCTCAAAGGGTTCCGATACGCCATCGACCTGGGAGTGGATTACGTCGAATGTGACGTGCATCTAACCCGGGACGGGCATCTGGTTGTCATCCACGATGAGACGGTAGACCGCACGACCAACGGCACGGGACGCGTGCGCGATCTGGACCTCGCGGCCATCCGATCCCTAGACGCCGGCGAGGGCGAGCGGATCCCTACCCTGGATGAGGTCCTGGACACGATCCGGGGGCGGACGAAGCTCCTCTGCGAGCTGAAGGGAGAGGGGGTGGAGGACGCGGCCGTGGATGCCGTCCTGGCGCGGGATATGGCCGCGGATGTGATCTTCACTTCCTTTCACATGGACCGCATCGCCCGGGTGAAGCGCCGCGATGGACGCCTTCGGGTCGGTGCCATCTTCTGGGATCCCGAGGAGGAGGATATCCGCCGTGCGGCCGATCTGGGCGCCTGTGGCGTGGGCATCCACTACCGGAACCTATGCCTGCGCCTGGTAGATGTGGCCCACGATCTCGGCCTGGACGTGCGGGCCTGGAACCCGGACACGCTGCATGAGCAACAGGCCATGATCGCGCTGGGCGCGGACGGCGTCAGCACGAACCGGCCGGACATTCTGCTCCGCTATCTCAGGGAGCAGGGGATGCGGGGATGAAGATCGCGCATCTCTCCGATCTTCACCTGCGGCACCACCTGCCCGGCACATCTGTCCTGCCTCAGCGGCTCAGCCGCGCCGTGCCAGGGCTGCTCGAGCAGGCGGTTCGCCGGATCCGGGAGGAGCAGCCTGATCTCCTGGTCGTCACCGGGGATCTACTGGACTATCCGCTGGACGCGCTGGATGACCCCGAGATGCAGGCCCGTGGGGAGCGAGACCTGCACCTGATCGCCGATATCCTCCGCACAGCGGGCTGCCCATGCATCGTCGTGTACGGCAACCATGACCATCCCGAGTTGGTGCGGCGGGTATTCGCCCCTCTGCCTACGGATCGCGTCCTCAACGATTATCGGCTCCTCTGCTTCCACGACGAGGAAGCCGCGGATCATTTCCCCGAGCGGCGCGGCCGCGAGCTCCAACGGTTCATCCAGGCTCTCAGCGACGCGGAGTCCCCGCCGCAGATCCATATCCAACACTACCTGGTGTGGCCGGAGAGGAATGAGGGGTACCCGCACACCTATCGGGAGGCCGAGGAGCTCTATGACCATATCGTGAAGAGTGGGCTGGTGCGGCTAGTCCTCAGCGGGCACTATCATAGGGGCATCCTCCCATTTCGAGAGGGCGACACGTATTTCGCTATCGTCCCCGCGTTCGCAGAGTCCCCACACCCATACTGGATATACCAGCTAGACGCATCGGATTTCCACTGGCACGAGCGGATCATCATGTCCACCCAGGGAGGGATATGACATGTCTGCATCTCGACTTCGGCCGCAGCAATTGGATCGAGCCTTCGCCGTCGTGCGGGAGGGGATCGAGCGCGGCGAGGCTGGGCCATCCGTGATGGCCGTGGCCGACGGCCGCGAGATCATCCGACAGGAGGCCATCTCACCGCCGGATGGCGACGTACAGGTCGATCTCGACGCCATCTTCCTGACAGCCTCCATCACCAAGCCCTTCATCGGCACCGCCATCATGCAACTAGCCGAGCAGGGGCGGCTACTCATCTCCGATCCGGTGACGCGCTACGTGCCGGAGTTCGGGCGGTTCGGCAAGGAGGCGGTGACCATCTGGCATCTGCTTACGCACACTTCGGGCCTGGCTGAAGAGGTGTGGGAGTCACTTTGGGAGGAGGAGGCCCCGGCCTCCGCTCATTTGGAGGCGGCCTGTAACGCGTTCCTGCATTTCCCGCCGGGAACCCAATGGGAGTACTGCAACGTCTCCTTCTGGGTGCTGGCGGAGATCATCACGCGCGTCTCCGGCAAGTCGTATGTGGATTACCTGTACCATCATATCCTAGAGCCGCTGGAGATGCGAGACACCGCCTTCGACTTCGAGGGGGAACAGGCCCGGCGCATGGTTCCTGTGGATATCGTACAGCCGATCCTCAAGGGTAAGGAGGGAGCAGCCTACTTTCGCTCCTTGGCCCTGCCGGCAGGCGGCTTATACAGCACAGCCGCTGATCTGGTGAAGTTCGGCCAGGCGATCCTGAACGGGCTCCTGGGCCGTGAGCACACCATCGTCAGCCAGGCCGGTATCGCAACCATGACCCGGCTGCACACGGAAGGGATACGGGAGCGCAACACGGGGCGGCTTGCCTTCTACGGATTGGGTTGGGACAAGCCGGGAGGAGACGCTCGATTCCTGGGTACGCCAGCGGCCTTTGGGCACGGCGGCGCCACGGCCACGCTATTGTGGATCGAGCCCAACCATGACCTGGTGTTCGTCTTTCTGACCAATCAATTTGGACAGGAGAATCGGGTGGCCTGCATGGCGTTGAACGCAGTCCTGGGGGCCTTATGAGCTCTGGTAGGGGCGACCGGCTGGTCGCCCTATTGGGCTCACAACGTTGTAAGGCTATGGGCTTTGCGGAGGGGCTGGGATAGGCGCTTTGTATAGCCCTCTCTTCGTCAGGACGTAGAACACCTTGTTCGTCTCATCCACATAGAGGCTGCGCATATCCTGAAAGAGGCTGGGATCGGAGGGGCGCAACTGGCGGATAAACGCCCCATCCTTGGAGAACTCGATGATCCGCCCATCTCGCGCATCGCCGATATATAGCCGATCCGTTGGAGCACCTTCCCTGCGTCCGGCGACCAAAGCTACGGGCGCCCGGAATTTATCGGGGAAGCCGGTGAAGAGGAAGGGCTGCCTCTCACCCTGGAAGAATTTGAGCACCCGCCCATCCGCGAACAAGATCCAGATATTCCCATCGATGCTGAAGTCCACGGCACCGGCCAGATCGACGTATTGGGTGAAATAGGGCTCTGGCGAGATCGAATAGTCCGAACCCGCAGGCGGATATCGCAGGATGGTATTAGCCTGGGGGTCCATCAGATATAATCGGCCGAGATAGGTCTCTAACCGCTGTGGGTAGCGCCATTGTTCCGTGGCGGCGATCGAGATGCTAGTGAGTCCCACGTTCTCGGCCCATTGCCACAGGTTGCCGCTGGCGTCCAAGACCAGCAAAGCACTAACCGGACGCCCATCTCCCGCGGGCACCCAAACCATGTCTACCATTTCGCCCACGGTGGTCTCGCCCAGGAGCTGCCCCTTCTTCAATAGGGGCTCATCCCCCACCGGGGATAGCGTATCTCCCGTCTCATCGAGCTGATAATGGTCAACCTGATCCAGCCCTCGATCTAGGATGAAGACATGGCCCTCATTCACGACGACTCGGCTGGGATCCCTGTCGCCTTTACCGAACTCCTTCAGCGGGAGCACGAGATAAAGCAGTTGCACCTGGCTGATGCGATCTCTCTGCTCCTGGATCTGCAGCCGCAGCTTCTCAATCTCGGGGAGCCCTGGGTGTAGGAGTTCCGCCTCTTCCAGGAGCCCCTCCGCCTCATCCAACATCACGCGAGCCCGGGCAGGGTCCTCGCTCTCGGCCGCGGCTACCACCTGGGCCTGAGCGCCCGCTATCAATTCCTGGAGTTGCCGCGCTCGCTCCGCTCCCCGCTGCCAATAGACGCCCGTCACCAGTAGCGCAGTCATGAGCGGGATCAGGATGGCGACGATCACGGCCCATCGCGATGACCCTTGAGGTTCCGCCCTGGCGATCCTGGCTTCCGCCTTGCCGCGTCGGCGCCATGGGATGCTGATCCTCGGCAGCCGCCAAGCGGGCCACCTGACCGAGAAGGTGGGCTTCTCCCACCTGAACGGCTCAGGCAAGGGCCCCGGCTCGGCCGCGATCTCCACCTCCGGTTCCATCACAGGCTCCGGCCGTGGCCGCTGGGACGGCGCCTCGGCCGGCTCGACGGCGCGCTGCTCACGCGATGGGACGGTCCGGGGGATCCGGGTCACCGAACGGGGGATGTAGGGCGTAGCCCGTGCTCGTGATAGGGGTTCTGACATCTCCTCAATGGGCACGGTCGCTCTTGTCTGCGCGAAGCGTTCATCCTCTCCAGCTATCGCCTCGCCGGCTCCGGCGGATGCCTCCCTATGTGGTTCCTCATCGACCCTGGGGATGTGCGACCAGGCCTCGGGCTCGGTCTCGATCGTGATCACCAGGCAGGCCAGCCCTGTTCTCTCCGCGATCTCCCGCAGGTAGTCCGCGCTGGCATCGGGATCGGGGGAGGCGGCCACGGCGGCCATCTCCCGGGCCGAAGCATGGCCCAGCCACCCCGCCTCCGCCAGGAGCACGGTGGTATCCCCACGAAGCTGCGTGTGGAAGAATTCGATATCAGGCGGCGAGGGATCACCCAGATAGGCTTCAGCTTCCGGTGGCTTCGCGGGGAAGAGGTCAACCGCGTCAGGGTGGGCCACAAAGGAGAGCGCCGGGCCAGCGTGTCCGATGAACAGGTCGCGGCCGCGTACGACGAGGCAGGCAACGCTCGCCTGCCAGACCGCCTGGGGTGTGGTGACATTGGCGCGTCGCAGCGTGTCATGAGCGGCGAGGAGGGCCTGGGTCAGGCTCTGAGTGACGGATCCCGTGGTTTGTTCGTAATAGGTCGCCTGGATGACGTTAAGCACCTGACGGGATAGGCGCGACCGCCCCCCTCCGGCCCCACTCAGATTCAACAGGACGTGGAGGTTGCCGCGCGCTCGCGCCTGGGGAGTGCTCGCCTCTGGCTCTACGATGCGTGCATGATAGACATGGCGGTCCCGCTCGGCGCTGATCTCGACAGCCGTGATCCGTCTGGGTAGAGCCATGACCCCTTCCTCCGATGCCAGAGACAGGATCACTCCCCGGAGGGATCGATGATCTCCCTCGCATAGCGGAGCAGCCGATCGATACGCTCGGGGGGAACCTGTTTGGCGATCAAATAACGTTCCAGGATCTGTATTGGCGTCAGGGCTTCTATGGATTCCTGGCTGCCCAGCCGCAGCCGGGTAGGGCGTTCAATCTCACGTGAGATGGCGGCGATGTAAAATGCGGGCGCCAGAGCCCGTCGGATGGCCGCGTCGTCTAAACGTGACTCGGCCTCCACGGTGGTCTCGATGGTCAGCCGCACGACGGCGTCAGCGATGGAGTGCCGCTCGATAGCTTCCAGGACTTGCCGGGTGGGGTCTTCCCCATCAGCCCGCACGCGGATGGACACAAACCGCCGGGCGTTTACGGGGACGAAACGCCATGCCGCCCGCCCTTTCTCCAGCTCAACGACGACGAAGCCCTTGCGTTCCGAGGCCTCGCCGAAGTCGATGCGTTCCAGGCTCCCGGCATATACTGCTGGTGGGTCATCAAACAGACACTGATGCCGATGGATATGCCCCAGGGCCACATAGTCGAAGGCCGGATGGCGTATCAGGCTGGGGGGAAGCACCAGGTCGCGTCCCAGCATGACGCTACGCTCACTGCCATATACGGCGCCCTGCACGGTCCCATGCGCCACCATGATGGCCGGTATCTCCGCATCCAGCCGATTGGCAAGCCCCTGCTCGCCGAGGATCACGCCCTCCAGCTTGTTCAGCATGAGCTGGTGGATCTCGTCCAGGTTAAGGTTCTTATACTCATCGCGGGTCAGCAGCGCGCTGCGCGTCACCCATGGCAGGGCGACGATCTGGATCGGACCGTGGCGGGTCTCGATGCAGTAGATGTCCGACCGACGGGCCACGCGCACGTTTTCCACTTCCAGCGTGTCGAAGATCTCGATCGCATGAGCGTGGCCGACCGCGTTGGGGAGATCGTGATTCCCCACCAGCAGAAAAACCGGGATGCGGAGCCCGTGGGCCAGGCGATGGATGCGTCGGGCGAATTCCCGCTGATACGTGGGCGAGGGGTCCCGTGTCCTGAAGGCGTCCCCCGCGAAGACGACGAGATCGACGCTCTCCTCGGCGGCGAAGTCGATCAGGTGGTCGAACGCTCGCAGGAAATCGACCACTCGGGTAGACAGGCCGGTTTGCGGATCCAACCGGCCATAGTTCTCCATGCCCAGATGAAGGTCGGCGAAATGTATCAGCTTAATCATATTGCTATTCTACACCATGCCGCGCCACGGCGCAAGCACTTACGCCGCCGGAGGCGGGCCTCAACCTGCCGGCCTTCATCCTCCAAACAACGCTGAAAATATGTAGAAGCAAACATGCTTCATTGACAGAACGGCCTCTCAGGTGTTATACTTCCGCCGTGCTCCCCCGGAGCAGGGTTACATTGCCCAAATCTCGTTTCTGCTTACAATGGGATCTGTTCAAGTACGGGCAAGAAGACTCGCTAAGAAAGGGCTTAACACCTCGGGTGTCGTAAGGAGAGGAAGACGATGGATTCAAGCGCTACTGTGCCTCGGGTCGCCGGGCGTTCGGCTACGGCCAACAAGCGGCTCAAGTTTCTCATTGGCAGCGTGCTCATCTTCGCCGTCATTGGGTACCTCATCGTGAACGCGGCTCGCAGCACCGGGGCTTATTATATGGAAGTCCATGAGATACGCGGCCGGGAGACAGAGCTCATAGGCAAGCAGATCCGGGTCAGCGGCGAGATCATCCAGGAGACGGTGAACTGGGATGCCCCGAATCTCTCCCTGACCTTCTCGATCCGGGATCAGACGGGCACAGGCGATACGCTACAGGTCTATTTTCATGGGGTGATGCCGGACAACTTCACCCGGCCGGGATCGACGACGATCCTGGAGGGGACGTTGCGAGAAGATGGTGTGTTCGAGGCGAAGACATTGCTGTTAAAGTGTCCCTCTCGTTATGAGGAGGCGCCGCAGGAGACTGAGGTCCGGGCTGTGGACTGAGGGTTTCCTCGTCCCTCGGAGCCTTCCCACTATGTAAGATGGTCGCCCACGGCGGCGGGCGACCGTTTTTTACTAAAGATCGGCCCGCCAAGGGTGAGGTGAGTTCAACGATATGATCTGTTCAACTTTCAGGCGTTACGTCCTCTTCGCGTTACCTGTCCTGTTAGCGATCCTGCTCGGCCTGACGGCCGCGGCGTATGCAGCCCCTATCGCGCAGGATACCCCGCCCGTATCCCCTCCCCTTGAGCTGCCGTCCGCCCGGCGGGGGCGGATGATCTATCAGGAGAACTGCGCCTCCTGTCATGGCCGTCAGGGCTTGGGAGAGGGCCCCCTCGCCTCTGAGCTCGAATTTCCGCCGGCCCAATTCGCCGATGCGGCCATCGCCCGACAGACGTCCCTGGCGCGGTGGTTTCACATCGCCAAGAGCGGACGGGCGGAGCGTATGATGCCCGCGTGGGGCGATCGGCTGAGCGATCAGGAGATATGGGACGCCCTCGCTTACGCCTGGACGTTGCACCAGGAAGAGGGGGAGCTGGATCAGGGTCGGACGATTTATCAGGAGCGTTGCGCCAGGTGTCATGGGGAGAACGGCCTCGGCGATGGGCCGGAGGCTCCGCCGGATATGCCAGATCTGACGAGCTTCGATACGCTCGATCGCAGTCTGGCCTCCTGGTTCGATGTAGTCACCGAGGGACGCAACGATATGCCCGGCTTCGCCGATACGTTAACGGAGGGGGAACGCTGGGCCGCCGTGGAATATGTGCGCTCCTTCGTCTATCGCCCGTTGACCCCTCCCACCTATGAGCCCGGGGAGGGCGTCATCCGAGGGAGCGTCACGAACGCCACGCCGTCCGGCCCGGTCCCCTCAGGGATCACCGTCACGCTGCGGGTCTTCGATAGCGAGACGTTCGACGAGGTACGGAACTTCGAGACGACGCTGGGCGAGGATGGCACCTTCCGATTTGAGGGGCTTTCGAGCGCTTCTGAGTGGTCATACATGGTCATGCTGGACTATGCGGGCGTGCCGTATGCCTCGGATGTTCGCAGCTTCCCCGAGGGCTCGTCAGAGCTCGATCTCCCCGTCACGGTCTATGAGCCAACCGAGGACGGGAGCGGCATCCGGATCGAACGCGCCCATTGGTTCATCGATTTCGAGGGACAGAGCCTCCTCATCGGCGAGATGTACATCATCAGCCAGGATGGGGATCGCGTCTACGTGGGCGGCGAGCAGGTGGCCCCTGACCGCCGCGTGACCCTGCGCTTCCCCTTGCCTGCTGGCTATCAGGATCTTGGCGTCGATCCTGGGCCGATCGGCCAGCGATTCTTCGTCGTGGAAGACGCTGTGGTGGATACGTTGCCTGTCCCGCCTGGACAGGGCATCCGCCAGGTGATGATACGATATCGCTACCCCTACCAGGGGAAGCGCCTGGAGTTCCAGCATGTGCTGGCCTATCCGGTCGCTCACCTGAACGTGCTCGTCAACGATGTTGGGGTCAAAGTATCCAGCTCGCAGGTGACCTTCCAGGGCAAACGAGGTGGCTCCGGGCAGCAGTTCCTGAACCTGGCTGGCAGTGACATCCCCGCCGGGGAGGTGATCACCCTCTCCTTTGAGGATCTGCCACACGGCGACGAAACTCGCGCGGCTGTGGGCTCGCCGGTGGTTCTCGTTGCAGTGATCGTCGCGCTGGCCGGGGCGTTAGCCGCCATTGGCTATCTCATATGGCAACGCCAGCGGGAGGTCCCGGCGATGGAGCCCTCCGCGCCAGCCGACCTCTCCGAGTTGGAGATGGAGCGCGAGCGTCTCATCCTGAGCATAGCCCGGCTGGATGACGAGTACGAGGCGGGGAACATCGACGAGGACGTCTATCAGCGAGAGCGGTCAGCGCGTAAGGCCCGGCTCTTGGAGGTGATACAGCAGATCCAGGAGTTGAGCGAATCGTGAACGGTGTGGGGACGGAGCCTCCCATGATCGAGGTGCGCGGCCTCGTCAAGGCCTTTGGGCGAAAGGTCGCGCTGCGGGATATCGATCTGACCGTACCCGCAGGTCAGACGCTGGCGCTCTTCGGCCCTAATGGGGCTGGTAAGACGACGCTCATTCGCATCCTGGCCATGTTGAGCAAGGCGACGGCGGGCACCGTTCGCATCGGTGGGGTGGAGACCACCCAGGCCAGCGCTGATCTGCGTCGATACATCGGGGTGGTGTCTCACGCGCCACTGGTGTACGACAGCCTCACCGGGGAGGAGAACCTGCGCTTCTTCGCCCGGATGTACGATCTGGTCGATGCCAGAGAGAGGGTCAGAGAGGTCCTGGAGCAGGTAGGGCTCTTCCATCGACGGCATGATCCGGTTCGCACCTATTCACGAGGCATGGTGCAGCGACTGGCTATCGCCCGGGCCATCTTGCACGACCCCCCCATCCTGCTACTGGACGAGCCGGATACCGGCCTGGATCAGCAGGCCGCGGAGATGTTGCATCGCCTGATCCGACAGCTGGGTGGGGAGCGGCGTACGGTGTTGCTCACCACGCATAACCTGGAGCGGGGATGGGAGTGGGCCGATCGGGTGGCACTCCTGGTCAACGGGCGCATCGTATTCGATACCCCCAGTTCCGCCGTATCAGCGGCGGAACTGCGGGAGGTCTATCGTAGCCACGTGGGGGAGAGCACGCCGTGAGCGGAGTGAGGCCAACTGCGGGACACGTCTCAGCGTCTCTTGGGCGGGTTGAAACAGGATGGAGGACGGCCGCGGGCGGCTATCTGCGCAAGGTGCTGGCCATCGTCTGGAAGGACGTCGTCAGTGAGCTGCGCACCCGCGAGATCTTCAGCGCCATGTTCGTGTTCGCTATGCTGGCTGTCCTCATTTTCCAATTCGCTTTCGATCTCCGGGTGGAGGACGTGCGCGCGGTGGCCCCTGGCATGCTATGGGTGACCATCGCCTTCTCCGGGGTACTGGGCTTGAATCGATCCTTCGTCCTGGAGAGCGATAAGGGTTGCTTGGAAGGGTTGCTCCTCACCCCGGTGGATCGCAGTGCCATCTATTTCGGCAAGATGTTGGGCAACCTGATCTTCATGTCGGTGGTGGAGTCGGTCCTCCTGCCCATCTTCATGATCTTGTTCAACCTGCCGCTGTGGCATCCCGGTATCTTGCTGGTCGTGTTCCTGGGCACGTTGGGGTTCTCCGCGGTAGGCACGCTGTTCTCCGCCATGGCTGTGAACACGCGCGCCCGGGAGATCATGCTCCCCATCCTGTTGTTCCCCATCGTCGTACCGGTGCTTATCGCCGGGGTGCG
>DUEN01000132.1 GCA_011176545.1 Caldilineae bacterium | reverse complement strand
TCACGTATAATGTGGTTAGGAAGGTGTCTACGTCGATCATGGTCGGCCTCCTTATGTTCTTGTGTTCAGCCGACTTTAGATCACGTGGACACCTCCTTGTCAAGTAGGAAACTCACAACAAACGTTTAAATGGAAGGAATCCATGCAGCAGGCTGAAAGAGGGCAGGAGACGTCGCGCGCCCGAGAGTCAGCGGAGGAACAGAAGCCTTCGCAGCCGAAGGCATCCCCACAGCCTTCTGCCCAGGGGTTGCAGGTGGGAGGACGGGCTCAGCTTAGGCCGGGTGTGAAAGCGCTCAACATCCGGTCCGGTCCGGGCGTCCGGTATCGTCCTGTGGGCTACGCCCTCCCGCGCGACGTGCTGGTCCTCCAGTCGGGGCCCAAGATGGTCGGGTCCAGCCCGTGGTATGCGATCCTGAACGAGACGCGGCGGGTCAAAGGGTGGGTCAACGGGCGGTACCTCACTCCCCGGCCCGGGTCGTGAGTTCGCTCCCGGGAGGTGATCATGCCAGCCGACGTTTTGTCCTCGCGTTTGGGGCGGTGGATCGTCTACCTGGTCATGATCGCGAGTGCCATGGGGCTCGCCGCGTGTGCGGATATCCCGGTGAGCGAGCTCATCATCACGGTTACGCCGACGAAGCTCGTGACCACTCCCACACCGACAGCCACGCCCACTCCATATTTCTACATCGTGCAACCCGGGGACACGTTGTGGGAGATCGCCCGCCGGCATGGCATGGATCTGGAGACGCTGATCCAGGTGAACGAGTTGGAGGATCCTTCCCTGTTGCGTCCAGGACAACGGTTGCTCATCTCCGATCGCGTTACAATCTCGGGTCGGCTTCTGCCCACCCCTACGCCGACGCCGGTACCATGTCGAAGCGGCTGTCGCGAGCCCGTGCCCGGATGCGTGATCAAGGGCGTGATCGCGCGGCTGGACGGCACACGTATGTATCTTCTCCCCGAGGATGAGCTCTACTATCGACGATCAGCCGATGTCTGGTTCTGCCGGGAGGAGGATGCCCGGCGGGCCGGCTGGCGGCGCTGGACGCCGTATGGGCCCAAGTGAACGGCTCATCCGCCCCTTAACGTAAGCCTCCTCGCTTAGAGACCTCTATTCCCCCTTGCTTTTCCCCTGCCTTGGAGGCTTAGTGTCTTGGTGGTCTCTTCCTGTACTGCCAACATGAGGTGGAGAAGCTATCCGCGTCCCTCGTATCTCTATGGTGAAATACAGCTCATCACCAAAGGTACCCCGATTGCCCTCGGGCGCCGATTTATGTTATCCTCTTGAACGGACTTTCACCAGCCGATCTTGCGGAGGGACGGGTGGATGGATAAGGAGGCGTTGTTCGCTCAGTTGCTGGCTGATGGATTGGTGGACGAGGCGGACCGGGTGTTCTGGGATTTATTGACCCCGCAGCGCATCCAGCGCATGCTGGAGGTGCTATCGCAGCGCACATCCCACATCACGGTGGTGTTGGAGGCCGTGGATGACGGCCACAACCAGGCCGCCGTGTTGCGCTCGGCCGAGGCCTTCGGCGTGCAAGAGATCGGCATCATCGTGGGGCGCGCCCCCTTCGCTCCCAGCGAAGGGGTCACCCAGGGCGCTCATAAGTGGCTGACCCTACGCCGCTATCCCGATATCCGCGCGGCCGTGAGCGCTCTTCGCGAGCGCGGGTATCGCATCTGGGCCAGCCGCCTGGATGAGCAGGCCGTGCCGGTGGATCGGATCGATCTGAGCCAGCCAGCGGCGTTCCTCTTCGGCAACGAGCATGAGGGGCTCTCGGAGGATGCCCTCGCCCTGGCGGATAGCACCTTCATCGTGCCTATGGTGGGCTTTGTAGAGAGTCTGAACATCTCCGTCGCCGCGGCCATCACCCTCTTCCATACGACCCGGCGCGCCCGTGCGGAGCTGGGGGAGCGGTATTTCCTCACGCAGGCGGAGAGACGCCAGATCCTGCGCCGCTGGCTGCGCACGGCCACCCCCAGCGTCCGCCGCCTCCACCAGATCCTCCAACGCGAGGGATCGAATTGACATCCGCTCTAAGAAAGTGTGACGCGGCGCTGTGCCTCCATAATTCAGCCTTTCTGGTAGGGGTTCGCCTCTACCGTGTCGTGTATGCCAATATGAGGCGATCCTTTTCGATGCCCTCCTTCGCGTCTTGGTGACTTCGTGGTATATTCTTAGACTATTCTAAGGCTGAGAGGCTTCCTGCTTTAGCCTAAACGATACCCATAAGGGGGATCTCCTGAGACTGACAAAGATCTAAAAAGAGGCGGGAGACACTTGACGTCCCGCCTCGCGCCGATTATACTAAGTGTAGTAAACTTACAAAGTGTCCCATGCAAAAAGCCACCCGTCAGCACACCAAAGAACATAACAGGCGCTTAGTCCTCAAGACCATCTTCGAGCATGGTGGCATCAGCCGGGCGGACATCGCGCGCAGAACCAAGCTGACCCGGGCGACCGTTTCCGAGATCGTGGGATCCCTGATGGACGCGGGGCTGGTGACCGAGATCGGTGTGGCGGCCTCGTCCGGCGGCAAGCCGCCCGTCCTGGTCGGCCTTGTAGATGATGCTCGCCAGTCGATCTGTGTCGATCTGAGCACGGATCGGTACTATGGTGCCGTGGTGAACCTGCGCGGGAAGATCCTTCATCGGTACGCGTTGCAGGCGCCTCAAGGGGAGGAGAGGGCCTCTCTACAGCCTGTCTATGAGCTGATCGATCACCTCATGGGGATCGCGACGGCGCCCGTCCTGGGCATAGGGGTCAGCACCCCCGGCCTCGTCGATACCCGGGAGGGGGTGATCCGTCAGGCTGTGAATCGAGGATGGGTGGACCTCCCTCTGAGGGAGCTGCTCTTCGATCGCTATCATTGCCCCGTCTACGTCGCCAATGACAGCCACATGATGGCGTTGGCGGAGTACACCTTCGGCCACTTGGGGCAGATAGAGAACCTGGTGGTTGTGAAGATCAGCGAGGGGATCGGCGCCGGTATCGTCATAGGGGGGAGGCTTTATTGCGGGGATGGCTTCGGCGCCGGGGAGATCGGCCACTTCTCGGTCGTCGAAGACGGTGAACGTTGCTCATGTGGGAACTTGGGATGTTTAGAGACGGTCGCCAGCGTGCGGGCCATCGTGCGACATGCCAACGTCATCGCTGAGGAGCATCCCGATTCCCTTCTCGCGCGCCGGGCCGCGGCCGAGGGCATCTCCCTTGCGACGGTGGCCTGGGCGTTCCATGCGGGCGATCCGTTAGTCCGGGAGCTGGTTCGCGCGGCGGCGAGGTATCTCGGCGTCGCCATCGCGGGATTGATCAGCCTTTTGAACATCCATGAGGTGATCCTGACGGGGGAGTTCGTCGAGTTCGGAGATTTCGTCCTAGAGGAGGTTCGCAAGGAGGTAACCAGACGTGTCCTGCCCAGAATGGCCACTGAGACGCATATCGCCTTTTCGACCCTGGGTAGTGATGCCATGTTTCTGGGCACCTCAGCCTTAGTGTTGGCCGAGGAACTGGGAGTACCTTAAAGGGCCGCGAGGGCGTTTCATTTGACAGCGCTTGGGGGGTCATGTAGAATAAACATGGATCTTCCTTAATCTCCCCCGGTAAGCATGCTCTCTTCCTCACTGTAGCCGGGTCGCTCACAGAAAAGGAATCCGTCATCATTAGGTAGGTATCCCACCTCGCGGCTCGCCCCTTGTTTCATTGTCGCTAGGCAAAGGTTGGCGAACGTGTGTCTCTTTGACGTGTGTGACGCGATGGCAGTCTGCGAGGGATAAAGGCGTACTCAGAGCGTGTCTGAATTATGAGACGGTACCGGCTGAAAACACGGTGCCTGGGCCTCGAGGCTATCCAGGTAGCGTGTTTTCAACCGTCGCCGCTTCAAGAACAAGAAGAGGAGTTCCAGATACGCTCTCAGAGACTCACCTTTAGGAGGTCCTTGCCTTGACTACTTCTGCACCCGCAGTACCAGCAACGGTCGCTCCACCCAGAGCCAGCTTGCTGACGCGCATCGCGCGTAACTTCTGGGTGCGGCGCACGGCAAAGGCACTCTTCACCGTTTATGTCGTCGTCACGTTGACGTTCTTCCTGATCCGGCTCATGCCGGGCAGCCCCATCGAGATCTACATCAACAGCCTGATCGAGCAATACGGCATCCCGTATGATGAGGCGAAGAATCAGGCGGCGGCGCTCTTTTCCATCGACCTCGACGCGCCTCTCTACATTCAGTACCTGGGCTATCTTGAGAATCTGCTACGCGGCGACCTGGGCACTTCGCTCCTCTCGGCGGGCACGCCCGTCTCCACCATCATCCTGCGCTTCTTGCCGTGGACGATCTTCAGCGTGGGGATCGGGCTCATGATCAGCTTCTCATTAGGGATCATCCTCGGTATGGTGATGGCCTACCGCCGAGAGTCCGCGCTGGATCACGTCCTCTCCGCGTTGGCCTCCGTGCTCAGCTCCGTGCCCAATTACCTGATCGCCATGATGCTGGTGGTGTTCCTGGGCGTGCAGTGGAAGCTGGTGGACATCGCGGCCATGCGTGGGTCCATGTCGCCGGGCATGCAGCCTGGCTTCAACCTGGCCTTCATTAAGGACGCTTTATATCACGCCTCGTTGCCCATCATCACCTACGTGATCACCACCATCGGCACGTGGATGCTCACGATGAAGAGCAGCACCATTAGTACCCTGGGTGAAGATTACGTCACCGTGGCCAAGGCTCGAGGACTTCCGGAGCGGCGCATCACCACTGCCTATGTGGGGCGCAACGCCGCCCTGCCTCTCTTCACCCAGCTCACCATCGCCATCGGGTTCATCGTCGGTGGCTCGCTGTTGATCGAGTCTGTCTTCGTGTACCAGGGCATCGGCCTGGTCCTGCTGCGAAGCATCACGCAGCGCGATTACTCCGTGATGCAGGGGGTGTTCCTCATCATCACCATCTCCGTCATCGTGGCGAACCTGCTGGCGGATGTGTTGTATAGCCGGCTGGATCCGCGGATTAAACTGGGCAAAGGCGAGTAGACATGACGCAGACGACGATAGTTGAAGATCGCACGCTATTCAGCGCTATCCAGAACTTCTTCGCCGGGATCATCACCTTTCTGCGGTTGATGTCCCGTAATCGGGTCGGCTTCATCGGCTTCCTGGTGGTGATCGGCTTCGTGCTCCTGGCCCTGATTGGCCCCTATTTCGTCGAACTCGATCTCAAGACCAACGTGGCGGAGATCTATCAGCCGCCATCCCTGAAGCACCCGTTGGGCACGGACCATCAGGGCCGTGATGTGTGGGCCCAGATCGTCCACGGTGGCAAGGACATCTTGTACGTGGCCTTCCTGGCGGGCATCCTTTCCACTCTGATCGCCGTCACCTTCGGCGCGTTGGCGGCGTTGGTGGGCGGCTTCGTGGATTCCGTCGTCACCACCCTCACGGATATCGTGTTGACGATCCCACAGTTCCCGCTCCTGGCCGTCTTGGCCGCCTTCGTACGGCTCAACAGCCTGACCCTGTTGGCCGTCCTGTTGGCTTTGCTTAGCTGGCCGACGCTCCTGCGGGCCGTGCGATCCCAGGTGCTGTCCCTCAAGGAGCGGGATTACGTGGAGGCCGCCGTCGCCCTGGACATGGGCTTGCGTCACATCATCTTCGCTGAAGTGCTCCCCAACATGATGAGCTATATCATCATCAGCTTCACGCTGGCCATGACGGGGGCCGTCTACGCTCAGGTTGGCCTCATCTTCCTGGGGCTGGTGCCTATGTCCGGGCAGAACTGGGCGGTCATGATCCAGCTGGCGTGGGTGCGTGGCGCTATCTTCTTCAAGGACAGCATTTATTACATCATGTCGCCTGTTCTGGCCATCGCCTTCTTCCAGCTTGCGTTGGTTTCGATGACCCGTAGCCTGGAGGAGGTCTTCAATCCTCGGTTGCGGGCTGGAGTGTAATCCATGGGAGAGCTGACGACATCTGTGCTATCGTGGCAGGTGAGCGAAAGTAGCGACGCGATCCCACTTTCGGTGCGTGATCTGTGGGTGGAATACGCCACCCGGCGGGGCGCTGTCCAGGCCGTGCGCGGCGTGAGCTTCGACGTGCGTCCTGGGGAGAGCCTGGCCCTTATCGGTGAGAGCGGCTCGGGGAAGACGACCTTGGGGCTGGCGCTGATACGGCTGTTGGCCACCACGGCTTCCATTCGCAAGGGGCAGATCACCTATCGGCGCAACGGCCAGGTATATGAGATCCTTTCGCTGAGCGAAGAGGAGATACGCCAGTTCCGATGGCGGGAATGCGCCATGGTATTCCAGTCGGCGCTGAACGCCTTCAATCCGGTGCTTCGCATCTGGGACCAGATTAACGATACGGCGCGAGCGCACGGCGAGACGAACAAGCAGGAGATTATGCGGCGGGCCATGGATCTCCTCCGCTTCGTGCAGCTCGAGCCGGAACGGGTGATCATGTCCTATCCGCATGAGCTGAGCGGTGGCATGCGGCAGCGTGTGTTGCTGGCGCTAGCCCTGCTGTTGAATCCCCAGATCCTGATCCTGGACGAGCCCACTACTGCTCTGGACATCCTGACCCAGCGTTCCATCATCGATCTTCTGCGTCGCCTTAAGGAGGAGCTGCACTTCGCCATGATCTTCATCTCGCACGATCTCTCGTTGGCCGCGGAACTGGCCGATCGGGTGGCGACGATGTACGCCGGGGCCATCGTGGAGATCGGCGAGGTGCATGATATCTTCTACCAGCCGCGCCATCCATATACTCTGGGGTTGATTCGAGCCGTGCCCACGGTGACGGGCGGCTTCGAGGAGCTGGCATCCATCCCGGGCTCGCCTCCCGACCTGGTGAACCTGCCTTCAGGATGCAAGTTCCACGAGCGATGCGCGTACGCCACGGAGCGATGCCGACGGGAGGAGCCTACGCTGGTGGAGGTTGGCGAGGATCACTACGCCGCCTGCTTCTATTGGGACGCGGTGGCGCGAGAGCTTGAGCGCAGCCCGGTGCGACGCACCATCGAGGTGGGGGATTGACATGGCGGAACCTCTCGTACAATTGGATCATCTGAGCCGGGCGTTCGGCCGGGGGCGACAACGAGTGACGGCAGTGGACGGTGTCTCTCTCGCCATCGAGGAGGGGGAGATCGTCTGCTTGGTGGGGGAGAGCGGCTGCGGGAAGACGACGACGGGGCGGATGGTGGCAGGGCTGTTACGTCCCACCGGTGGTCGCATCCTCTTCAAGGGACGAGATATCTGGCAGCTGGATCGCCACGCGTTCCGCGATTATCGTCGCAGCGTGCAGATCATCCATCAGGACCCTTATGCTTCGCTCAACCCAGCGCATACGATCTATCGCATCCTGAGCGCCCCCCTCTTCCGTCATAAGCGGGTGGCCAACCACCGGCAGGCGCACCAGCGGGTGCGTGAGCTCATGGAGATCGTGGATCTGACGCCGCCCGAGGACTTCCTGGATAAGTATCCGCATCAGTTGAGCGGCGGACAGCGGCAGCGCGTCTCGGTAGCCCGGGCGCTGACGGTAGACCCGACCTTCATCGTGGCCGATGAGGCCGTCTCCATGGTGGACGTGTCGATCCGGGTCTCGCTGCTCAACATGCTCTATCGGCTGAAGGAGCGGTTCGGGGTCACGTTCCTGTTCATCACCCACGATCTGGCCCTGGCCAAGTATTTCGCCTGGGGAGGGCGGATCGCCGTCATGTACCTGGGGCGGATCGTGGAGGTGGGGCCGACGCCGGAAGTGATCAACAATCCGTTGCATCCGTATACGCAGGCTCTGCTGGCGGCCGTGCCCGAGGCGGACCCTGAGGTGACGCGCAAGAAGAAACGGGTGAAGCTGCGCAGCCTGGACATCCCCAGTCTGCTTGATCTGCCGCCAGGCTGTACCTTCCATCCGCGTTGCCCCCTGTATCGAGAGGGGGTCTGCGATGTAGAGAGGCCACCGCTGGCGGTAGTGGATGGAAGGCATGAAGCAGCCTGTTACTTCGCGGGAGAAAAGGCGACGTAGCCTTTTGGCGAATGAGGAGGCCACGAGAAAGGTTGGATGAGGCATGGATCCGCAGATCGGACGGGCGGGGTTTCGGATCGCCTTCTATGTGATCATAGTCTCCGGCGTGATGCTTTTCTTCCTGCAACCGGGGACGGCGGAGTTCGTCATCTCCGCGCTATCTCTGGCGATCGGGTTGTTATTCGCCGTAACGATCGGTGTGTTGGCCTTCGTCGCGTCACGTATCCGACGTCGCGGCATAGCTCCCCCTACCATGCGACAGGACGCGGGCGAGGACCCGTGGTGATGGGCTGACGACATTCGGGAGGGAGGTGAGAGATCACGATAGGAAACCCGCGAATGAGCGAGACCGAGCACCTGGATAGCGAGAAAACCGCCAGGGCAGAGATGCCCAGTAAGCAGAACCAAGGGAGGGATACCATGGAGAAGCTCAGCCGACGAGACTTCCTGCGCGTATCCGGCATCACCGCGGCGGGAGCCGTGTTGGCTGCCTGTGCGCCGACGACGCCCGCTGCCCCGGCCCCTGTAGAGAAGGAGGTGCCGGAGGCGAAGCCGGAAGAGAAGAAGCCGGCGGAGTTCCACGGCGCGTGGCCGTATCAGGTGCCGCCTGTGGGCCACTTCAATCGTTGGGTGACCAACAACCTGACGTTGGGCATCTACGATGAGCTGATGGAGCAGCCGTTGGCCATGTACCTGTGGGCCACGGGCGACTGGTTCCCACTGCTGGCCGTCGACTGGGAGATCGTCCCGCCGGACACGATGGTCGTCAAGCTGCGCCAGGGCGTGAAGTGGAGCGACGGCACGGACTTCAACTCTGAGGACGTGCTGGTCACCTACAGCATCGCCCGGCTGATGAACAACGTCGTCTGGCGGTACCTGGATCACGTTGAGGCCGTCGATGACTACACGGTGAAGTTCGTCATGGCGCGGCCCTCCAGCGTCGTCCAGCGCTATGTCCTGCGGGAGATCAACATCGTCGCCCGGTCCGTCTACGGCGAGTGGGCTCAGAAGGTCGACGAGCTGGTCGCCGCGGGCAAGACGCGAGAGGACGAGGAGTGGCAGGCGCTGCTCCAGGAGTTCAACAACTTCCGCCCCGCGGAGCAGGTCGTCAGCGGGCCGTACAAGATCGACGTGGACAGCATCACCGAGGCCCAGTTGACCCTGGTGAAGGTGCCCACCGCCTGGGACGCCGATCAGGTCAAGTTCGACAAGATCGTCCTTTACAACGGCGAGACGCCGGATGTGACCCCGGTGGTCATGGCCAAGGAGGTAGATTACGCGACTCACGGCTTCCCGCCGGCCACCGAGAAGGCGTTCATCGAGCAGGGCATCCGCATCATCCGCGCGCCGATCTACTCCGGCCCGGCCATCTACTTCAACCATGACATCTACCCGCTGAACCGGGTCGAGGTGCGCAAGGCCATCGCCTACGCGGTCAACAAGGACGACAACGCGGTGGTCTCGCTGGGTCAGTCGGCCAAGCGCCCCATCTACATGACTGGCTTCAGCGACAACCTGGTGCCGCTGTGGATCCCCGAGGACAAGCTGGGCGAGTTCGAGGAGTACAAGTACGACCCGGCCAAGGCCGAGGAGATCCTGACGGGCATCGGCTTCAAGCGGGACAGCGACGGCGTCTGGATCGACGACCAGGGCAACCGCATGGAGTACGAGCTGACGGCGCCGTCGGAGTACGCGGACTGGTCAGCGGCGGCGGAGAACCTGGCCGAGCAGCTCACCGCCTTTGGCATCAAGACCACCTTCCGCGGCGTGACCTTCACCCAGCACCCGATCGAGGTCAACCAGGGCAAGTTCCAGCTCGCCATCCGGGCCTGGGGTGCTGGCAACCCGCATCCGCACTTCGCCTTCGTCCAGGACTTCTTCACTCACAACTATGTGCAGGCTGCTGAGGGGAACGGCATGAACTTCCCGCTCAAGCAGACGGTAGAGGGCCTGGGCGAGGTGGATCTGGAGGAGATGGTGGTCGCCTCGGCCGAGGGCCTGGATGAGGAGGCCCAGAAGGAGATGATCACCAAGCTGGCGCTGGCCTTCAACAAGTTGCTGCCCATTGTCCCGCTATGGGAGCGCTACGGCAACAACCCGGCGCTGGACGGTGTGCGGGTGACCGGCTGGCCGCCCGAGGACGATCCGATCTACAAGAACAGCCCGTACAGCGATTCCTTCGTCACCATCATGATCCTGGACGGCCGGCTGCGCCCGGTGTAAGGCCAGCGATCAGGTATGTAAGAAAGCCCCTCGGGTTGAAGAAGCCCGAGGGGCTTTTTCTTTAATTGATAGGACGCACGGCCGTGCTCTCCTACGATTCAGCCATTCTGGGAGGGTCGATCGGCTGTGTGCCTCATACGCATCAAGTTAAGCGAAGTGGTGCGTTCTGTGACCCAAACAGCCTGACGTCACATTGTGCCCTACCCCCCTGTAGTCCCCCCTCCCCAATCCTGTATAGACTGGGGAGATGGGTAACAGGTGTTCGGGGACATGGGTTACAAGTGTTCGGAGACATGGGTAACACTTTCATTGTACCACAAAGCGATGGGATCAAGGGCCTCCGAGATTCATCCTG
>DUEN01000131.1 GCA_011176545.1 Caldilineae bacterium | reverse complement strand
CCTTCCAGGGCATAATCTAGATGCATGGCGACCTCCAGGAGCCATGTCGGGATGGGTGCGCGGTGGGTGAGGCGTAAGGGGCAACGCCTATCGCGCACTTTTCTTAACATTCCACCCGTGAGGTCTCCACTTTGTTGATGGGATGTTCTGAGGGGCAAGAAAGGGGGCTTCGGAGCAATTAGAAACCCCATGGATGGCCGATTTCCACCATCCATGGGGTTTCCAGTAAGGTCGAACGATAATCTGGTCGGGGCGAGAGGATTTGAACCTCCGACCTCACGGGCCCGATCCGTGTGCGCTCCCGGACTGCGCTACGCCCCGACAACAGCAACTTGATTATACCTGAATCGCCTTGCTTTGACAAGTTCTCGCCGTTCATTCCCCATTCATTCAACCGAAAGTGTTTGCATTCCAACCTCCTCTGGCTGGCCGAACTGCTGGCTTTGCATGGAGGATTGGTGCTCACCGATCCCCTCCGGAGACAGCTGGCACAGATCAGCCTCTCCACCACCTGCCACATCGTGCATCGGATTCGCCAGGATGAGCCCCGTCTCCCTCCCCCCTCCCTCATAAGTTCCGCAGCCGTTCCGCCAGGGCGCTGTATCGCTGCGCCACGCGATCGTTTCGGACCGCGATGGCGATGGCGCGCGGCGTCCCCACCAGGACGACTAGCTGCCGCGCCCGCGTGACGGCCGTGTACAGCAGGTTGCGCTGGAGCATGACGTAATGCTGCGTCAGCACAGGCACGACCACCGCCGGGAACTCCGAGCCCTGCGCCTTATGCACCGAGATGGCATACGCGTGCACCAGCTCGTCCAGCTCCAGAAAATCGTACATCACGCGCCGGCCGTCAAAGTCCACCACCAGCGTCTGATCCTCCAGATCCATGGCGACGATATGCCCCAGGTCGCCGTTATAGACCTCTTTATCGTAGTTGTTGCGCACCTGCATCACGCGATCGCCCAGACGGAAGACGCGGCCGCCCACTCGGCGCTCCGGCTTGCGCTCGGACGGCGGATTGATCGCCTCCTGCAAGAGCAGGTTTAGATTGCCCACGCCCGCCTCCCCCCGATGCATGGGGCTCAGGACCTGGATATCGGAAGGGGACAGGCCAAAGCGACGGGGGATGCGCGTCTGTACCAACTCCACTACCAGCTCGGCTGCCCGCTCCGGATCGTCCGTCCTGAACAGGAAGAAGTCCCGGGCCTTGCGATTGTCTAGGATCGGCATCTGCCCCTGGTTGATGCGATGGGCATTGACGATGATGTAGCTGCCCTCCTCCTGACGGAAGATCGTCTCCAGCCGCACCACGGCTACGACGTCGGAGGCGATGATGTCCCGCAGCACGTTTCCCGCCCCCACCGACGGCAGCTGATCCACGTCACCCACCAAGAGTAGGTGCGCGCCGGGCGGGATGGCCTTGAGCAGATGGTTGGTGAGCAGGAGGTCCAGCATGGACGCCTCATCCACGATCACCATGTCCACGTCCAGCGGGTTCTCCTCATCATGCTGAAACGACATCCCCTCGCCCGGCTTGAACCCCAGCAGGCGATGCACCGTCTTCGCCTCACGGCCGGTGGCCTCGGTCAAGCGCTTGGCCGCCCGCCCTGTGGGCGATGCCAGCACATAGGAACGCCCCACCGCCTCCAGCATCCGGATGACCGTCTGCACCGTGGTAGTCTTGCCCGTGCCTGGCCCCCCCGTGAGCACCGCGACCCGCTGAGTTAGGGCGGTCTGCACGGCCTGCCGCTGCGCGGGCGCCAACGCCAGCCCCGTCTGGCGCTGGATGGCCTCGAACGCAGCCGTCCAGTCGAAGGACAAGAAGGGTGACAGGCGATCCACCGACGCCTCGATCAGCCGCTTCAGCCGCCCCACCACGCCGATCTCGCCGTAGTAGAAGGGCGTCAGATACACCGCCTGCTCCTCCGACGCCCAGATCGGCTCAGACTCCCGCACGACCTGCGGGGGGCGCGCATCCGGATCGGCCTGGACGGGGGTGCGGAGATCCTGTAGAGATTCGACGTGCACCTGCTCATCCAGGGCCAGCGCCTCGATCGCCTGGTTCACCCGCACCTCGTCGATCTCCAGCAGGCGGGCCGCCTCCGCGACGAGCTCCTGGCGCGGCACATAGACGTGTCCCTCGTCCGCCTTCTGGCTGAGGACGTAGGCGACGCCCGCCGCCGCCCGTCCCGGATCATCCGGGGCGATCCCCAGGTTGCGGGCGATCTTATCCGCGGTGATGAAGCCGATGCCGTGGATGTCCCGGGCCAGCCGATAGGGATCATTGCGAACCACAGCGATGGCCGAATCCCCATACGTCTTGTAGATCTTCACCGCCAGCGAGGTGCTGACCCCGTTGGCCTGCAGGAACAGCATGACCTCCTTAATCTGGCGCTGCTCCTCCCAGGCACGCTGGATCATCGCCACGCGCTTCGGGCCGACCCCCGGCACTTCCAAAAGCCGCTCGGGATCCTCCTCGATCACGTCCAGCGTCTCCAGCCCGAAGTGCCGGACGATCCGCTCCGCCGTGATAGGGCCGATCCCCTTGATGAGCCCAGAGCCCAGGTACTTACGGATCCCCTCGACGGTGGCCGGGAGGACCGTCCGCACGGACTCGGCCTTGAACTGCCGCCCATACTGCGGGTGCAGGACCCACTGGCCGGTCACCCGCACGGACTCGCCCACGTGCACTCCCAGCATGTTGCCGACCACGGTGACGGTGTAATTCTTGCCCTCAGGGGTGAGCTGGGCGACCGTGTACCCGCTCTCCTCGTTATGATAGGTGATGCGCTCGATTACACCAGTCAGTTCGATCACCGCTCCACACTCCCACAGGCTATTTTACCCGAAGCGTTCGCAGCCGGAAAGGGGGTATACGACAGATATCTCACCGCGGAGACGCCGAGGGCGCAGAGGAAGGGGAAAATTAAACACTCTATTGGCATACACGACAGAAATAGTAGGGTCGACCGGCCGGTCGCTCCTACAGAGGGTTATGCTGTCTATTCCAAATATGAGCGAAGTCAAAATAGGATCTCCGCGTCCTCCACGTCTCCACAGTTTACCTTCGGGAGGAGGATCGATTGCCTCGTCTCTCGAACAATGCTATACTCCCGCCGAATCTCACACCACGTCTCGGGGTAGGTTTATGTACACACCACCACTGCGTTCCCTGCTGGAGTTCGCCCTGGATGCCGCCTGGCAAGCTGGCCGCATCACGCTGGGATACTTCCAGACCAGCGTCGCAACCGAGCGCAAGGCGGATAACACCCCCGTCACCATCGCGGACCGACAAGCCGAGCAGAAGTTGCGGGAGCTGATCGAGCGCTATTGGCCCGATCACGGGATCATCGGCGAGGAGTTTGGCTCCCGGGAGAGCCCATCCGGCCTGACCTGGATTATCGATCCCATCGACGGCACCAAGTCGTTCGTGCATGGGGTGCCGTTATACGCCGTGCTCATCGCGCTGATCGATAGCCAGACGCCATTGCTCGGTGTGATCCATTTCCCCGCGCTGGGCGAGACGGTCTACGCCGCCCGGGGCGAGGGATGCTATTGGGACGGACGCCGCGCCCGCGTCTCCACGGTCAGCGATCTGAAGGACGCCACCCTGCTGGCCAGCGAGTTGGACACCTTCGCCTCCCACGGGAAGGCCGAGGCCTGGCAGCGGCTGATCGACGCCACCTACATCCAGCGTACCTGGGGCGACGCCTACGGCTACGCGCTGGTGGCCACCGGCCGGGCGGAGATCATGGTGGACCCAGCCATGGAGGTATGGGACTGCGGGCCGCTCCAGGTCATCTTGGAGGAGGCGGGGGGAACGTTCACCGATTGGAACGGCGTCCCGACCATCTACGGCCGGGAGGCTATTGCTACCAACGGCGTTCTATTCGATCAGGTGATGGCGCTCGTCCGGGGTTGACGCCCAGAGCAGGACCCCGGCGTCCGCGGAGGGCTACCCTGTGGAGGCAAGCGAGGTCACACGTCGATGGCTTCAAAGCCCTCGCCGGCGCAGGAGAGCCGACGGCCTTGCCCTCGCGGGCTACATACTGCTGACTGCGATCTTCTACGCGCCGCTGCTGTTGGGCTTGCGCCGATTCCAGGACGGCGACTTCACCCATCACTTCCTCCCCTTCAGCCTCTTCCTGCGTGAGGAGTTGCTGGCTGGCCGCCTGCCGATCTGGAACCCCTACACCTACTCCGGCCACCCCTTCCTGGCCGACATCCAGGCGGCCGTCTTTTATCCGCTGGGCGACCTGATCCTCCTGCTCACCCTTCCCTGGGGAACGCCCGGGGCGCGCCTGTACTTTCTGGAGGTGGAGGCCGCCCTTCACCTCGCGCTGGCGGGCTTCTTCACCTACCTGCTGATGCGCGATCTGACGGGGCATCGAGGCGCGGCCTTCCTCGCCGGCTGCGCGTTCGCCCTTTCCGGCTATCTCACCGGCTACCCACCGCTGCAGCTGGCCATCCTGCGTACGGCGATCTGGCTGCCGCTGACCCTGAGGCTCCTGCTGCGAGGGATGAGCCGACCCGCCCAGTGGCGATGGTGGGCCGGGGCCGCACTGGCGTATGCGACGGCCCTCCTGGCCGGCCACGCGCAGACGTTCCTGTTCCTGAGCTACACCGTCGGCGCCTGGGTCGTCCTCCTTCTGATCTGGACGGTCCGCCGCGGCCTGCCCTCGCGGGAGATCGCCCATCGCGTGTTGGGCGTGGCGGGCTTCTCCCTGCTCGCCCTGGGGCTCAGCGCGGCCCAGCTATGGCCCAGCATCGAGTTCGCGCGGCTCAGCACGCGCGCCCATGCGGACTACGCCTATCTCAGCGGCGGGTTCCCCCTGCGAGACACGTGGCAACTGCTGCTCCCCGGCGTGCTCACCTGGTTCTCGCCGCTCTATGTGAGCGTCACCGCGCTCGGCCTGGCCCTCATGGCGCTGGCCCACGCCCTCTCTGGCGACGGACGGAAGGCGTCCTCCGACTTCCTGCCCGCCCGATGGGGTATCCTCTTCTTCGCTGGCGCGGCTCTGTTCTTCCTGCTCCTCTCCTACGGCGGCAACGGGTTCCTGTATCCTTTGTTCTACCGATGGGCGCCCGGAGGCCGTCTCTTCCGCGGGCAGGAGCGGGCGGCCTACGGCGTCGCCTTCGGGCTGAGCGTCCTAGCCGGATACGGCGCCGCCTCCCTCGGCCGCCTCCCCCCGCGCACGCGACGGACGGCCGCCTGGACCTTCGCGAGCGCCGTCGTGGCCGGGGTCGCCGTCTTCGGGCTGGGCTGGCAGCGTCCCGGGCATACCGCCGTCAGCTTTCGTGAGTTCCTGACCATCGCCGGGGCCACGTGCGCGTTCGCCCTGGCGTCAAGCCTAGCGATCGCGGCGGGGCGGGCTGCGCCCTGGCGGGTGCCCGTCCTCACGCTCCTGATCGTGGGCGATCTCTTCCTGACCAACTTCACCACGAACCTGGCAGAGGGCAGCCCGGCGACCTGGACAAGCCTCCCACCGGAGGCCGAAGCTGTGCAGGCCGCGATGGCGGAGCGAGCCACGGCGAACCTAGGGTTGCCCGGGCGGGTGTACAATGAGTACCGGGTCTACGAGGACTACGGCATGGTCGCCCGTGTGGAGGACGTGTGGGGGAGCAGCCCGCTGCGCCTGGCCCGCTACGCGATGCTGTTCGAGGACTTCCCCCTCGATCGCATGTGGCGCCTGACCGGGGTGGAGCACGTGCTGACCTGGCGACGGGAGCTGTTCGAGCCCAGCACCCTGCTGGCGGAGTTCCCCCAGGAGACCGACACGACGTATCTACATCGCCTGGAGGAGCCCAACCCGCGCGCCTGGGTGACCTACGACGTGGTCTTCGCGGACGATGAGGAGGCCAAACGCCTGCTGGCCGATCACCAATTCGATCTGGAGACCACGGCCGTGCTCCCCGTGGAAGCTCGAGACAGGATAACACCTGGGAATGCCGAGGTGGGGCCCTCGACCCCGGCCGGGGAAAGCACCATCCGTTTGGAGCGCCTCGCGCCGCACCGGCTCCTCGTGCGAGGGCGAAGCGACCGCTCCGGATTGCTGATCGTGAGCGAGAACTGGATGCCCGGCTGGCGGGCCCTCCGACGCGATGGGGGCGCCCAGACGCTCCCCGTGTTCCGCGCGGATCTGACATTCCTGGGAGTCCCGGTGCCCGCTGGCGAGTGGGAGATCGAGCTCATCTATCGGCCGGATAGTATCCGGCTTGGGCTGCTCATCAGCGGGCTCTCGCTGGCCTTGCCATGCAGCGCCAGCATCTGGCGCTGGCGCTGGGGGCGGAGAAGATGAGACGCGTCGGCGAACGAGTCTCCATCCTCGCCGTGATCCTGCTGGCGTTCGCCCTGCGGGTCTTCCGGCTGGGTGCCCAGGAGCTGCGGGGCGATGAGACGTTCGGCTACTTCTTCAGCCTGCGCCCCGTGCCCGACATCATCTGGGCCACGCTGACACTGGGGGAGCCTCACCCGGTGGGCAGCTACCTCATCGAAAAAGGCTGGCTCTCCCTGGCCGGGCACAGCGAATTCGCTCTTCGATTCATCAGCGCCTGGTTCGGCACCCTGGCGGTGGGGATCGTGTATCGGCTCGGCCGACGACTGGGGCTTCCCCGGGGGACGGCAGGGCTCGGCGCTTTCTTGCTCGCGATCAGCCCATATGCCATTTGGCACAGCCAGGACGCCCGGATGTACACCATGAGCCTGGCGTTGACGGCCGCCAGCACCTGGCTGGCGCTCGAAATGACAGCACGGCCGCGGCGATCCCTCTGGATCGCGTATGTGTCGATCAGCTGGTCGGCCCTGCAGGTGCACTACTTCGCGGGCTTCGTGCTCCTGGCGCAGAACGTCTTCGTGTTCGGCCGGGCATGGCTCAGACCTCAACATCGTGGCGAGATCCCCCGCTGGGCGACGGCGCAACTGGCCATCGCCGTCCTGTATGCGCCATGGCTCTGGCTGGCGCGAGACACGATCGCGCATTACGGTGGGAACGGCGACTCGCCTGGGCTCGTCCAGGCGCTCTGGCGAGCCTTCAGCGCCTTCGCCGTCGGGGAGACGGTGCCGACGGGACGACGCCCCCTCTACGCCCTGCTCAGCGGACTGCTGATGCTGGGCGGCGCCTTCCGCCTGATGCAGGCCGGCGGGGCCAAGCGAGGTGCGGTCTGGCTGCTGGCCCTCTACCTCGTCGTCCCGCTGGGGATCACCTGGATCAGCGCGCGGAGCCGCCCGATCTTCAACGAGCGCTACCTGATCGCCGCGACGCCCCCCTTCTACTTGCTCGTGGCGGCGGCCGCGTCCATCCGTGTGCCTTCATCTGGGCAAGCACACACGTCGCGGGCCATCGGCCGGGCCGCGAGCCTGCTTCTCTTGGTCGTCATGACCCTCGGCGCGCTGGGTTCGCTGGGCCGCTATTACACCGACCCGGCGTACAGCAAGACCATCGGCTGGCGGGCGCTGGCCGAGACCATCCAGCGTTGGACCACGGGGATGCCCGTTGATCAGGTGCGCATCGCTCAGAACTTCCCCGATCCGACGCTGTGGTACTATTACAGAGGGCCGGTGGAGCACGTCGTCCTGCCGCCCGCCGCACACGACGCGGACGGCGCCGACCGAGAGGTGGCGGGGCTGGTCTCCCAGGGAGTGACCTGGGTGATCCTTCCGGTCCAGCTCAGCCCCCTGTGGGACGACGCGGGGATCGCCCAGGCGGCCCTGACCAGGGCATACGCCCGGGTTCTCGAGCGGCCGGTGGGGGTGTGGCCGCTGCAGCTCTACGTCCGACCGGACCCCGAGCGAATGCAGTCGCTCGACGTGACCTTCGCGAACGGGCTGACACTGCGGGCCGCCGCGGTCGAGCCGCAAACGCTGGTCCCCGGCGGGGTACTAGCAATCCACCTGAGATGGGAGGGCCGGGGCGATGCGCTGACGGGTACAGAGAAGCTGTTCGTCCACCTGGTGCCCGCGGAGGGCCTACCGGTCCCCATCGCGCAGACCGATCCACCGCTGCGCGCGGCCGATGTGGAGAAGCAGGCGGTGAGCTACGCCATCTTGCTGCCGGAGACACTGCCCCAGGGCGCGTATCGGGTGCTCGCGGGCATCTACAATCCGGGACAGCCGGGCGCGCCGCGCATTCCGACGGTCGATGGGGCCGATCATGTGGAGCTGGCATCATCCCTGACGCGCCAGGAGAAGAAAGTAGAAGAATAACCGAAGTACCCCGGATAATCTCTTACCCAAATGCCGTGCCAGTAATAAGGTGCAATGCACCATCAGAGGTGCGTTGCACCTCCATCGACACAAGCCGGAGAGACGATCACGCCGAGAATACAAAGAAATTGTTCTGGAGGGCAAGCTATGAACGTCATCGGCATCATGCTGGACAGCTTCCGACAGGATCACATCAGCTTCTACAACGGCGGACAGCCCGTCTTTGAGGGCGTCCCAGCCTGCCGGACGCCTAACTTGGACGCGTTCGCCCGGGAGTGCATCGTCTTCGACAACGCCTATCCGGAGGCACTACCGACCATCCCAGTGCGCACGCAGCTTTTCACCGGCCAGGCCACGCTGCCCTTCCGCCCCTGGCAGCCGCTGACCAAAGAGGACCTCTCCATCGCCGAGATCCTGCGGGCCGAGGGATACGTGTGCGGCCTCATCTCCGACTGTTACCATTATCGGGCGCCGGGCATGAACTTCCACCGCGGCTTCCACGCGTATCGCTGGATCCGTGGCCAAGAGTACGACCCGTGGACCTCGCACCCGCCGCGCCGCAACCTGGACGACTACGTCAACGAGCATTATGACGAAGTGTGGCGCGGCCGGGTGGCCCAATTCCTCGCCAACACCGACGATTTCACTCGCGAGGAAGATTGGTTCCCCGCCAAGGTAGTGGACGAGGCCATCGACTGGCTGAAGCACAACCGGGTCCACAAGCGCGTCTTCCTCTGGATCGACTCCTTCGACCCGCACGAGCCGTGGGATCCACCGGCTCGCTTCGACACCTACACGGATCCCAACTACAACGGCAAGCGGCTCATCATGCCCATGGGCGGGCCGGCGGAGGAGTGGGCTACCCCCGAGGAGATCCGATACATCCAGGGGTTATACGCAGGCGAGGCCGCGTTCGTGGATCACTGCCTGGGCCGGTTGTTCGAGGCGCTGAAGGAGCTGGGCTACTACGACGACTCTGTGATCGTCCTGTTGGCGGATCACGGGCATCCCCTGGCCGACCATGGGAAATTCCTTAAGGGCGGCGATCGCATGTACAGCGAGCTGCTCAAGGTGCCGTTCATGATCCGACTGCCCGGCGGCGAGGGCGCCCGCCGCACCCAGGCCATCGTCCAGTTCCACGATGTGCTGCCCACGATCCTCGATTTGCTGGGCCTTGCGCACAACACGTCGGCCATGCACGGCCGCAGCTTCCTGCCGGTGCTGCGCGGTGATACGGATGAGCATCGCGACGTTATCATCACCGGCTACCACGAGGCGCCCGATCGGTGTATCCGCGACAAGACGTGGAGCTACATCCGGCGACCGGAGGGGGAGCCGGACGAGCTGTACAACCTGATCGAGGATCCGCGCGAGCGGAGGAACCTGATCGACGAGTACTCAGAGGAGGCGCGCCGTCTGGCCCGCGCCTTCGGCAGCTACTTCCGGCGAGGGGCCGCCCAGGTGGAGGTCAAAGGCATCCAGGGCAAGTACGAGCTGGCCTCCGGCGGGATCGCGTGACCTCTCCTAGGAGCTTGCTCAATCATGGGTAGCGGAAGGCAATGCCTTCCGCTACCCAAATGGCTAAGTTTGAGTTAGAGCTTTAGAACTCGGCCTTAGTAAACTCGAAGAGATGCTATGCTAAAATCATAGCACCGGCGAGGGAAGGCTTTAGCTCTCTTCGAAGATGAGAATTCGGATGACGTTCGCTGGCGCTCTGTCGTCTCGCGTGCCTGAAGGTTTCGAGACGTTGGGGGGAGGTTCCTATGTGGCACGCACTACGTATATCGCTAAAATCTGATCCTGACTTTGTCTCTTCGGTAACCGATCTGTTGCGATCCACGTCGCGTAACATCATCTTTGCCACGGGCGGTGTCTGTTTGATCTGGCAATTCCTGGTCGCTGATGATGTAGGAAGACTTCTGGGTTTCGCTTTTATCCCCGTCACTGGGATCGTCATCCTGACTTGTGGTTTATCTCTCTGGCTGCTCAGGAGATGTTACCTCACCGCCCAGGTGGTCTGGCACGCCGGGATCGTGGCAGCCATTACGCTCATCATCTATTTGTTCCGACAACCAGAAGCGGTATTTCTGTACGCGTTGTTGCCGCTCATGGCATCTGTCACCATGAGTTGGCTGGCCGGTCTGCTTGCCGAGGGCTTGGTGATCGGGTTGGTGTTGGGGCTTGGCCCCGGCTTAGAGTTGATCTCGTTATCCAAGGGGTACGTTGCCTCGGTCATCGCGGGTGGAGCCTTCACCGCATTGCTTGGCGGGGCCGCAACCCAAACGCTCCTCACCGTAACTCAGTGGTCTCTCTTCAGCTTCGAACAAGCCCGGCAGAAGATGGAGGAGGCCCGGGATCGACAGGCAGAGCTCCGCCAAGTCCAGGAGGACCTGATCCAGGCGAATAAGGAGCTGGCCAGGTTGTCGGATCGGCTGAAGGTGATGTACCGCGTCGCTGAAGAAGCACGCCGGGCGAAAGAGGAATTCGTGGCCAACGTGAGCCATGAGCTACGCACGCCGTTGAACATGATCATCGGCTTCAGCGAGATGATCACCGAGTCGCCTCAAGTGTACGGTGATAAATTACCTCCCGCACTCCTCGCCGATATCGCTGTCATTCAACGTAATAGCCAACATCTAGCCAAACTGGTGGATGACGTACTTGATCTCAGTCAGATCGAAGCTGGACGTATGGCGCTGAGTAAGGAGAGGGCTTCCCTTTATGAGATCATCGAGGAGGCGACCCGAGTCGTAGAGCCTCTGTTTAAGTCAAAAGGGCTCTTCTTGAACGTGGAGCTTCCCCCTGATTTACCCCTGATCTTCTGTGACCGAACGCGCATCCGCCAGGTAGTGATCAACTTGTTGAGTAATGCCGGCCGTTTCACTGAACGGGGTGGCGCTTGGGTGAAGGTCTGGCGTAAAGAGGGGCATGTGATGATCAGCGTGATTGATACTGGCCCTGGTATCCCCCTGGCGGATCGAGAACGGCTTTTCGAGCCTTTTCAGCAGGCGGACAGCTCTATACGCCGCCGTTATGGCGGTAGTGGCCTGGGGTTGAGCATCAGCAAGCGGTTCGTGGAGATGCATGGAGGGAAGATATGGGTGGAGAGCCCATCGTCCGTTAATGGCTCACAGAGCTGGATTGGGACGGACGAAGGTGGGCCTGGCACAACGATTACCTTCAGCCTTCCCATCGAGCCTCCTGCTCCTACTGATCAGGCTGCCAATGACATAAGGCGATGGTTTAGTCCATATAGCGGATATGAATACCGGGTTCGCACCAGGCGATCAAAGGCCCCTGCGCCGGTGGTGAACCCTCGTTTCGTCCTTCTAGAGAAGGGGAAGACGCTACAGCGGCTGTTCAGCCGTTATGCTGATAACGTCGAGATCGTCTCTGTCCAGAGTCTTGAAGAGGCGATACATGAGTTGAGGCGTTCGCCAGCTCAGGCGTTTATTGTCAATCTGTCTCCACTTGAAGATGCATCAACTATAATGGAGCAGTTAGCAAACTTACCATATAGTACACCTGTGATGACTTGTTGGGTACCTGGAGAGGATGAGGCAGCCAAGCAACTGGGAGTCACGCGTTACCTGCTGAAGCCAATCACCCGTGAGAAACTGCTCTCCGCATTGGAGAGTTTAGGCGAGGACGTGGAGACCATACTTCTTGTGGATGATGAACCAGGGCAGCTGCAACTTCTTACACGCATGTTATCCGCAACTCGACGCGGTTACCGCGTCTTGCAAGCCAAAAGCGGACAGCAAGCGCTCAATCTACTACGCCAACGGCGACCTGACGTGATGTTGCTTGACCTGATCATGCCAGGGAAGGATGGGTTCCGGGTGCTCCACGAGAAGAGCCTGGATCCCACGATACGAGAGATCCCTGTCATCGTGGTCTCTTGTAAAGATCCGACCGGTGGTCCCGTAGTGAGCAAGAGGTTAACCGTGACACGTAACGGCGGGCTTTCAGCCCCTGTTCTCCTGGACTGCATCCAAGCCATCAGCGAGATACTGGCTCCCGCCGTCCGGCCAGCCGGTCGAGAGCGGCCAGGAAGGCCTGCCGCTTAACGGGTTTACGTATATAGCCATCGGCCCCAAGGGAGTCAGCCAGTTCTTCTTGGGGGAGGATGGTGCACACGATGATGGGGATGTGATGAGTCAGGGGATGCTGCTTCAACAGAGCCAGCAACTCCCAGCCATCCACCTGAGGCATCATCACATCCAACACGATAATGCGAGGGGAAAACCTCTCAACCAGGGTCAGGACTTGATTAGGATCATCTGTACCGATCAGATGGTATCGGGTGTTCGAGGTATACCGCTGTAACAGCCTTAAGGTGTCCACATTATCATCAATGACCAGCACTGGTAACTGTTCCAGGGCAGGGATCGTGAGCCTAGCGTCGAACTTTCCCTGGTCGATCGATAAGTCCAGCTTACCCCTGCACATGTTCACTAGATAGTAAGCCATCTCCACGCTGGCCTGATCGTTATTGGCGACAGGCGCAACCCCGGGGTGGCCCCCCGCACATCGGATCTCAATCTCGACTTCCTGAGGCAGCCGTTTGCCCGAGATGGTTATCGTGCCACCTGGGACTTGATGGATAGCCACACTGATCAGATTCAAAAGGATTTGCTTTAAGGCTAGCTGATGTACGGCGAGATAGGGGAGATCCTCTAGAGCTGTAATCTCCAGGTGGACCCCATATTGGGTAGCCAGTGGTTGGATTCGCTCCAGCACGGCGAGCAGCATTTGGTGAAGATCTACAGGGGCCTCTGGTGGGACTTCTTTCAGCCAGGCCAGCTCCTCGTCCACGGTGGGCGCGACCATCGGCCCTTGCTCAAGAGGACCCTCCACACTCTCAGAGAGCTTCCTCTCCAGATCGAACTGCTCCCAGAGTACATCGGTCAAGGTCTCCAAGGCCGCACGTTGCCAGCGGCTCAGCTGGCGGACGCTGATGCCCAGTTGATCGGCAACTTGTTGCCGGCTTAGCTGCTGTACGTACCGGTAATAGAGAGCTCCATAGATCTGCCAGGCGGGAGATTGTGGCGGCTCGTCTCCCATGGGCTCCAGGGATTCGATGGCCTCGATGAGGATGCGCCGCAAGGCCGCCGGCGCGTCGAACCGATCAGCCACGCCGAGCAGGGTTGCCAAGGGGGAACGACGCAGATAGCCCGGATCGTCATACAGATGATTTAAGGCGCCACGCAGATACTTCAGGAATTCCTCTCGGGTCAGCATGTCCCTTTTCTGTCCCAATTCAGGCCCAAATGTCGCCCAATGAATGGGCGATCTACATTACATTATACAATGAGCTCAAGTTGGCTGGCAATCATTTCTTTTCAATTCTCCCGTTGAAGGATTGCTCAGGTCGGTTATTAGCGTTTCTGTCTGTAATGTCTTAGAGTTCCTTAGTCGTCATACTGCCAAGATCGGAGCCTGAGACTAAAGGCTCGGCCAGCCGATTATCTTCAAGTCAGGAGGAGAAGAAATGAGAAGGCAAGATTTTCCCTTCACAAGTCGTAAGGTAAGCCGACGAGAGATGCTGCGCCTCTCCGCCGCGACGCTGACAGGGGCGTTGGTCGCCGCATGTGCCGGGATGCCCCAACCTGCACCCAAGCCTGAAGAAGAGGCGCCCGCCAAAGCCCCGGAGAAGCCGATCAAAATCGTAGCCACGTCCCAGATGGGGGTGCAAACCTGGGATGGATCGCTTAAGCGAGCTAAGGAGAGGTACCCCAACATCGAGCTGGAAGTGGGGCAGACGGACATGCCAGGAGGATGGTCCGGATATGCGGACCTCATCATCACGCGTATCGCCGGTGGGGAACAGCTCGATCTGGTCATGATCGCAGTAGAAGGGATACCGCTGCTCTCAACGACGAAGATCCTCCGTCCGCTAGATCCCTTCTTCGATGCCGATCCCGAGGCTAAAGAGATCCTTGATACGGACATCCATCCTCTCTTGCAGGAGATGCTTCGGTGGAAAGGACAGCAAATGGAGTTCCCCTTCTCCTGGAATAACATGGTGATGTACTATAATACGGCTATCTTCGAGGAGAAAGGGGTCGATCCACCCCCACCGGATTGGACCTGGGATGATTTCCTGGAGATCTGTTTGAAGATCGCCGACGTTAAAGGGACGGCGGATGATCTCTATGCCTATTCCTTCTGGGGTGGCGGCATGTTCGGCATGTGTGCCTGGTACTACGTCAATGACACCAGCCCATTGACCGATGATTGGCGTGATTCGAACATGCTGGACCCCAAAGTAGCCGAGACGCTTCAATTCCTGGCGGATCTGATCTTGAAGCATAAGGTGGCCCCGAACCCGGCGGGCTGGGACGAGTGGGGACAGTTCCACTCCGGCCATCTGGCGATGAGGACCTGCGGTCGCTGGTGCATCGGCGGCTCGCTGAACGTGGGATTTGAGACCTATGACCTGCAATATCAGCCGCACCGATCCGGCCCGCTGCGAACGGTTGCCGGCACGGATGGCTGGGGGATGACCACCTCGTGTCAGCATCCCGACGAGGCGTGGGAAATCTTGAAGCTCCTATCGGGTTACGAAGCCGCTATGGACATGGTGAAGCTTGGCGGCAACATCCCTGCGTTGCGCTCCGTCGCGGAGACGCCCGAGTTCCGAGAGTATGGGCCACCGAATACAGCGATCTTCTACGAATCGTTGGACTACGCCGACACCGTGGTCTCGCCGCCTAACTTCAATATCATCGAGCCGTTGCTGGATCGCCACTATCAGGGCATTTGGAACGGCGAGGTCACCGTTGAGGAGGCCGTACAGGCCGCCCATGAAGAGCTCCAGGCGGAGATGGACAAACTTAAGGAGAAGATGGGCGACGAGCCATTCAGGGTCGGCTGATCGTATCTTCCAAGTTAAGATGAAATCCCATAAGCTTCTGGGGACCCCTAGGGGTCCCCAGAAGCTCCATAATATAGCCGTTTTCAGTTGTCCATTGTGGGAGGAGATATGGCCCAAACGAGCGTGGATCGTGCTCGAAGAACGGCGATCATAGGGCGCTCTCTCGCTGGCGGCGCAATGCGAACATGGGTCCAGGAGGCCATCGCCGGGTATCTCTTTGTTACACCCGCTGTACTCTTGTTGACGATCTTCCTCATCATCCCGATCCTCGCCTCCGTCGTCCTCGTGTTCACCGAGTATTCCCTTCTGACCCCTCCTCGATGGATTGGCTTGGAAAACCTTCAGCGCTTATTGGGCGACAAGCGCATGTTTATCTGCTATCGTAACAGTCTTTATATCACCTTCGGTGCTACCGCCTTGAACAACATCCTGGGTTTATTGTTGGCAATGGGTGTCAACCGCAAGATGCCGGGCATCTTGCGGTATATCCTTCGTACAGCCTTGTTCTTCCCCGTGCTGACGACGACAGCCTCCCTGGCCGTGGTCTGGCGGTTCATCCTGACGCAGGATCGCGGGATCCTGAATTACCTGTTGCAGCAGATAGGGCTAGAGCCTGTTCCCTGGCTCAGCAGCGCTCGGTGGGCCATCCCTTCCGTTATCCTCTATGATGTGTGGAAAAGCTGTGGATACTTGATGGTGCTGTACCTGGCCGGGCTCCAGGGGATCCCCGACGTGCTCTATGAGGCGGCTAAGATAGATGGCGCTAATCGCTGGCAGCTCACCCGCTATATCACGCTGCCCTTGATCACCCCCACGGCCTTCTTTTGCATCGTCATTTCCTTGATCGGTGCCTTTCAGATCTTTGATAATGCCTATGTGCTGACCGAGGGTGGGCCTGGGGATGCATCGCGAACGATCGCGATGTACATCTACGAAATGGCCTTCAAGAGGTACGAGATGGGGTATGCCTCCGCAGTAGCGCTCTCTCTCTTCGTGATCTTGGTAGGCCTGACCTTGTTCCAGATCTGGGCAAGTCGTAAATGGGTTCACTACGAATAAATAAACTCGAAGAGGTTGTCCGATGGCCATTGTAGGAGCTAAAGGTTGGACGACTCGTATCCGCAAGTTCCCCGCCCGTTCGGCTAGCTTTTATGTCGGCGAGACGATCATCTGGATCTTGCTCATCGCCATGGCCATCATCGAGGTCGCTCCGATCATGTGGATGTTTTCCACCTCGCTGCGCAATCCCAGCGAGTCGTTCGAGTTGCCACCTGACTTCTTGCCCACGTCATGGCGGTGGGATAACTATCTTGCCGTCATCAAGTCGGAGAAGATCAACTTCCCGCTTTTCTTCTGGAACAGCCTCAAGATCGCCCTAATCGTCATGGGGGCTCAGCTTCTCACGTGTTCCCTGGCGGCATTCGCCTTCGCGCGCCTGCGTTTCCCCGGTCGTGATGCGCTCTTCTTCCTGTTTTTGGCATCTATGATGGTGCCATCGCAAGTGACTACGGTGCCGATATTCATCATCATCCGAATCCTTCACCTCATGGATACTCACTGGGCGTTGATCTTGCCCAGTATGACCAGCGCCTTCGGCGTCTTCCTGTTGCGCCAGTTCTTCATGACCTTGCCGGAGGAGCTCATGGACGCGGCCAAGATCGACGGCGCGGGGTTCTTCAGGATCTACTGGCGCATCATGCTCCCCCTGGTCGGGCCGGGCCTCTCTGCTTTGGGAGTCTTCACGTTTCTGTGGTCGTGGAATAACTTCTACGGCCCTCTGCTCTTCCTCAGATCATGGGATAAGCTGACGTTCCCTCTAGCACTCGTTACGTTACAGGGCTACATGGGCATGGGGAATCGCGCCCATGTGTTAGCGGGGATCATGATGTCCATCTTCCCGGTGTTGGTGTTCTTCCTCCTCGCCCAACGTTTTGTCATCAGGGGGATCGCTCTGACTGGATTGAAGGCATAACGTCTTTTCTCGCAAGTCGATGTCTAGCGACGAGCTACCGATCTTGAATCGAGAGACCTACATCCCGACGACGTTCCGACAGGTCTGGGAGAACCTCCCTAAGCTCTTACTCGCCGGCCTGTTGTTTGCGATATATTGGGGACCGGCTCTCTCCCTGGCACTCCTTGGCCTGTGGGGACCAGCTTTTATCGTCAGCGTATTGATCCTAAGCCCAGGGTGGGCAGCGCTTCTCGCCTTTGAGGCGGACTTCTCCCTTGACCGTCATGCTCGCTTCCGCGTTATGTTTACCTCCTTCCGACGTCTCTGGAAGCGTGGCGTCGGGCTGGGACTTCTGGCTAGCTTCCCTTTGGTCGCTGCATGGCTGAGTCTACCTGTGCTCTCGCGACCTCAAGCTCCCATCATCGTCTGGTGGGGACTAGCTGCTGACGCTCTCGCTCTCTTGCTACTCGTCGTCCTGAGCCTGTACGCCTTTCCGTTGTTGGCATTGTATGATGTGAGTTTGTATCTCTCGCTTCGCAACGCGATGATCTTGGCAAGCCGTCATATCCTCAACACCCTAGGATTGCTCGCGATGGGTGTTTTATTTGCCCTCGCTGTCCTTTACATCAGCCCTGGCCTGCTTTTCATCCTCCCTCCTGTATGGGGTATTTTCATACTCAACAATTGCAAGATGCTCGTAGATGAGGAGATGAGGGAGGACAGCGGAGGAAGAAATCGCTAATCCGTTATGATTGGGGAAGATACGATGTCCGATCCCCTCACGACTTGGCCGATACTGAGCCACTATGAAGGGGAGACCCTCAGGGAGGTCGCCTTCCCCTTAGGTGGCATAGGCACAGGGACGATCTCGTTAGGAGGACGCGCGGAGCTACGCGATTTCGAGATCTTCAATCGCCCAGCTAAGGGCCTCACGCCGCCTTACACTTTCTTCGCCTTGCGCGCCCAGGCGGAAGGATACCCCGCGGTGACGCGGGTACTCGAAGGGGTAATCCAGCCACCATATAGTGGCAGCTTCGGCGTTAAGAATCCCACAGCGGGGCTGCCAAGGATGCGCCATGTGGCCTTGGACGCGGCTTATCCCTTCGCTCGATACACGCTCAGTGACCCAGACGTCCCCCTGATCGTTTACCTTGAGGCCTTCAACCCGCTGATCCCACTGGACGTCGATCGCTCGAGCCTGCCCATTGCCGTCCTCCGATACGTTCTGGTGAATCCGAGCGATCGTCCCGTGCAGGCCAGCGTGGCAGGCAGCCTGTTGAATTTCATCGGCATGGAGGATTGTTCCTGCAGAACTGGTCCGACACTCACACCTGGGGCGTTGAGCAATTTGTTGGGTGGCAACGTCAACGAAGTACGCCTGGGAGCGGCCGAAGATGGCACCCCGCTTTGTGGGCTGTTCATGCGTTCCGAACGCGTGCCCCCGCGTACCTCCCAGGATGGGACCATGGCGCTCGTCGTGCTGGCCGAGGAGGCATCGTGGCGACGCACCTGGGGCCCCACCCGCTGGAACCGCCACCTGCTCACCTTCTGGGATGATTTCAGCACAGATGGCCGTTTCGACGATCCGGAGGAAGTTCTTCCCAGCCCGGAAGGGGAGGGGCAGATCGGCTCGCTGGGGGTGACCACCTGGGTGGAACCCAAGAGCAAGGCAACTATCACCTTTCTGCTATGCTGGCACTTTCCCCATCGCACGGCGGCCGGCTGCGGCTGGAATACGTTGGACGAGAGCGGTGGATGGATCGGGAACTACTACGCCAAGCACTACGTCGACGCCTGGGATGTGGCCCTGCAGGTGGCTCCGCGACTTCCGCAACTGGAAGAGGAGAGCTTGCGTTTCGTGCGCGCGTTTGTCTCCGCTGAGCTACCCCAGTCGGTCAAGGAGGCGGCTCTCAACAACCTCTCCACTTTGCGCACCCAAACCTGCTTCCGTACGGCGGATGGGAACTTTTTCGGCTTCGAGGGATGTTGCGACGGCGAGGGATGCTGCTTCGGCTCATGCACCCATGTCTGGAACTACGAGCAGGCGACCGCTTTCGTCTTCCCCGAGCTGGCCCGCAACATGCGCGAGTTGGAGCTTGAGTATGGAACGTTAGAGAGCGGGATGAACTGCTTCCGCCTACGCCTGCCCCTGGGCGGAGAGCCCTGGGCCCACGCGGCCGCTGACGGGCAGATGGGCGTGGTGATGAAGTGTTATCGTGAATGGCAGCTCAGCGGGGACGACGATTTCCTCTCTCGCCACTGGCCGACCATCAAGTCCCTGATCCGCTATTGCTGGCTGCCAGGCGGATGGGACGCCGATCAGGACGGCGTCATGGAGGGCGTCCAGCATAACACCTACGACGTCGAGTTCTTCGGCCCTAACCCGCTGACGGGGGTCTGGTATCTAGGTGCCCTGCGAGCGGCGGAGGAGATGGCTAAAGCGGTTGGAGATATCGAGTTCGCCCGACGGTGCCGTCGGCTCTTCGAGCAGGGCAGCGCGTGGATCGATGAACACCTCTTCAACGGCGAGTACTATGTCCAGCAGATCCATACGCCCGCCAGCCTGGATGAGATGCGCCCGGAGCTACGCGTCGGCATGGGAGAGACGGACCTGACCGATCCGGACTTCCAATTGGGCAACGGCTGTCTCATCGACCAGCTGGTGGGGCAGTATATGGCTCATGTCGTGGGATTAGGGTACCTGCTGAAGCCGGAGAACGTGAAGGCCGCGCTACAGTCCCTGTTCCGATACAATTTCCGCCGCGATCTCTACGATCACTGGAACGTCATGCGCACCTTCGCGCTCGCGGACGAGGGCGCTCTGCTCATCTGCACCTGGCCTCATGGCGATCGCCCCAAGGTGCCGTTCCCATATTTCAGCGAGATAATGACCGGCTTCGAGTACCAGGCCGCGGCGCATATGATCTACGAAGGGCTGGTAGAAGAGGGTCTCGCCGTGATCGACGCCATACGAGCGCGATTCGACGGCCACCGACGCAACCCCTGGAACGAGCAGGAGTGCGGCCACCACTACGCTCGCGCTATGGCGAGCTGGGCGGCCCTTCTGGCTCTTAGCGGGTTCCACTATTCCGCCGTGTCGGGATTGTTGGAACTTGGGCCACGTTGGAAGCCAGAAGGCTTCCGATCCATTTGGACGATCCCTTTCGGCTGGGGGATCGTCACCCAAACGATCTGGGAGGCGGGACAGGCTGTGAAATGGGAGATCTTGGCGGGCGAACTCCCCGTGCGAGCCATGCGATATGAGATCCCTCAAGGGAAGAGGGCAAGCGCTGTGGAGATAGAGGCGAGTAGCCAGCCTGAGATAATCGATGTCGAGCAGGAGGGAAACGCCGCCAAGATTACCCTCTGGCAGCCGATCCGGGTTCCAGCGGGCCAATCCCTGACTGTATGTATCAAATTGGCTCCTGAAGACACGGGCGGTGGCGATTCATGAATTGTCACCGCCCGAACAGAACATGATCTATCTCCATGAGGAGGATTCCCCATGTCTACGTCCGTCTCGCGCCAACGTAAGGTCTATCGAGGCGAATCTCTGCGTGCCATCGCCATGCCGCTGGGCGGCATCGGTACCGGCACCATCGCGCTGTGCGGCGACGGCTCCCTGCGCCAGTGGCAGATCCACAATCAGGTGAATCATCTAGCGTGTGTGCCCCACTCCTTCTTCGCCGTGTGGGCGCGGCGAGCTCGCCCGCCCGAGGAGCCGACCACTCGGGTACTGCAATCCGACGCGCTGTACGATGTCGAAGGTCCAGCGCCGCCGCCAACGTCCAACGATCATCTAGTGCCCCTGGCACACCGAAAGCTACTGCGACGGCTCCCAGGCGTCCAGGCCACCGAGTTCGTCGGCGAATATCCCATCGCCGAGCTGAGATACCACGATCCGGCGCTGCCGCTCGAGGTCAGCATGGAGGCGTTCAGCCCCTTTATCCCACTCAACGCGAAAGACTCCGGCCTCCCCGCCATCCTCTTCCACATCACCGTGACGAACCCAACCGACGATGTGATGCTGGCCTCCGTGGCCGCTACGCTCCAGAACGCGGTCGGCTGGGATGGGGTCACGCCGATCTCCGATAACGAATGTTTCCTCTACGGCGGCAACTTCAACACGCTGATCCAACTACACGATATGACCGCCATCCACATGCAGACGAACCGCCTGCCCGAGGACGACGATGGCTACGGCAGCATGGCGCTGGCAGCCCTGACCCCGGATGCAACCTACCTGACCCAATGGGATGACCTGGATGCCCTCTGGGCTGACTTCAGCTCTGATGGCCGGCTGAGCAACGCGGCCGATAGCACGCCCAGCCCCATCGGCCGCACCTGGAACGGCGCGCTGGCCGTGCCCTTCTCACTTGCCCCCGGCGAATCCCACACCGTGACGTTCCTTATCACATGGTACTTCCCCAATCGCTACGTCAACTGGTCCCAACGTCAGTTCTTCGACTTCGATGATGAGAAGAGCAAGTTTTGGCTGGGCAACCAGTACAATAATTGGTTCCGGTCGGCGTTGGACGTGGCGGAATACGTCCGGGACAACCTGGATCGGTTGGTCGAACAGACGCGATCGGCCCGTGACACGTTTTACGATACGACGCTCCCCTATGCGCTCATTGACGCGGTCACATCTCAAATGAGCATTATCCGCTCTCCGACCTGCTTCTGGACGGAGGACGGCCGCTTCTTCGGGTTCGAGGGATGCCACGGTGCCTCCACGCCACATCACGAGCCCGTCGGCGGCTGCTGCCCGCTGAACTGCACCCACGTCTGGAATTATGAGATGGCGCTGGCCCGGCTGTTCCCGGCGCTGGAGCGCACTATGCGCGAGACGGAATGGGATATCCAGCAGCATCCATCGGGCTACCTGCCACATCGGGTGCTGCTCCCCACGTATCTGCCACGCGTCTGGGACCGTGAGATCGGCGGTCCGGCTCATCCAGCCCTGGACGGGCTGCTGGGCGCCATCCTGAAGACGTATCGCGAATACCGGGCGTGCGGCGACGCGGACTGGCTGGCGCACGTCTGGCCCTCCGTGAAGCGGGCGTTGCACTACGTCTGGACTCAGCACGACCCGGACCGGAGCGGCGTCATCGAGGGCGAGCAGCCCAACACATACGACATCTCCATCTACGGCGCCAACACGTTCATTGGTTCGCTCTATCTAGCCGCGCTGCGAGCAGTGGAAAGGATGGCCCAGTTGCAGGGGGAGGAAGACTTAGCCGCCGAGTGTCGCGCGGCCTATGAACGGGGCCGGGAGGCTTTGGACGACCGGCTGTGGAATGGCGAGTATTACATCCAGGATGTGGATTTGGAACGCTATCCCGAGTATAATTGGGGCATCGGTTGCCATTCGGATCAGTTGCTGGGGCAATGGTGGGCACATATCCTGGACCTGGGCCATGTATTGGACCAAGACCACGTGCGGCAAGCGGCGCTGTCCATCTTCCGCT
>DUEN01000130.1 GCA_011176545.1 Caldilineae bacterium | reverse complement strand
CTGCAACTCTTTCATCTCAGGCCCGTCTCTTCTTCACTCGGCTCCTTGTCCCCTGAGGTCCAATTATACAGCGTCTCATTTATAGAGGTCCAACACTACAGCGGATGACAGGCCGTGCGCCCCTACGTTAACAACTTGCGCCTTTTCGGACGACTTATATCTCCGTGATGACCGGGAGGATCATGGGACGGCGATGCGTCTCATCGTACAGGAATTTCCCCAGCACGTCCTTGACGGTCATCTCAACGGCTCGCGGGGAGCAATACCCATTGTTGAGCAACGCCTGCTCCACCCGGCGGGCCGCTTCCTCCAACAGCTCGCTGGACTCCCGGACGTAGACGAAGCCCCGGCTCACGATCGCCGGCTGGCCGATCGGCTCGCCCGTGGCCTGATCGACGGGGACGACGGCGATGACGAACCCATCGCGGGCGAGGGCTTCCCTATCCCGCAGCACAGCCGGCCCAACGTCACCTACGCCGCTGCCATCCACGAAGACGTATCCGCCAGGGACGCGTTCGCCTATCCGGCCCACGCCATCCTCGAACTCGATCACGGTGCCGTTCTCAACGATAAAGATGTTCTCCGGCGGCATGCCCACCGCTTTGGCCGTGCGCGCGTGCGCGTGCAGATGGCGCAGCTCCCCGTGGATGGGGATGAAATACTTCGGTTTCGTCAGGGCCAGGAGCAGCTTTTGCTCCTCTTGGCTCGCGTGCCCGGAGACATGGACCTGCGCCAGCGGCGGGTAGATGACTTCCGCGCCGCGCTGGAACAGCTTGTTGATGACGCGGGCGACGACCTCTTCATTGCCCGGGATGGGATTGGCCGACAGGATAACCGTGTCGCCGGGGACGATGTCGATATCGCGATGTTCGCCCCGCGCGATGCGCGCCAATGCCGCGCCGGGCTCCCCCTGGCTCCCCGTGACCAACAGAGTGACCTGTTTCGGTGGCAGCCGTCGGGTCGCATCCAGGGGCACCAACACCCCCGCGGGCACTTCCAAATACCCCAACTTCTGCGCCATGCGGACGTTTTCCAGCAGGGAATATCCGGCCAACGCGACCTTGCGGCCGTGACGCGCGGCGCAGTTGATCACCTGCTGAACCCGCGAGATCAGCGATGAGAAGGTGGCGATGATGATCCGCCCTGGCGCCTCCCGGAAGATCTCGTCAAAGACGGGATCGATCACCTTCTCCGAGGGGGTGAACCCTGGGCGCTCGGCTCCGGTCGAGTCCGCTAACAACGCCAGCACTCCCTCGCGGCTCAGCTCGGCCAGCCGTCCGAAGTCCGCGCCCACCCCCTGCGTAGGCGTGTAGTCGAACTTGAAGTCGCCGGAATGGATCAACAGGCCGGCCGGCGTCCGAATGGCCAGCCCCACACCGTCCGGGATGGAGTGATTCATCGCCAGGAACTCCACCTGGAAGGTGCCGATGGTGACCTGGTCGCCTACCTGGACCGCGTGCTGCTCAACCGCTTTCGCCAACCCCTGTCGCTTCAACTTGTTCTCGATGAACCCAAGCGCCAGTCGGGTGGCATAGATCGGCGCCCGCATCTCCCGCAGCAGATAGGGCAGGGCCCCGATGTGATCCTCATGACCATGGGTGATGACGATGCCGACCACCCGATCGAACTTGTCTCGCAGATAAGTCCAGTCGGGGATCACCAGGTCGATGCCCAGCATATCGTTTTCGGGGAACATGACCCCGACATCGATGATCAATATATCCTGGCCATACTCGACGGCCATCATGTTCTTTCCGATTTCCCCCAATCCTCCTAAGGGAACGATGCGTAATACTTTACTCATTTTCATTTACCTCCGTATAGCAAAAACCCCGGCTTCCACGCCGGGGTTCAGCGACTTTATCCATGGTGATCTGATGCAGGTTCATGTCTTAAAGGCGGACACACATGCGCACTCAGATCTCCAGCCACGTGTCTGATCCTCCGGGTAACCTGATGAAGTCACCCCATCGCTATGTCCGGAATACCCCGACGTGTCCCTATGGACCGTAAAACCCCGTTCATAACAAAAGACCGCGAAGTCCAAAGCCTCTTCGCGGTGTGTCATCACGTATCATCGGCCTTCTCGCTCACATACTATACCGCAAGAGGGGGATTACGTCAATTTTACATTTCCTTGATGTTCCAGGCCGTCGGCGGTCCGCCAATTGCCTGGACGTCCTATTCAGTATAGAATCCGCCTGATGATCTGGAGCCGGAGGATATGGCCACAGGAGCGACGCATTTAGGACCAGGCGCTGAATCCGCTCTTGGACCGACCGAGGTGGCGGCGTTGGAGCGGGTCCTGCACATCGCCTTGACCCTGCGCGGGCTGGCGCTCACGGTCTTTGGCGCCGTCCTTCCCTCCGTGATGATGAGCTTTCACCTGAATAACGCTCAGGCCAGCGCCTTGCCCTTGGTGAGCGGGCTTGGGGCGACCACGGCCGCGCTGAGCGTCGGGCCGCTGGCGGATCGTTGGGGGCCGCGCCGCGCGATGCTCATGACGGCCTGGGCCCTCCTGCTCGCCGCGCTCTCACTGACCCTAGCCCCCGCGTGGATCTTTTTTATCCTGGGAGCCCTCCTGGTCAATTGGGGCGCGGGGGGCATGGCCACCGTCACCAGCGTCTTGTTGACCATGATCTATCGAAGGCGCAGTGGCTCGGCGTTCAATCGCAGTTTCCTGTTCGTCGGCGTCGGTTCGCTGATCAGCCCCCTGATCGCCAGCGCCACGCTGGCGGCGACAGGCTCATGGCGCTGGGTCTTCGCCATCTTGACGGTGGCCTTCACCGCGTTGTTCATCACGGTGATGCGGGCTCCTTACCCCTCGCCGGAGCCGCGGCGGCCTCGTGAGCGGGCGCGAGGAGGCCGTCCCTGGTGGCGGCAGCGCACGCTGGCCCTATGCGCGCTCGCTCTGGTGTGCTACGTAGGGGCGGAGGTCGCCATGACGACATGGGCCGCGAGGTTCCTGGCGGCCGAGCGTGAGGCTTCTATAGTCCTTTCCGCGTCCGTCGTGTCGATCTTCTGGGCAGGGATCATCCTAGGACGATATGGGTTCAGCAGGGTGCTGCGCCCGGGGAATGAAAAGCGCCTGATCGGAGGGGCCGGAACGGTCGCGGCCCTGGCCGTGGTCGGGTTTACCCAGGTGCCAGGGCACGTCGTAGCCATCGCGATGTTGGTCATCGCGGGCGGCGCCTTCGGCGGGATGTGGCCCACGATCATGAGCTACGCGGCCGCGCGAGCGGAGGGGAGCACGGGGACGGCGTCTGGTTTGCTCATCGCGCTGGGTTTCCTGGGCGCGGTGACCGTGCCTGCCCTGATAGGCGTCCTCTCGACGTGGACGGGGTTGTCACTGGCGTTGAGCCTGGATGCCATCTTCATCGCGCTCTCCGCGCTGCTGTTCGCCCTGGCGTAAGGGTGTGATGTCATGCGGGTGGTGATCGTCTCCAAGGCGTTGCTGGTAGCCGCCTACCGCGGGAAATTAGCCGCCCTGGCCCGGGAGGCCGATCTTGAGCTGATCGCCCTCGTGCCGCCGAGCTGGCGTGACCGCCGCGGGCTCACGAGGTTAGAGCCCGGCGCCACTCCCGGCTATCGTCTGATCGTGACCCCGATCCTATTGAACGGACATTATCACCTTTACTTTTATCCCCGCCTGGGCCGGCTCCTGCGAGACCTGCGTCCTGATATCGTCCACGTGGACGAGGAGCCGTACAACCTGGCTGCGTGGCAGGCTACCCTGCTGGCAGATCGCGTGGGCGCCCGGACCTGCTTCTTCACCTGGCAGAACCTGCTGCGACGATATCCTCCGCCATTTCGCTGGTTTGAGAGGGCCTGCTATCAGTGGGCGGGGCACGCCATCGCCGGCAATCAGGACGCCGCCCGGGTCCTGCGCGCCAAAGGGTATCAGGGGCCGATCACGATTATCCCGCAATTCGGCGTGGATCCTGAGCTGTTCTCCCCCAGGGAGCCACCTCCCGAGACGCCGTTCACCGTAGGATACGCAGGGGGGCTCATCCCGGAGAAGGGGGTGGACCTCCTGATCGAGGCGATGGCCAGACTGCCGGGGGAATGGCGCCTGCTCCTGGCCGGGGAGGGGAAAGAGCAAGCGCTCCTGCAACGAATGGCTCAGGACCAGGGCATGGCAGATCGCGTCCAATTCCTGCGGCGTCTGAGCTCCACGCAGATGCCCGACTTTTATCGACGGTTACATGTGTTGGTCCTACCCTCGCGAGAACGGCCGAACTGGAAGGAGCAGTTCGGCCGCGTGTTAGTCGAGGCTATGGCCTGTGGGGTCCCCGTGGTCGGCTCGGACTGCGGCGAGATCCCTCATGTCATCAGGGATGCCGGGCTCATCTTCCCTCAGGACGATGTCGATGCGCTCCGCGCGCATCTCTCCCGCCTTCAGCGGGATGCCGACCTGCGTCGAGATCTCGCCCGGCGGGGCCGGGAGCGTGTCCTGGAGCGTTTTACACATGAGCGTGTGGCGGCCATGACGCTCGCTGTCTATCGCTCGTTGTGTCCATGATATTGAGCAACTCGTAAACTGGCCCCATGGGGGCCATGTGGTATAATGAAACGTGGTTTTTGGGAGATGACGATACAGGTGGGGCTCAATGCACAACTGCTCTCGCTCGGCGAGACGTATCGCAGCGCGGGCATTCATGGCTATATTCAACATCTGCTCCACGCGCTGCCAGCCGCCGCCCCCCGGTGGCGACTGATCGCTTTCGTCGGGGATACTCGATTTCGGGCTCCACAGGGATTGGAGGTCCGGTACACACGCTGGCCCACGGGGAATCCGTGGGTTCGGATCGTGTGGGAGCAGAGCGTTCAACCGTGGATCGCCTGGCGGGAGCGGCTGCACCTGCTTCACGCGTTGGCGTATGTCACGCCGATCATCGCCCCTTGCCCCACGGTCGTCACCGTTCATGACCTGAGTTTCGTCCGATACCCGGAGGCGTTTCGCCCGTTCAATCGCCTGTATCTGCGGGTGATGACGCGGCGCAGCGTCTTTCGGGCCCGTCGGGTCATCGCTGATTCGGTGAGTACGCAGCGTGACCTGACGCGATGGTGGGGGGTGCCTGCCGAGCGGATCTCGGTGGTGCCCATCGGCGTGGGGGAAGCGTTCTCCCCCGCGTCCAAGGAGCATGTGGAAGCCTTTCGTCGGCGACGGGGATTACCTCGTCGCTTCATACTCTATCTGGGCACGTTGGAGCCTCGCAAGAACGTGATCGCCGTCATCGAGGCCTTCGCCCGTTGGGCGCGGGCCTCAGGCGATCGAGAGCTCCAGTTGATCGTGGGCGGCGCCAAGGGATGGTACTATGAGCGGATCTTCAGCCGGGTCCAGGAGCTGGGTATGGGGGATCGGGTGCGATTCCCCGGATATATCCCGGCTGATGAGCTGCCCGACTGGTATCGGGCGGCCGAGGTGTTCGTCTATCCCTCCCTCTATGAGGGATTCGGCCTGCCGCCCCTTGAAGCGATGGCCTGTGGGACGCCGGTGATCACGTCAAACACGTCTTCTCTGCCCGAAGTCGTCGGCGATGCCGCGCTGAAGGTCGATCCCCACGATGTCGAGGCGATCGCGGAGGCATTGGCGCGCCTGCTAGAGGATGCCGATCTTCGCCAGCAGTTGCGTGAGGCTGGCCTGGCTCGCGCCCGCCTATTTTCGTGGGAGCGAACTGCCCGTGAGACTATTGCTGCCTATTGCCTGGCCCTGGAGCGGGGTTCGTCCGGCCAGTAGGCGATTTCACCGTTGGCTGAGATGGCTGTTGGTCATCTCAGACGCGGTGCTGATCAACGTCGCTTTTGCCATAGCATACTGGGTCCGATATGACCTGCAATGGTTCCGCGCGGTGGACCCGGCTTACAACACCAGCTATCGGGCCTACCTGCCCTTCGTCGCGGTCCTCACCGTCCTGCTCCTGGTGGCGTTCCGGCTTGAGGGTGTGTACAATCTGCGCCGCGGCGCCACCTGGCTGGATGAAGTCTACGCCATCGTCAATGGCACGACGACTGGCATCATCATCATGGTCGTCGTCACCTTCTTCTATCGTCCCCTGTTCTATTCTAGGCTGATCTTCCTCTACGCGGCCGTCCTGATCCCATCCATACTTGCGCTCTCTCGTGCTGTCAAGGCCCTCACGATCTCCAGCCTGCGACGCAGGGGCATCGGCGTGGATCATGTCCTGATCGTGGGCGCGGGGGAGACGGGGCTCACCGTGCTGAGGAACCTGGTGGCCCAGCCGGAATACGGATATCGCGTCCTGGGCTTCCTGGACGACAACCCGGAGAAGGGACGGCGGGATATCGGGCCGTTTAAGGCGTTGGGCGGCATCGATAACCTATCCCGGATCCTGAAGACCCATCAGGTCGATGAGGTCATCGTGGCGCTGCCGTGGCAGTACCACGAGCGCATCTCTCGCGTCATCGCCGAGGCCGGGCGAGCTGGCGTGCGCGTGCGCGTGGTGCCCGACCTGCTACAGCTCAGTCTGAATCGCGTGCACATGGACCAGGTCGCCGGGATCCCGTTGCTGAGCGTGCGCGAGATCACGCTCACCGGCTGGAACCGGGTGCTCAAACGCGGCGTGGACGTCCTCGTCGCCGGAATGGGCCTGATTTTGCTGGCACCGCTGATGGCCCTCATCGCGTTGGCGATCCGGTTGGATTCTCCTGGGCCTATCCTGTTCCGGCAGACCCGCGTCGGGCGCGGGGGTAAACCCTTCACCATGTACAAGTTCCGCTCCATGATCGCCAACGCGGAAGAGATGCGCGCCCATCTGGACGCGCTGAACGAGGCCGATGGACCGATCTTCAAGATCAAGGACGACCCGCGGTGTACCCGTGTGGGCAGGCTGCTGCGCCGGTTCAGTCTGGATGAGCTACCCCAGCTCTTCAACGTGTTGCGCGGGGAGATGAGCCTGGTGGGGCCGCGGCCCGCGCTCCCCTGCGAGGTGGCCCAGTATCAGGAATGGCACAAGAAGCGGCTGGAGGTGTCCCCGGGGATGACCGGGCTATGGCAGGTGAGCGGCCGGAGCAAACTCTCCTTCGATGAGATGGTGCTGTTGGACATCTACTATGTGGAAAATTGGTCCCTCGCCCTGGATCTGCGGATCATGCTGAAGACTATCCCGTTGGTGATCCTAGGCGAGGGAGCCTACTGACCCGGATCACATCGAGGCAAACCGGAAAGACATGGCGACGACGATACGTCTGAGGCCAACGGATCAAGCGGCGTGCATCGCCTTCCTGCGCGACCTGGTGCGGATCCCAAGCCCATCAGGACAGGAGGAGGCCCTGGCTCAGCGTCTGGCTGAGGAGATGGAGCGGGTGGGATTCGCCGAGGTGCGCGTGGATCGCGTGGGGAACGTCATCGGGCGGGTGGGCGTAGGTTCCCCGTCCGGTCCAAAGCTGTTCTTCGATGGCCACATGGATCATGTGGGCGTGGGCGATCCGGACGCGTGGACGCGCGAGCCCTTCGGTGCTGAGGTAGAGGAGGGGGTTCTGTTCGGCCGCGGTGCGGCGGACATGAAAGGAGCTCTGGCGGCCATGGTCTACGGCGCCAAGCTGTTGCTGGACGAGGGCGTCCGCCTTCCTGGCGAGCTTTACGTCGTCGGCGTGGTGCAAGAGGAGCCCAGTGAGGGGCTCGCCATGCGATGGGTGGTCGAGGAGGAGGGGATACGCCCGGATTACGTGGTCCTGGGCGAGCCCACGAACCTGCGCATTAGTCGGGGGCAACGCGGCCGGCTGGAGGTGCGCGTGACTACGCGCGGCCGTGCCTGTCACGCCTCCACGCCGGATCTGGGGGATAACGCGATCTACACCGCCGCCCGGCTCATCTTTGGGATTGAGCTCCTGGCCGGGCAATTGACGGTCAACGATCCGGTCTTAGGCCGGGGATCGATCGCCGTGACTCAGATCGAGGGCTCGGCGGGGAGCCGAAACGTCATACCGGACCGCTGTACTTTCGTCCTCGATCGACGGCTAACGTTAGGTGAGACGGAGGCGCGGGCGTTAGCGGAGATCCAACAGATCGTCCATCGAGAGGGCGTGCAGGCGGAGGTAGTCGTCCCAGAGTTTGAGACGACTAGCTATACTGGACATCCACTACATGGCCGGGAGTACTATCCCGCCTGGCTCATGCCGGAGGATCATCCGCTGGTGAAGGCGGGGCAAAGGGGCGTCGAGCGCGCTCTGGGCGCCCGGCCGCGATTGTGCGTATGGTCGTTCTCCACCGATGGCGTCTATACGATGGGAGAGGCCGCCATTCCCACGATCGGCTTTGGCCCCGGCGAGGAACGATACGCCCACGTGGCTGATGAGCGCATCCGTCTAGACGATGTCCTGCGGGCGGCGCAGGCTTATGCCGGGATCGCACAGGAGGTCCTGTCGATGACATAGCCTCTCCGACGACGCGATCCTTCAGACTGATGAGGGAGGCTTACCGCAGGTACATTGGCCGGACCGGGGGAGGCCGATGTACCTGTTTGTTCATCATATAGAAGAAGTCGTTGGGGCCCGGCATGCTGAGCCCCAACGATTCATGAGGAAACGGCGAGGTCGGGCGATCTTCATGAAGGTCCTGATCTTGATCTCAGAGACAGGAGGCGGGCATCGCAGCGCTGCTGAGGCGCTGGCGGAGGGGTTTCACGCTCGTCTGGGCGATCAGGTGCAGGTGCGCATCGTGGACCTGATCACGGAGCACACGTTTTGGCCGCTTAATCTGCTCCGCCATACCTATCGGCCCATGGTGGACGACGCCATGTGGCTCTGGCGCACCATCTGGCATCTGGGAGAGCGCCCTCTGGTGATCCGGGCCATCGAGAGGATCTTCACACCGTTGACCTCCCGACCAGTGGGCCATTACTTTCGTCAACAGGCACCTGACCTAGTCGTCACCGTACATCCTCTGGTCAACCACGCTGCCCTACGTGTGTTGCGTCGTGCAGGGTTGATGGTTCCTTTCGCCACGGTCGTCACCGATCTGGTTACGGCCCCGCCCGTCTGGTTTTGTCCCGATGCGGACCTCTGTTGCGTCCCCACGGAGGCGGCACGGGAGCGAGCGCTGAAATGCGGCATGCCTCCGGAGCGCGTCGTCGTCACAGGGATGCCCATCAGCCTGAAGTATCGCCGGCCGCCGGTGGGGCCCCAAGAGCGGGCTTCCATACGCCAACGGCTGGGGTTGCACCCCGAGCTCCCCACGGTGCTTATCGTCAGTGGCGGTGAGGGGATGGGGCCGGTTGGGCCCATCGCCACCTCCGTCGCCGACGCGCTGGCTCGGGAGATAACCGCTCAGATGATCATCGTCTGCGGACGCAACAGGACGCTGGCGGAGCGGCTAAAGGGGTTGTCATGGCCGATCCCCGTTTCTATCCAGGGGTTCGTGCATAACATGCCGGAATGGATGGCGGCGTCCGATTGCATCGTAACCAAGGCCGGCCCGGGCACGATCTGCGAGGCGTTGTGTATGGGGTTGCCCATCCTGCTCAGCGGGTTTATCCCCGGGCAGGAGACAGGCAACGTCCCTTATGTGGTGGAGAATGGCGTGGGGGCGTACGCGGAGGATCCAGAAGAGATCGCCGGTATCGTCGTCCGATGGTTGCGGCCAGGTAATCCCGAATTGCATGAGATGAGGGCCAGAGCCCGGGCGTTGGCTCAACCGGACGCCGTATTGACGATCGTGGACAAGCTCCTGAACCTGATAGAGTGTTCACGGGAAAAGCTCTTCCCGGTGACGATGAACGAGGGGGAATAGAAGGCAGACGATGGATGGGGAAACGAGCGGACACGCTAATCCCGGCTGACCAGCCGCACGACGGTCACGCCGTCCCCACCTTCGCCCTGTTCCCCGGGACGCATTTCAGCCACCAGCGGGTGGTGCGCTAATGCCTCTCGTACCGCACGACGCAAGGCACCGGTGCCCTTGCCGTGGATGATGCGCACCCACGGCAGCCCCGCCAAGTAGGCATCATCCAAATACTTCTCCAGCCGAGGGATCATCTCATCCACTGTCTGACCACGCAGGTCCAGCTCCATCTTCAGCGAGGCCCCCGATGGCTTTTGCAGACCCATGGGGGGCTCGTAGACCTCTGACGTGGCCTCCTCCTCCCGCCGCTCCAGCCGCGAGAGAGGGAGACGGGTGCGAAACGCGCCGATCTGCACCTCCGCCATCTCGTCTTCGGGGTCGAGCTCGACGATCCGCCCCACGGATTGGAGGGAGGGGATCCACACGGCATCGCCTTCTCGCAGAGGTTCCTGGGTGGCCGATTCCCCAATCGACGCCACGCTCTCCTCAACCGGCTTCGTCTCCTGTGCGCGGCGGGCCAGCTCGGCCTCCGCCTCGGCCAAGAATTGCTTATGGAGCGAGTCCCCTACCTGGGAGACGGCCAGCCGACGCTTGAGGCGGACGATCTCCGCCCTTGCCTCCTCCAATTCAGCCTGGGCGATGGCGCGCGCCTCATTGATGACCTCCCGCCGCGCCTCCTCAATGTGCGCGATGCGATATCGCAGATCCGCTTCCAATGCCTGCGCGGCCCTCAACTTGCGCTCCGCCTCCGCCAGCGTCGCCTGGGCCTCATCGCGGGCCTGCTTGATCTCGGCCAGCAGGGAGTCCGCCTGAAGCGAGGTGGGCGAGACCATGGCCTCGGCTTCGGCCACGATCTCCGGATTCAGCCCCAGCCGCCGGGCGATGGCCAGCGCGTTAGATCGGCCGGGCAGTCCGATGCTCAGCTTGTAGGTCGGCGCCAGGGTCTCGATGTCGAACTCCACGCTGGCATTGCGCACGCCCGGCGTGTTATGGGCGAAGACCTTCAGCTCCGAATAGTGCGTGGTCGCCAGGGTCGTGATGCGCTTTCGGAGTAGATAGGTGAGGAGCGCCCGCGCCAGGGCAGAACCCTCCTCGGGATCCGTGCCGGCCCCCAGCTCGTCTAGCAGAACCAGGCTGCGCTCATCCGCGTAGTCGAGGATGCGAATAATGTTGGACATGTGCGATGAGAACGTGGACAGCGACTGTTCGATGGATTGCTCGTCGCCGATGTCAGCGAAGATGCCGCGAAAGACGGTGAGCCGTGAGCCTTCGGCGGCGGGGATGTGGAGTCCCGCCTGAGCCATCAGGGCCAGCAGCCCCACCGTCTTCAAGGTGACCGTTTTGCCGCCAGTGTTGGGGCCGGTGATGACCAGGATGAAGTAGTCGTCCCCCAGGTGCACATCGATAGGGACGACGGTCTCCGGGTCGAGCAGGGGATGTCGCGCCTGCTTCAGCTCGATGACGGAGCCGGGGTGTTGGACCGGCTCGCCCTCTCCATCGGCCTCCTTCCGCTGTTGACGACGGCGCTGATGGGGCACGCGGAAGGGGACCAGCTCAGGCTCGTTGGCCGCGAGCTGCTCCGCATATCGTGCCTTGGCGAAGATGAGGTCCAGCTCAGCCAACGCGTCCACCGTGCGCTGGATGTAGGGCGCCTCATCGCCCACCAGCTCGGTGAGCTGCAAGAGGATACGGCGGATCTCTTTCTCTTCCTCCAGTTGTTTCTCCCGCCACCGATTGTTCAACTCCACCGCGGAGAGCGGCTCGATGAAGAGGGTGGCGCCGGACGCGGATTGATCGTGTACTAGGCCGGGGATGCGTCCTTTGAACTCGGCGCGCAGGGGAATCACATAGCGGCCCTGGCGCTGGGTGATGATGGGCTCTTGCAGATAAGGCGCGTTCGCTGGCGAGTGGACGATCCGCTCCAGCAGGGAGATCAGGCGATCGTGCGCGATGCGTTTCTCGGCGCGGATGCGCGCCAGTTCCGGCGAGGCGTCATCGGTGACCTCCCCGCGCTCGTTGATGCACCTGCCGATCTCCTCGATGAGGGGATCGCACGGCTCGATGCGCGCGGCGATGGTCGCCAGCCGAGGGAACTGATCCCACAGCCGGATCAGTGCGCGTCGGATCGAGCGGGCGCGCAACAGAGTGCTGCGGATATCCAACAGCTCCGCGGGCGTCAGAAGGGAGGACCGCTCCGCCCGGGGGAGCAATGGGCGCACATCATGCACGCCGCCCATGTGGATATCCGCCTTCTGGCTCAGGAGCTCGCGGGCCTCCGTGGTCTGCGCCTGCAGATCCCTGGCCGTTTGCAGGTCCTCCGTGGGAATGAGCGAGAGCGCGAGCTCCCGCCCGCCCGAGAACTCGGTGTGTTCCGCCAGCCGGACTCGGATCTTATCGAATTCCAGTGTAGAAAGCGCCTTCTTTTCTATCATCGTACCCAGTATAACATAAGCTTCAGATGGCCCAAAGAAAGTCGCTCATATTAGAATACCCGACAGGAAGACGACATGTACGTGACCATCGTCTGAGGGTGGACACTCTTACGCCTACGAAGGTAGGGGCGACCGGCCGGTCGCCCCTACTCTGGCGACACACGGCGATATAGAACATGGTCACCGCCATGTGTCGTCTATGCCAATATGAGCGAAGAAAGTAATAAGGGCACGGCGGCGCCGTGCCCCATACCCCCTCTATGACGATATGAGCATTACAGCTTACACATCCAGGTTGCGCACCCGACGGGCGTGGGTCTGAATGAACCGCTTGCGCGGTGGCACCGCCGAGCCCATCAGCATGTCGAAGGTCCGATCCGCCGCGGCCGCGTCCTCCAACGTCACCTGGAGGAGCGTGCGATTCTCTGGGTTCATGGTCGTCTCCCAAAGCTGTTCGGGGTTCATCTCCCCCAACCCCTTGTACCGCTGGATGACGACGTTCCGCCCATCCAGCCGCTTCAGCACCTGCTCCTTCTCCTCCTCGGAGTAGACGTAGATGGGCTCCTTGCCCGCTTGGATGCGGTAGAGCGGCGGCTGAGCAATGTAGAGATGCCCGTTCTCGATGAGCGGCTGCATGTAGCGAAAGAACAGCGTGAGCAGCAGGGTTCGGATGTGGGCGCCATCCACGTCCGCGTCGGTCATGATGATCACGCGGCCGTAGCGCAGGTTGTTCAGGTCGAACTGCTCGCCGACTCCACATCCCAGCGCGGTGATGAGCGCCTGAATCTCCTTGTTCGCCAGCGCCTTGTCTAATCGCGCCTTCTCGACGTTGAGGATCTTGCCGCGCAATGGCAAGACCGCCTGGAACCTGCGATCGCGCCCCTGCTTGGCCGAGCCGCCCGCGGAGTCGCCCTCGACGATGTACAGTTCCGTCTTCATCGGATCGCGCTCCGAGCAGTCGGCTAGCTTGCCCGGCAGGGTCATGCTCTCCAACGCGCTCTTACGGATAACCAAATCGCGGGCCTGCCGCGCCGCCTCACGCGCCCGTGCCGAGGTCCGACACTTCTCCACGATCACCTTGGCTTCACGGGGGTTCTGCTCCAGCCAGGTGCTGAGCGCCTCGTAGACCACCGACTCGACCTGACTCTTGACCTCCGCGTTGCCCAGCTTCGCCTTGGTCTGGGATTCGAACTGGGGCTCCTGCAGCTTCACGCTGAGGATGCCCGTCAATCCCTCGCGTGTGTCCTCGCCGGTGAAGTTGGGATCGCCCTCCTTCAGGAAGCCGTTCTTACGCGCGTAGTCGTTCAGGCAGCGCGTCAGGGCCGCCCGGAAGCCGGTGACGTGGGTGCCTCCGTCGATAGTGTTCACGTTGTTGGCAAAGGCGTAGAAGGACTCGGCGTATCCGTCCGTATACTGCAGCGCGACCTCGATGTGGGTGCCGTTTACCTGCTTCTCCACATAGAACGGCTCATGCAGCACCTTGCGGTTCTTGTTCAGGTAGCGCACGAAGGAGCGGATGCCGCCCTCGAAGTAAAACGACATCTCGCGGCCATCGCGCTCATCGCGGAAGATGATGGTCAACCCGCGAGTGAGGAAGGCCATCTCTCGGAAGCGCTGCACCAGCGTGTCGAAGCGGTAATCCAGGCCGCTCTTGAAGATAGTCGTATCAGCGAGGAAGGTCGTCTTCGTGCCCGTCTCGTCCTCCGGCACATCGCCGACGATCTCCAGATCCGTGACGGGGTGCCCTCGCTCATATCGCTGGCGCCAGATATGGCCCTTCTGTTTAACCTCGATCACCAGCCATTCCGAGAGAGCGTTGACCGCGGACGCGCCCACTCCATGCAACCCCGATGCGACCTTGTATCCGCTGCCACCGAACTTACCGCCTGCGTGTAGGGTGGTCATCACCACCTCGACGGCGGGGCGGCCGGTCTGCGGATGGATGCCGACGGGGATGCCGCGTCCGTTGTCCTCCACAGTCACCGCGCCGTTCTTGTGGATGGTAACCTCGATGCGATCGCAGGCCCCGGCCAGGGCCTCGTCGATCGAGTTATCCACGATCTCCAGGACCAGGTGATGAAGGCCGCGCACATCGGTCGATCCGATGTACATGCCCGGGCGGCGACGCACCGCCTCCAGGCCCTCCAACACCTGGATGTCGCTGGCATCGTAGTGCTGATGATCCTCATTCCGTCGCTTCTGTCGTTCAACCACGTCTTCCCTCACCTCCATCATCCACATGAAAGCTCCTCTACCGTTCCGAACCTGGCGACGATGCCATCGCGTGGCTCGTCTCAGGAGCCCCTTATCGTCACATATATCCGCCACGCCCAGGCGGTTTGCCTATAGTTGGAATAGGCGACATCTTTCTTCCGTAGGGCGCAGCAATGCTGCGCCTGCCATCACTAAACCCATCCGCTTATATTGACATAGGCAACACAGCCTCTAGAGATTATACGCCCCGTATGGTGGGAGCGAAGCATGCCTCGCCCTCTTCTCGCTGAGTAAGGGCAACGCATATGCGTCCAAGGTTTAATGAACGAAGTGGGCTTCTAAGCCGCGCTGAGGCGCTTTTGACGCTGGCTCTGCCAGCGCTGATAGCGATCCCGATAGAAGATCAAGCTGGCCGCGACCAATCCCGTCCCCAGATAGGCATTGGCGATGATGCTAAACACCGCCCCCGCGGGCCACTGGCTCAACTTCTGCCAGATGATAGAGAACCCCACCATGATCAGCTCGGTCAACAGCCAGAGGCCCACCGTCGCCCAGAAGTTACGCCCCACCACGTTGACGCTGCGCCACACGGCCGTGATGACGTTCACGTCATCCAGGACGATGGCGTCGGCGACGAAGAACAGGGAGAGAAACATCCACAGGCCCAGCCAGATCATGATGATCGAGATGATGCTGATCAGGGTGGCCCCGATGGTCGGTCCCAGCCACATGGCGATGGTGATCGCGATGGAGAACGGCACCGAGACGGCCACGATCACGATCGCCAGGGCGATCAGATAGAGCGCCAACTGCAGCCATCGCCGTGCCAATCGTCGCCCAAAGCCCGCCCAATCCGGCCCTTCCTCACGCAGCTGGCTGACGATCAGGCTGAGATATAATGTGGCAATGAATAGCCCGATCGCTGTCAGGACCACGAAGCCCACGATGGCCAACAGCGCATTCCGGATCTCGATCACGCCTCCTAACCCGCCGCCCGGCAACAGGGCGGCCAAGCTGGGTTGCCCCACCAGTCGGTTGGACAGCAGGAGCAGGAGGTTCAAATCCTGATCGCTCCCACTCAGGAGATCCGTCACCAGGCGCGTCATGGATGACGAGGCCTCCGGCGTGCTGGCCATCATCATCCCCTGCCATAGATTGAGCAGGCGCTCGACCAGGGGGCGCACGGAAAGGCGAGGCCCTTGCCACAGGATGAGATCCAAGATCGCGGGTGGCAGGATGAGCCACGGATGCTGTGCCACCGCGCTGAACCCGGCAGAGAGGGCGTCGATTACTCCCAGTCGTTGTTCTTCCCCATTCATAACCGATATATTTTACCATGACGGGCGCCTGAAGCGAAATAAGGACGGAACCCGTTCTATTTTACCAGAACATATGTTTTACGTCAAATAATGACGGTTTCTTCATCCCGTTTGACAAGCCTGTATCCTCACAGTAGACTGATTGTAGTTCCCTTTTCCGGAGGCCATCCCTTGGTGTGATGCAAGGCAGGCAGGAGCGATGAGCGCATCATCCTCATCTAGCGTACGCAGGCGTAAGAAGCAGGAGCGCAAGGAGCGCATCTATCGAGCGGCCCTTCGCCTCTTCCGCGAGAAGGGGTTTGATAACACGACGGTGGAAGAGATCGCGAGGGCCGCCCAGGTCGCGAAGGGGACGTTCTTTAACTACTTCCCGACCAAGGATGCCGTCCTGCTCTATCTGGGCGAGCAGCAGTTGGGCGGATTGCGCGCCTTGACGGAGATGAGGAGATGGGATACCCTATCCGCCCCAGAACGCGTGAAGCGCCTGCTCCGTTCTCTGGCCGAGAGCGCCCAGGAGGACCGTGAGCTTGTGCAGTTGATGGTGTCGAGGGCGCTACGCGCGGGAGACTTGGGGCCCAATGGACGCGGCCGGTTTGGTCTGCGCGCCATCGTGGCGTTGATCATCGCGCAGGGCCAGCGCGCAGGGGAGTTCCGCAACGACGTCTCCGCTGACCTCCTGGCCGGCCTCGTCGAGGCGATATATTTCCATGAGCTGTTCCAATGGTGCGCCAGCTCCATCCCTTATGCGCTGGACCGCCGTCTGGAGATGTTGATTGACGTGCTGTTGACCGGCATCGGCCCCCACGCGGAGGGGCTCTCCCCGGACGATCTCGCCACGTTGCGATTATCGTCCGGGCCCCCTGAGGGGGAGAAGGGGAGTGAAGGATGAGAGTGACCGTAGGGCGTGCTGGTTGGTGGCAGGCCGCCGTCATGGGGGCCTTATTCCTCATCATCGCATCGCCCACATTGCGCTGGCTGGTCAATGAATGGTGGACGAATGATTATTACTCCCATGGGTTGTTAGTGCCACCGATCGCCGCCTTCTTCGCGTGGCGGCTGTGGCCGGGTGTGCATCGCCGCCCGTCAAATGCCGGCATCATCGCTCTGGGGGCCGGACTGGCCCTCTACCTGGGCGCCCTCGTGGATCGCGCATATTTCATCGCCAGCTTCGCCCTGATCATACTCCTGGCCGGCCTGGTATGGTTCCTGCTGGGCACTCAGGCCCTGCGTCGGCTGGCCTTCCCCCTCGGGTTCCTAGTCTTCATGGTGCCGTTGCCCTTTATAGAAGAGGTGACATTGCCCCTGGCCCAGTTCACCGGGGTAAGTTCGAGTTATCTCATCCGCCTGTTTGGTGTGAAGGCCTCGGTGAGCGGCCTTCAGGTGTCTCTGCCGAACACGGACCTCGTCGTGGGGGCCCAGTGTAGCGGCGTGCGATCCATCATCGCGCTGTTTACCTTGACGGCCATCGCCATCTACATGTTGCGCGGTCCGCTATGGGCAAAGCTCATCCTGGCGCTGGCGACCATACCCATCGCCGTCTTGGGCAACGTCTTTCGCGTGGCCTCGCTGCTTCTGGTGGCGAACGTGTGGGGGGCGGACGCGGGGTTCACGTTCTACCATGATTACTCCGGGATCGTCTTCTTCCTGACGGCCTTCGGCGCCCTATTATTTGTGAGCCAGGTGGTTGGATGTCGAGAGATACGCGACGATATCTGGTAACGCTGGCCATTCTGGCGATGGCGGCCGTGGCCGTGCTGCTCATCCATCGCGGGGAGATTGCCCTGGGACGTGAGCTCACCCGCCGCGGTTATACATATATCGTGGACGTCGATCATTGGCGACGTACCGAACGGGAACGAGCGGTACAGTCGCCGTATGATTTCAGCCTGGAGAGGAATCTCAACGACTCCCTGCCTCTAACGATAGGAGAGTGGCAGGGACGGGATGTCCCTCTGACCAATCTGGAGGCGCTGATCCTGCTGGAGCCGGATCAGTATGTGCAGCGCCTGTATACACTCCCCAACGGACGGTATCTGTGGCTGAGCCTGATTGGCAGCCGTAAATCCAAGAGCTTTCATTCTCCGCAGATCTGCTACACCGCCGATGGCTGGTCTACCGATGCCTCCTCGGAGGCCATCCCTCTAAAGGAAGGGGAGATCTACGCCCTCCGCCTGGTGGCGACCAAGCCCTTGTCAGAGGGGTTCGAGACTCGCCATGTGGTGTTGTATTTCTATTTATGGCCTAACACGGCACGCGATAACAGCCAGGGCCTGGTGCTGTTCAAGACCACCTCCCCGCTCTATGGCTCGCTGGAGGAGACGCTGGAGATGCACAAGGCTTTCATTCGCCAGTTCTTCTATCGGGCTGAGGCATAGAAACGCGGCCATACCACGGAACAAACGTTCGTACTCCTTGACTTTTGGCTGATCTGGGGGTATGATGCGTGTCAGATAGCCGATAGGGCGATGAGCCGGAGGGGGTGACCTATGTATCAGAAGACTGTCGTTGTGGGACATTTAGGGCAGGATCCGGAGCTGCGGTACACGCCGTCGGGGCAGTCCGTTTGCTCCTTCAGTGTGGCCACCAACCGGCGTTGGACCGATCGCAATGGCAATCCGCAGGAGCGGACGACGTGGTTTCGGGTGACGGCCTGGGGTAAGTTGGCCGAACTGTGCAGCCAATATCTATCCAAGGGGCGCCTCGTGCTGGTCGAGGGGGATATCGATGCCTCCGCGTGGGTGGGGCAGGACGGGCAGCCGAGGGCAACGTTGGAGCTGACGGCGCGCAACGTGCGCTTTCTGGGCGGGCGTGACACTAGCCTTGCCAGCATGGAGGCGGGGCCGCCGGTGCAAGAGGAGGAGCCAGCCGCGCTGGACGAGGACGAGCTGCCCTTCTAATCCCGTCCTCGATAGCCGTTAGTTCGTGAGGAGAGCCTATGACGGATCCCGACAAGCCTCGTCCGCGCATTAACGTGGAGATCCCTGCTGATCTCCCGATGACGTACGCTAACTTCGCGATCATCAACCACACGCCGTCGGAGGTGGTGATCGATTTCGCCCAGCTGTTGCCCAACATGCCCAAGGCCAAGGTACAGGCGCGTATCCTCCTGACGCCGTTGAACGCGAAACTGCTTCACCAGGCATTGGGGGAGAACCTGGCGCGTTACGAGGAGCGGTTCGGTCCCATCCCCGGCAGCGAGGAGCTCGGCGGGAGGGACGTATTGGGCGGGTTGGAGTGGCGATTGGGCCCAATCCTACCCCCTGATGATCATCCACCCCAGACGTGAGAGCTATCTATCCTCGCCTGACGAGCGATCTCATCCCGGTCGAAAAGGGGCCTTGCCTTGCAATCACTATCCGAGATCTTTGAAGCCATACGAGAGGATTTCGAGCGGCGCAATGAGTTACGAGACGAGACATTGCGCCGCTCGCGCGAGTTGATCCGGCATTGCGCGCTGAGCATCCGAGCGACCCATCGGCATGAGTGGGAGGAGGCCGCCCGGCTGTTAAAGACGGCGCGCGAGGCCGCGACGCTGATGGTGGAGGAGCTGGCCGATCACCCGGATCTCTACTATACGGGCTACACCCAGGACGCTCTTAAGGAGCTGGCCGAGGCGTACATCGTCAACGCCCTGGTGCAGGGGCATCCGCTGCCTACGCCTGAGGAATTGCGCGTTGAATACCCCGCTTATCTGAACGGTCTCGGCGAGGCGATGGGGGAGCTCCGGCGGTACATCCTCGACCTGATCCGGCGCGGGCAGGCGGCGGAGGCGGAGCCGCTGTTAGACATCATGGATGAGGTGTACAGTTACCTGGTCACCGTCGATTTCCCGGACGCGATCACGGGCGGCCTGCGTCGGACGACGGATATGGTGCGTGGCGTGTTAGAGCGCACGCGAGGCGACCTGACCGTGGCGATCCGTCAGGATCAGATGCGCGCGGCCCTGGCGGCGTTCGAAGAGCGATTGAACATGGCCGAATCCGGAGAGGAAGGTTCATGACCAGGGAGTGGATTCGCGCCAGTGAGATCGGGACCTACGCGTATTGTGCCCGCGCCTGGTGGTTGCAGGCCGTCCGGGGCGTGAGCAGTCGCAATATCCCCGCTCAGCAGAGAGGAGTTCGCTATCACGCCCGGCATGGGCGCGATGTGGCGCGAGCCCACAGGCTCTACACGTTGGGGCTCATCTTGCTCTCGCTTGGGCTGCTTTTACTCGCTATGGGGATGTGGCGTTATGTTTAGGTTGTTCGCTCAAGCCCTCTCGCGGTTCACCCTGATAGCGAGCCTCGCACTACTAATTTGGGGGGCGATGAGCCTCGTTCATGTGCATGATCTGGCCGCGCCTGAAAGACCTCCTCTAAACGGCCGCCCGTGGATGCGCCCGCCGCGTCCCACCCCGACACCGTGGCCTACTCCGACGCCCTTCCCCTCGCCGACGCCTACTCCGTTGGTGCCGACGCCGACGCCTACACCGATGCCTACGCCTGTGCCGACGCCGGAGGCCTGGATTCGCGCGCTGGTGGAGGAGAACGGGTTCGATCCCAACGGGCGGTTCATCGTGATCGATCAAGATCGCCAGCGCATGATCGTGGCAGAGAATGGCTTCATCGTGGCGGAGTTCCCGGTGAGCACGGGCGATCCTGATCGAAATTACCACACGCCGGCCTGGGTGGGGCGGGTCGGCGAGTACTGGGGGACGTTCTCCGCGTTCGGCGTCAGCGCGGATAACGCCTGGTTCCTGTTCAAGGCCGCGGGCAGCATCCTCATTCATGGCGCCCCTTACGTGGTGGAGGATGGCGTGAAGCGATACAAGGAGATCTACGCCCTCGGCGCGTTCCCGGCCAGCCGCGGATGTATTCGGCTCAGGCCGGAGGATGCTGAATGGTTTACCCAATGGGGGCCATATGGGGTGCCTATCATCATCCTGCCGTGGACGAGACCGCCCGCGCAGGGGTGATGATCGCATGTGGAGATGGCCTCACTTAAGGGGGGCGCGATGATCCCGCTGGGGAGTGCCCTGGCGCTGATCCTGATCGGGATCCTGGTTCTATGGATCTCCCGACGCATCCAGCGGGCGACGGGTTTGCCCACGGGGCGCGTGGTTTACGCCGATACGAGCCAGTGGCAGCGCACGGAAAGCCCGATGATCAGCCAGCGCTGGAGACTGGTGGGACGTCCTGACTACGTCGTCTCCCGAGGTCGGGAGGTGATCCCTGTAGAGGTGAAATCGGGCCGGCGTCCTGATCCACCATACAAATCCCATCTCCTACAGCTGGCTGCTTACTGCCTGTTGGTGGAAGAGTGGGCTGGGCGTCGGCCCTCTTATGGGTTGCTGCGTTATGACGATGCCGTGGTGGAGGTGCCATTTGACGACGCGCTCCGTCGGCGGGTGATCGAGATGTTGGCGGAGATGCGCCGCGCGGCCGAGTATATTGACGTGCCTCGCTCCCACGACGATCCCGCCCGTTGTCGTGCCTGTGGGGTGCGTTATGCTTGTGATCAGCGGTTAGCGGGGGAGACTGGTTGACTGGTTGATTAGAGAGTAGGGGGTAGCGTTTCACGTGAGGCGGGTTTTATGTTACAATGAAGATGGTCAAGAAGTCGAGACCACATGAGGAGATCATGTCGGGGCAGGATAGGTTGCTCGTCCAACGCATTCGGCCTCTACCCTCCCCCCGCCATACATCGGCAGCAAAAGGCACGATGGGGGGGCCACCCCCCGCGTCTATGAGGATCCTCAGCTAGCGTAGCCGACGTCACACCGCGCTTCCCCGGTGTGATGTGGTTTCCCGTCTGGTATATCATCCTGATGAGCCATAAAGCCCCAGCGATCGCGAGATCGCCTTGGAGAGTATCTGTGTCGTTTGAGCTTTAGAAGACGAGGAGTTTGATCATGCCTGAGAAGATCTTGGTTTGTGTGGCGTGGCCTTATTGTAACGGAGACTTACATATCGGACATATCGCTGGCGCGTACCTACCGCCGGATATCTTCGCTCGTTACCATCGGCTTAAGGGCAATGAGGCGTTGATGGTGTCTGGCTCCGATACGCATGGCACGCCCATCACGGTGCGCGCGGAGGAGGAGGGCGTGAGCCCTCGCGAGATCGTGGATCACTATCACCCGCGCTTTCTCGAATTGTTTCAACGGCTGGGAATCTCCTTCGATCTCTTCACGGAGACGGACACCGAGAACCACTGGGCTGTGACGCAGGACATGTTCCTGCGCCATCTGGAGCGAGGGTACATCTACAAGGATATCCAGCAGGCGCTCTATTGCAACCAGCATCATGGCTTCCTGGCCGACCGTTACGTGGAAGGGATTTGTCCCTATTGTGGTTCAGAGGGCGCCCGCGGTGATCAGTGCGACAGTTGCGGCCGCACCCTGGACGCGATCGAGCTGAAGAGCCCGCGCTGCAAGGTTTGCGGGAGCGCGGATATCATCGTGCGGGAGACGGAGCACTTCTTCCTGGATCTCGCCAAGCTCAACGGGCCGTTGCTGGAGTGGATACGCCGAGACAAGGAGCACTGGCGTCCCAGCGTATTGAACTTCACGCGAGCCCAGTTGGAGTCCGGCGAGCTGCGCGGCCGGCCCATCACCCGCGATATCCAATGGGGCATCCCTATCCCGGTGCCCGGCTATGAATCCAAGCGCATCTACGTATGGTACGATGCGGTGATCGGTTATCTGTCCGCCACCAAGGAGTGGGCGAAGATCACCGGCCAGCCGGATGCCTGGCGCGAGTGGTGGGATTCCGAGATCGCGCCCGACGTCAAGTCATACTACTTCATCGGCAAGGATAACATCCCGTTCCATACCATCATCTGGCCCGGCATGCTCTACGCGTACGGGGGGTTGAACCTGCCCTATGATGTGCCAGCCAACGAGTATCTGAACGTCGAGGGGGCAAAGCTCTCCAAATCGCGGCGTTGGGTCATCGAGGTGTTGGACGTTCTGGATCGCTATGATCCGGATCCCTGGCGCTACATCCTCACGGTCAACGCGCCGGAGACCTCCGATGTGAACTTCACGTGGGAGGAGTTCGTCCGGCGCAACAACACGGAGCTGGTCGCCACCTGGGGAAACCTGGCCAATCGCGTGCTCAGCTTCGCCTATCGCCGGTTTGACGGCAGGGTGCCGGAGCCGGGAGAGCTGGATGACGTGGACAGGGCGTTGCTGGAGAAGGTGAAGGCGGGGTTTGAGACTGTGGGACGCCAGATCGAGGGGTGTCACTTCAAGGCCGCCATCATAGAGGCCATGGGGCTGGCCCAGGAGGCGAATCGCTATCTCAACGTGAAGGAGCCCTGGAATCAGATCAAGGAGGATCCCACGGCCGCGGCCACGACGATCTATGTCTGTCTCCAGGCCATCGACTGGCTGCGGGTGATCTTCAGCCCCTTCCTACCGTTCTCATCGCAGAAACTGCACGAGTACCTGGGGCACAAGGGCTCTCTCTTCGGGCGGCAATATGTAGAGGAATATCACGAGACGGAGCGGTCCCATCTGGCTCTCCGGTACGACGGCTCCAGCCTGGCGGCCCGCTGGGAGCCCGAGCGATTGCCGCCTGGTCAACCCTTGCGCAAGCCAGAGCCCCTCTTCCGCAAGCTGGACGAGTCCGTGGCGGAGGAGGAGGTGGAGCGCATGTTGGCGGCGAGCGGAGCATCAGTCTCTTGAAGGTGAAGGCCCTTGCCACGTGGCAAGGGCCTTCTTGTCTTGGCGAGGGATAATTTATGGCCCCAACCGCAAAGAGCGCAGAGGACGCAAAGGCGACTCAGAAGATATCATCTGACATCAAGATCCTGAGAAATCGCTTTTCTTTTTACGGTCCCTTACTTTTTAACATAGCGACGGAGGCTTTCGTCCAGCGTCCAGTTTGATAACCAAAGCCCGTAAAGGGAGGCGCTTGCATGCGATATCGAGTGCTGGGGAAGACAGGGCTGGAAGTCAGTGAGCTTTCGATGGGCGGGCTTTTCATCGCCTCCTTCGCCACAGCCAGGAAAGAAGCGTGCCGTGCCGTCCGGCGGGCGTTAGAGTTGGGAATCAATTACTTTGATACAGCGCCCTCCTATCATGATAGCGAACAGGTGTTGGGCTATGCGTTAGATGGGGTGGCACAGCCGCATATCGTGTCTACGAAGCTGGGAGGACGTCCCCAGCCCTTTAATCCACAGGATAAAGATGCCCTACGGCGCTCTGTGGAGGAGAGTCTGCGCCTTCTCAAACGGGACTGTATCGACATCCTCTTTATCCACGAGCCCGATCGGCCGGGACAGTACGATTGGTTCACCGATCGAAGCCGGTTTCACGGCCCTGTGTGCGAGTTGCTGGAGGAGCTGAAGTCGGAGGGGATCATCCGATTCACCGGCCTGGGCGGTACCACGGCATATGAGCTGGCTCGTATCATTGAGGTCGGTGACTACGATGTGGTGTTGACAGCCTTCAACTACAGCCTGCTCTGGCAGGAAGCCTTGATTGAGGTCATTCCGGCTGCCAGGAAGCGAGGCATGGGGATCATCATCGGTTCCCCGTTGCAACAGGGGGCCCTGGCCCGTCGCTATGACGCCGAGGTCCTTCATGGCGCCCGTTGGTTATCTAAGCCGCGGCGTGAGCAGTTCAAACGACTTTACGCGCTGCTGGACGAGATCGAGATGTCGTTACCCGAGCTGGCTTTGCGCTTCGTCATCTCGAATCCCGACATCTCAACAGTGCTAATGGGGGCGCGCTCGGTGGCGGAGGTGGAGGCGAACGTGCGGGCCGTGGAGAAGGGGCCGTTGCCCGCTGATATATTGGCCCGCATTCAGGAGATCGCCGCCATGGTCCCGTTCCGGCCGTTTGAGGAGCCCTTCGTGTTGCCGTTTGGGCGTGAGGATCGCGAGGGCCCAGGCCCCGCGCGATGATCTCGCCTCCCGCGCACCCTTCGTCATTCGCCAGTGGAGGATTCCGCTATCATTGTCTTCACTCTAAAACAGGAGGTTATCCATGCGCGCTGTCGTTGTCCCCGAGCCTGGCCGGATCGAGATCAAGGAAGTGCCGGAGCCGTCCTACGGAGAGTACGAAGCCCTGACGGAGATCCTCACGTGTTCCATCTGTTCCGGCACCGACACCCACGTCATCGATGGGACGTTCCCGGTACGTACCTTCCCCGCTATCCTCGGCCACGAGAGCGTCGGCCGTGTGATCGCGTGCGGCCCCAAGGTACGCCATCTCAAGCCCGGCGATCTGGTGTTGCGGCCGTGCGCCGTACGACCGGGGGAGACGCTCGACGGCTACTACTCGATGTTCGGCGGGTTCGCCGAGTATGGGGTCGTCGCCGACGCGAGAGCTATCATCGAGGATACCCCGCGCGGCCAGACGCCGCCGCTGCCCCACTTCGCCACCGCTCAGCAAGTCCTTCCGCCCGACTTCGATCCCGACCTGGCGGGCGCGTTCATCACGTTTAAGGAGACCTTGAACTTCCTCTATCGCCTGGGGGTTCAGCACGGGCGCAGCCTTCTCATCCTGGGCAGCGGCACGGTGGGCCTGAGTTTCATCATGGCCGCGAAGCTCATCGGCGCACACCCGGTGATCGTGACCGGCCGTCGATCAGAGCCGCTGGAGCGCGCGCTCGCCTTCGGCGCGGACGCGGTGATCAACGTCACCACGGAGGACACCGTTCAGGCCGTGCGTGCCCATACCGACGGCAAGGGGGTGGACTTCGCCGTGGAGGCGGTGGGCAGTTGGGACGTCCTGCAGGAGGGGATCCGCGCGCTGACCGATGGGGGACAGATCGGCGTGTATGGCCTGGCCCCGGACCGCGTGGCGACCCTGGATTGGTCGGGAGCGCCGAGGAACTGGGCGCTTCGCTTCCTCCATCCCAGGGAGGAGGAAGTCCATCAGCAGGTGATCGATCAGGTGCGCCTGGGGCTGGTGGATCTGCGTCGTCTGATCTCGCACACGATCGACCTGGACGAGATCCTGTATGGCTTCGAGTTGGTGCGGCGGAAACAGGCGACGAAGGTGGTGGTGCGCATTCGGCGTTAAGGCCGCGGAGCGCTTGCTCGCGACTTGCCTTTCCCTGGGGCTGGCGTAGAATATCCAAGATCCGCATGTATGGGAGCGTGTGGCTCCAGCTTGGAGGCTCTATCGCATGAGTTCCTCTCGTCTGTTGATCCTCGGCATCGTGATCTCCGCCGTCATCATCGGAGGGGCATTGTTCATCGCCAACCGGCGCGCTGTGACGCCGGAGACCGCGCTCATCCCATCTCCGACGAGCCTGGTGCCGCCGACGGATACGTCGACACCAACGGCTGTTCCGCCGACGAACATGCCGACTCTAACGACTACCCCCACAGAGGCGGTGACGCAGCCGCCTACTGAGGCTCCAGAGGAGCTCGTAACGGCGAGTCCTGTGGCCCCCACGGCGGAGTTCACGGCGACTATCACACCCACTGAGGCGCTGACGACCCCGGAAGTTACCCCCACTTTGGAGGCAGCTGGGATCCCCATCACCGAGACGCTGACGCCGGCCGCCCCGACGGCAACGTTCACGCCCAGCCCCACAGCCACCTCCAGTCCAACGGCAACGCCCGGCCCATTATCGCTACCTACACCCAGCCCTACACCGACGTCATTACCTACGGATACGCCCAGCCCGACGCCAACACCCACAGCGACGCCGAGTCCCACGCCCAGCCTGTCACCGACGCCTACACTAACAGCTACGCCAAGTCCTACGCCCAGCCTGTCACCGACGCCTACGGATACGCCGAGTCCTACGCCTAGCCCATCATCCACGCCGACGCATACGGCGACGCCCACCCCTACGGCGACTTCTAGCCCGACGGCAACACTCAGCTCGATATCGTTGCCCACGCCCAGCCCCACGCCGACGCCGTCACCAACGCGTACTTTGAGTCCGACGCCGAAGCCCACAAATACGCCGAGTCCTACATCTAGCCCATCGCCGACGCCGACGCGCACAGCGACGCCCAGCCCTTCGCCATCGCCCAGTCCGACAGCGACGGCGAGCCCAACGATGACACCCAGTCCCACGCCATTGCCCACAGCGACGCCGAGTCCCACGCCCAGCCCATCGCCGACGCCGACGCGCACAGCGACGCCCAGTCCGACGTCCACCCCCACTCCCTCGGCGACGCCATCTCCTACGCCGGCTGGGCTTCCCACCGATGTCGTCGTCCGGTTCGCCTATCAGAGCCAGGCGCTCAGCGTCGATCGCGAGGCGATGTACCACGCAGATGGTCGGGTGATCATCCAGGATCATCGGCGGGCAAAGGAGTGGATCGTCTTCGGCCATCCGGAGGATGTCGCCAACCTGCTGGATCAGTTGGTACAGCGCGGCCTATTCGATCTCGACCAGGATCAATTCGGCACGCCCTGTGCGAGTTGTCTCACCTATCATCTGGCCGCCCGACATGAGGATCGCGAACGAGCGATTCGGGTGGATACGCCACCCTGGATGACGGCCAGTCAGCTCCCGCGCGATCTAGGGCCTCTGCGCTACACCATCGCTCAATTACAGATCGCAGTTGACTCTATCGTCGCCACTTACCCGCCGGGGGTGGTGCATCTGCCTACGCCTACGCCCACGCCACCGAGCTTCCAGTTCGGCCCCTCGCGGGTCGTCGGCGACTTGGATGTGGCTGTCGCGCCGCCCTTAATCGTCACGGAGCTGCCCGGCACCCCTGTGTTGCGACCAGAGCGTGGCCGGTTTCTCGTTGTGCCGCTTCGCATCGGCAATCGCAGCAGCGCGTTTCAGCAGTTGGCCGCCAGCTCGACCTTCGGGGAGGGGCTGAGGGACAGCCGTGGCCGTCGCTATGAGGCTGGCGTGGCCATCAGCAACCGCTACGCGGAGCTACATGGGCTGACCTCGTTCGCCTTCTACAAGCTCCCGCCGTGGAGCGTCGTCCAGGGGGTGCTGGTGTTCGATGTGCCCGCTGACGCGCGTGGCTTCCGTCTGACCGTTCAGGACGCGGATCCGCCCACCAGCAACCCGCCGATGATCGTGATTGAACTACCGGAGCCGCAGTGATCACCCTTCGCGATTCGAGGTTCAGGATAAGGCCGCGGCTGTGGCTCGCCTTGATCGTGTTGGCCTATGCGGTCATCGCGAGCCTCTACGCCGTCTACACACCCCCCTGGCAGGCGCCAGACGAGCCCGCGCATTATAACTACATCCGCGATCTGGCGGAGGGACATCGTCTCCCCCTGCTCCAGCCCGGAGACTACGATCAGGCATATCTGGAGGAGATCAAGGCGCGGCGGTTTCCCCCGGATATGTCCATCGCGTCGATCCGGTATGAGTCGCATCAGCCCCCGTTGTATTATGTGCTGGCGGTGCCCGCTTACTGGATCGGCGGTGGCCGATTAATTCCCATTCGACTGTTCAGCGTTGTGCTGGGGATCGGCTTCCTGCTGGTGACTTACCGTCTGGCCCGTGAAGTCTTCCCTCACCGCGCTGATCTGGCTTTGGGGGTCACCGCCTTCGCCGCCTTCCTTCCCCAGCATGTGGCCATGAGCGCCGCGGTGAACAACGACATCCTGGAGGAGTTGATCCTAGCCAGCTGCGTAACGTTATCTCTAGCCTACATACGTGGCGAGGAGAGCGGCCAGGTCGAACGCCGGCGCCTGCTCCTCCTGGGTGTCTTGATCGGGCTTGGCTTCCTGACGAAGACGTGGGCCTATCTGGCCTTACCCCTCGCTCTCCTCGCGATCGTCTGGCGAGGGATCCAGCGTAGACAACTCCCCGTGCGGGATCTGGGGTTGGTGTTAGTCCCGAGCCTGGTGTTGGGAATGCCATGGTGGATCCGTAACTGGGTGGTATATGGCCCTTGGGATGTGTTGGGACTACAACGACATAACATGGTCGTGGTGGGGCAGCCGCGCACGGCCGAGTGGATCGCCCGGATGGGGTGGGAGGAGTTTCTCCGTCAGGCAGGAGCCACGACCTTCCGCAGTTTTTGGGGGCAGTTCGGGTGGATGGGCGTGCTGATGGATAGCCGCATCTATCTGGCCCTGGGCATCCTGAGCGGTGTGGTCGCCGTAGGATGTCTGTGGGCGTTATGGGAACTGGCTCGCAAGACGGATCCGGCCGAACTCTACCGCCCGACCTTGGGGCTGCTGGGCGCCTGGCTCTTGCTCACCGTGGTCTTTTATGTGTGGTACAATGTGACTTTCGTTCAGCATCAAGGGCGTTATCTCTTCCCCGCGTTGCCCGTCTGGGGGATGGGCTTCGCCTTGGGTGTGGATCGCATGTTACGGCCTCGCGTCAGCCGGTGGCTGGCCAGCGTGATCGCGTTGGTCGCGTTAGCCCACCTCGGCTTGGGGATGGCGCGTGGGGATCTCAATAAATGGTTCATCGCGCTGAGCGGAGGGGCCACCCTGGCTCTGGGCGTGAACCTCATCACTGGGGGAAGATGGCATGGGGTATTCGCCTGCATGATCTACGTCGGATTGGGCGTTCTGGACCTGCTCGCCCTGTTCGGCTTCATCCTCCCGCAGCTCACATCCTAGAAATACGCTGAAAACACCGCTGAGGCGCAAAGGGCACGGAGCGGCGCGTTTTCAACCGCAGCCGTTTCAATTCAAAATCTCTGCGCCCTCAGCGTCTCTGCGGTGTTTCCAGATGCTCCCAGGAGGGGTCTGAAAAGCCGCTACTCGTTCGTCTCCTCTTCGCCCTCTTTGCGTCGGAAGTCCACGAAGCGGTATCCTACGCCACGCTCCGTGAAGATGTAACGCGGGTTGCTGGGATCGGGCTCAATCTTCTTGCGCAGGTAGGTGATATACAGGCGCAGGAGTTGGTTCTCATCCCTGTACTCCGGCCCCCATACCTTGCTCAACAACTGATCGTGCGGGATGATCCACCCCGCGTTCTGCACCAGGTGATACAGTAAGCGATATTCCGTAGGGCGGAGGCTAATGCGCTTCCCATCCACGATCACGCTTCGGCGCGCGAAGTCGATGGTGAGGTGATCATCGATGACCAGGGGGGTCGTCTGATCGATCATGCCCGCCATCTCCACACGGCGCAGCACTGCCCGGATGCGGCTGGCCAGCTCGCGCGGGCTGAACGGCTTTGTAACATAATCATCCGCCCCCAGGTCCAGGCCACGAATGCGGTCTTCCTCCTCGCCCCGTACCGTCAGCATGATCACTGGCACCGTCGAGAATTCACGAATGCGAGCCAGCGTCTCGAAGCCGTCCATCTCTGGCATGGCCACGTCCAACAGCACCAGATCTGGCAGGTCTTCCCGGACCCTCTCTAATGCCTCCAGCCCGTTGTGGGCCTCGATGACCCGGAATCCCTCTAACTCCAGGTTCATCCGGACGAAGCGCACCATGCGCGTCTCGTCATCTACCACCAGGATTAACGGATGCTCAGGTATCGCCATAGGCCTCACCTCGCTCAATTACGGGGTAACGAGAAGAAGAAGGTGCTGCCTTTGCCCGGTTCCGAGCGGAACCAGATCCGTCCCCCGTGGGCCTCGATGAGCGACTTGCACAGGTACAGGCCAAGCCCAGCTCCCTGCGTTTTGCGGCGCAGGCTGGAGTCCACGCGATAGAAACGTTGGAACAGGCGACTCTGTTCCTCCACCGGGATGCCGATCCCCTGATCGGCCACGTAGACCGTCACCCACTCGTCATCGGCCCATCCACCGACGCGGATCACCCCACCGTCCGGTGAATACTTGATCGCATTGCTGATGAGGTTGTTCAAGACCTGTCGCAGCCGCTCTTCATCTGCCAGCACGATCGGGTAGTCATCTGGAAAATCGACCTCGAATTGATGTCGATCCGTCTGGGTGGAGAAACGCTCCACGACCTGATGGACCAGTTGCGGGATATTGACATCGCCCAGGTCCAGTTTGAGTACCCCGGCTTGGATGCGAGAGGCATCCAACAGGTTATCGATCAGGCTGTTCAGGCGATCGCTCTCCTCCTCAATGACACGCAGCCCCTCCCGTAGCGTCTCCTCATCCCAATGGGCATCCTCGCGGGCCAGAGTCGTCGCGTAGCCCTTGATCAGGGCGACCGGCGTCTTCAGCTCGTGGGAGATGATGGAGATGAACGTCGTCTTCATCTCCTCAGCCTCGCGGTAGCGGGTGATATCGACCACGTTCACGATGATGTTGCGGAGACGTCCCGCCTCATCCCACAGCGGGGTATATCGAACGCCCACCACGAGCCGCGAGCCGGCCTTGCGCGATAACTCACCTTCCACATATACGGTGCCCTGACGCGGTAGCTCGCGTTCGAGATCCTCTATCTCGTGGAGGTCCTTCCCCGAGGTGTCCTGCAACGCCAGCACCTCGTGATAAGGCCGCCCCAGCGCCTTCTCACGGGACCATCCGGTCATGCGCAGCAACGCTCGGTTGATCATCTCGATCCGGAGGTCGGGCCCCAGGATCATGATCCCGTCGGCCGAGTTCTCGATCACCGCGTCTAGGCGTTGCTTCTCGGCCACTAGCTCCGAATACAGGCGAGCGTTGCGCACGGCGATGGCCGCCTGAGCCGCGAACGCGGAGAGCAGCCGCCGATCATCGTGCGAGAAGGCCACGCTACCCGATCGGAAGAGGTAGATCACCCCCAGCAGCTCATCATCGACGGCCAGAGGCAGAGAGATCACTTGATCCAGCGACATCCCGATCGCCGCGGCCACAGCCTGCAGCCGGAGGTGCAGATCGGGGATCTGCCAACCCGTGCGTTGCTGGAGGTTCACCAGCCGGGGGATGTCCGTCAGCAGAGGGGCGAAGCTGGGCAGGAGATGAGCTGGGATCCCGTAGGAGGCCTTAACCACCAGCGAGCCATCAGGCTCGCTGAGCGCGATCAACCCCACCTCGGCCCCCACCATCTCCGCGGCGTACGTGAGGATCAGCCGCAGGACGGAGCCAAGCTCCAGCCGAGACGTCATCGCCCGGCTGATCTCCAGCAGATATTCACGCTGTCGCAACTGGTAGAGCATGATAGAAGACATCATGTTTCATCTTAGCTTACGGCTTAGGAATTGTCAAAGCGATCGGAAAGTTGCCTTGTCATATGCATTTATGGTATCATCGCAGAGGAGGGAGCACAAAAGTAGTACAATCAAGAAACAAAGAGAGAGGGATAGGGGCAGTTCTTTTCCCCCGACAGGAAATTCCTGGGTGAACAGCCCAGGCGCCTTCGGGATCCCCTTGCTATGACAACCAGATAGATAGCCCTATCCGTAAGGGCGCATGGAATTGACACCTCTATCAGGGGAGAGGTGGGGGGATTTTTTATTTCTCAAAGGGGACGACCACAGCTCATCATTCGTCCGACGAGAACCTTTCGAGTTGACACGTGAAGGGCTGATGGCTGCGACCCGCTGAACGTCTCCCGAGGGCGCCATGGGGATGCACCTGGAGGAATGTGAGGAGGCGTGTTTCATGGCGAAGGGAAAGGTTTCGGATATCATCATCGGCCGGCTTCCCATCTATCTGCGCGAGTTGACGTACCTAGCGGAGGAGGGACGGGAGATCACGTCTTCCCAGGAGCTAGGCGATCGTTTGGGTATCAGCTCCGCGCAGATCCGTAAAGACCTGTCACACTTTGGGGAGTTTGGCAAGCAGGGCACCGGGTACCACATTGGCTTCCTGAGCGAGAAGTTGCGTGAGATCTTAAAAGTGGACAGAGTGTGGGACGTCGTCCTGGTGGGCGCGGGATACCTGGGTCACGCGCTGGCCAACTATGGAGGATTCATCGGCAAGGGTTTCAACATCGTCGCCGTTTTTGACAACGATCCAGCCAAGATAGGCCAGCCGCTGGGGAGGCTGATCGTCCAGGACAGTAAGGATCTGCCCAAGGCGATCAAGGAGCACGGCTGGAAGATCGCCATCCTGGCCGTTCCCGCCTCCGCGGCTCAGGAGGTTACCGATGTGTTGGTAGAGTCTGGGATTCGTGCCATCCTCAATTATGCCCCCGTGATTTTGAACGTGCCTCCCGGCGTGCGGGTGCAGTATATCGATCCCGTCATCGACCTTCAGCATATGACGTACTATCTGTAAGTCACGCGGCCGATGGCTGGGCGGGCGATCCGACGCTCCGTCCAGCCTTATCCCATCATCTCCATCGCTACCTGGATCTCCTCTCTGACGAAGGCGTCTTGCTCGGCGGGCAGCGCGCGGGCGAGAGCTTCACGCGCGGCGCTCCCTCCGATGCGTCCCAGCGCCCAGGCTGCGTGTCCTCGGATAAGCGGCTCCGGATCGTGTAGCGCCCGGATCAGTATGGGCACGGCGATCGGATCGCCCCAGTTGCCGATGGCCACGCATACGTTGCGCAGGAGCCCCCGCCGTTTAGCCCTCATGATGGGAGTACCTCGGAACCGCTGGCGGAACGCGGGCTCATCCAGCGCCAGCAGCTCCAGCAAAGAAGGAGCCCATAGCATCGGATCATCCGCAGGAGGTAAGGAAACGACGCGTCTTCTCGACCATGGGCATACGAGCTGGCAGACGTCGCAGCCGAAGATCCAATGGCCCAGCAGGGGCCGCATCTCGCGGGGGATCGGCCCACGTAGCTCGATGGTCAGGTAGGAGATACAGCGCCGCGCGTTCAACACGTAGGCATCGACGAGGGCCCCGGTGGGACAGGCGGACAGGCAACGAGTGCACCGGCCGCAGGTCCCTATCCGGCCGTCAGCCAGGCGCCAGGTGAGATATCCGGAAGGCAACGTAATGGGCTGAGCCGGAGGATCTGGCTCGAGTTCCTCGGGGACCAGCATGACTCCCAAGAAGAGCCAGGAGCCGAGCGAGGGGTGAATGAGACAGGTGTTCCGTCCGATGAAGCCCAGCCCCGCCTGCATGGCCCAATCGCGCTCTAAGACCGGGCCTGTATCGACATAGCAGCGAGCGTGTGTCGCGCGGCCAGTCTCCTGACGCAGGAACGCATCCAGTTCAAACAGACGAGGCCGGATCCGATCGTGGTAATCCCGTCCCTGAGCATAGACGGCGATCAACCCCCTTGAGGGATCGTCGTAAACGGCGGTGGGGAGAGTTGGAGCGGCGTATCGTTCGCCTAATACGACGATGGATCGGGCCTCGGGTATGATACGACGGGGATCTCGGCGGCGATCCACATGGCGAGCCATATACCTCATCTCGCCATGATATCCTCTCGCCAGCCACTCCGCCAGCGCATCGGCATGGGGAGCTGGGCCAACGGAGGTTATCCCCACCAGGTCGAATCCCATCTCCCTGGCCTTGGCCTTGAGCCGTTCCGTCAGTGAGGCCACTCGCTAATGCTCCTGTACGTCCTGCTCCGAGGCGGGCTCGATCTCCAGGGCGATCACGCCCAGAGCCTCCTTCTCCGGGGGATAGATGGACCGCAGCGCGCGACGAAGTTCCTCCTCGCTTATGCCCGGGGCGATGGCCTCTGTCGGCTCATGGGCTAGGAGCGCCTCGAAATCCGGATACTGGGCGATCCGCCGAATCCGGTAGAAGTAAGTATCGTTCAGCCGCAGGAGATCGCCTGTACGCAGCTTGCGGATGTTACTGTATCCGACCCGCACCTCGATCGTCTTTCGGCCGGCCAGGATCTCTTGCAGGTATTCCGGCCGAATCCACAGGACTTTCACGCGCGGTCGGGAAGGCTCTCCCATCCTGTGTCGCTCCTCTCCTTGGTGATTTCCCTTCGCTCATCGTGGACGTGGAATAGGAGACACGTGTCTTGAGCAAGACGTCCCTTAATTTCCATACGGAGAGGATTGTAGCATACGATGGGGTTGGGAAAAAGCCATGTTTGACACGCTATAGGTTGTGTGCTATACTCGGCTCCAAACCGAATAGCGTAAAGACAATGATCAGGGCTAGTAAGCATCAAAGCGGGGCACAGAGAGTCGGGGGGGATGGTGAGAACCCGATGCCAGCGCGGATGCTGAATGGGCCTGTGAGTCGCAGGGCGAACGGCTATCATGCCTAGTAGCCTGTGCCGGAGTCGCCACCGTTATCACGGCTGAGGGTATCGGATAGCATGGATGCTATCCCGTACCTGCAACGAGTGAGGTCGATCATGGGCAGGATCGGCCTAAGAAGGGTGGCACCGCGGGTGCTTCGCTCATGAAGCTCTCGTCCCTTACCGGGACGGGAGCTTTTTGTTTAGTTATCCCAATCCGTTGGAAGGGAGAAAGAGAGGAGGGAGAAGATGAAGCGCTTCTGGCTGTTCATGGCCATCCTGCTGTCCGTCGGTATGGTGTTGGGGGCCTGTGCGCCAGTTCCGGCGGCTCCTGCCGGGCCGACGCCAGCACCGTCTCCTGAGACCGCCTTCGCAGGGCCAGTCAAAGTGGGGATGATGACGGTCATGACCGGCCCCGCTGCCTCCGTCGGTATGGAGCAGCGCAACTGGGCTAAGCTGGCCGTGGATCAGTTCAACGAAGCTGGCGGCGTCGGCGGGATCAAGGTCGAGATGGTGGAAGGCGATACCGAATTCGATCCGGCCAAGGCGGTGCTGGTCGCGGAGAAGATGGCGGCCGATTCCCACATCTACGGCCTAGTCGGCCCGGAGAGCAGCCAAAACTGCGCGGCCACCGCCGAGATCTTCGAGGAGGCCGGCCTAGTGCATATCAGCCCCTCTTGTACCAAGCCCGACCTTTCCGAGCAAGGCTACAAGACCTTCTTCCGCGTCGTCCCCAGGGATGACGTCCAGGGGCCGGCCGACGCCATCTTCATCGTCAGGGACCTGGGGGCCAAGTCCGTCTACATCGTCGATGATCAATCCGTCTATAGCGTCGGCCTGGCGGAACAGGTTGAGAAGAAGCTACGGGAGTTAGGAGTCACGCAGATCACCCGTGAATCCATCAGCCAAAAGGATAGCGACTTCTCCGCGCTGATCACGCGCATACAGGCCGAGGCCCCGGATGTGCTGTTCCTGCCCCTCCAACTGGCCTCCCAGGGGGCTCAGATCGCCAAGCAGATGCAGGAGTTGGGCGTAGAGGTGCAGATCGTCGGCACGGACGGGCTTTTCTCGCCACCAGACTTCATCGCTGGCGCGGAGGGGACCACGGAGGGCGCGTATGTCTCTCAGTTCGCGCCCGATGTGCACTACATCCCCGAGGCTGAGCCGGTGTGGAAGGCGTACGAGGAGCAATACGGCGAGTTTGGCGCCTACGGTCCGCCCACGTATGAGGCTATGTCAGTGCTCCTGGACGCGATTAAGCGAGCCTACGAGAAGGATGGTGAGGTGACCCGGGAGAACGTCCTGCGCGAGGTGCGCGCGACGAAGGACCGCCCGGGCATCCTGGGCTTCAACCTCACTTTCGATGAGAAAGGCGATCCCGTGGGCGCCTCATTCTACATCTTCAAAGTGGTCGGCGATCACTTCGAGCTGGTGAAGAAGGTGGAGATGGAGTGAGACGCATCGCGCCGGGCGGGAGGGTGTCCGTTGAAGTGCCCTCCTGCCCGGTGATCTCCTGACACGGATGGGCGCAGCCTATGGATATGCTCCTCAAGCAATTGCCTCAGCAACTGGTCAATGGCCTCACACTGGGAAGTGTCTACGCGCTGATCGCCCTGGGCTATTCGATGGTCTATGGTATCTTGCGCCTGTTGAATTTCGCCCATGGCGAGGTTTATATGATCGGGGCCTTCATCGGGTGGGGTGTCTTCACTCTGTTGGCCCCAGGGGATACCTTGCTGCTCCCTGCGGCCGTCGTCATTTTGCTCATGTTGGTGGCGGCGATGCTGGGATGTGGGCTCCTGGGGATCGTCATCGAGTGGTTCGCTTATCGCCCCCTACGGGAGGCCCCGCGCATCGCCTCGCTCATCAGCGCCCTCGGCGTCTCCTTCTTCCTTCAGAACGCCGTGTTGCTTATCATGGGCGCACGCTATCGGACGTATCGCACGGGATTGCTGATCCCTCGCACATGGGGGATCTCCGTTTTCGGCGCTACGATCTCCCTGACGCGCATCCTGGTCATCGTGGTGGCCGTGTTGCTCATGCTGGGGTTGCACTATCTGGTGCGGAAGACGTGGCTGGGCAAGGCCATGCGGGCGACAGCTCAGGACTGGGAAGCGGCCGCCATGATGGGCATTGACGTGGATCAGGTCATCGTAGCGACGTTCTTCATCGGCTCCGCGCTGGGCGGCGCAGCGGGGGTGTTGGTCGGGTTGCTGTTCACCCAGATCTATCACTTCATGGGCTTCACCGCGGGCCTGAAGGGCTTTACGGCCGCTGTTTGTGGCGGCATCGGCAACATCCCAGGGGCCATGCTAGGCGGGCTTTTCCTGGGGCTCGTCGAGAGCATCGGCGTGGGTTTCATTTCGCCCAGATATCGAGATCTCATCACGTTCCTTGTGTTGATTTTGCTCTTGCTCTTCCGTCCTCAGGGGCTGCTGGGGGCAAAGGTACCTGAAAAAGTGTAGGCCCTATATCAAGCGATGACGTGAGCAGGGGAGGATGTCGGCCATTCAAGGATGGGAGCAGTTCGGCAGGGACGAATGGGTCGCAAGGGAGGAGGCTCGCCGACGGGAGGCGGAGACCGCGGGTAAGTTATCCTATCGGCTGAGGCGAGCCTGGGAACGCGTGGACGGCCGGCTGAAGCTGCTCGCGATGCTGGCCGTAGCAGGAGCGTTGCCTTTGTTCGTCCACAATCCCTACCTCATGCGCGTGGCCGGTCTGACGGGTCTCTACGTCATCCTGGCCATGGGGCTGAACGTGGTGGCGGGATTCGCGGGGCTCCTCGATTTGGGATATGTGGCCTTCTATGGCGTGGGAGCCTATGTGTATGCGCTCCTGGCCTCACCACAATTCGACCGGCATTGGCCCTTTTGGCTGGTCCTGCCGCTGGTCATCCTCGTCACCGCGCTCCTGGGACGGCTGTTGGGCTCACCTTCGCTTCGGCTCCGCGGGGATTATCTGGCCATCGTGACCCTGGGATTCGGCCAAATCGCCTGCCTGCTCTTCATCAACCTGGACAGGCTTCATGTGCCTTTCCTAGAGAGGCCCCTGAACATCACTGGGGGGCCGAATGGCATCCTCAACGTCGATGATATCCGCATCCTGGGCTATACGGTGAATACCGTCGTTGAGTACTACTACCTGATCCTGGCCTTCATCGCCGCGGTCTTCCTGCTCGTCTTCCATCTGGACCGCTCGCGCATCGGGCGGGCCTGGCGGGCGATCCGGGAGGACGAGTTAGCCGCGCAGACGATGGGCATCGATGTTCGTCAGCTCAAGCTGTTGGCCTTTACTGTCGGCGCGGCCATCGCCGGCATGGCCGGGGCAGTTTTCGCCGCCTGGCAGGGGGCCGTGTTCCCTCCCAACTTCGACGTGACGATCCTGATCATCTTGTACTCCATGATGGTGCTGGGCGGTGTAGGCAATATCTGGGGGGCGATCACTGGAGCGGTGGTCCTTTCCGTCCTGCCTGAGCTATTGCGAAGCCCCGAGGCGGCCCGACTTATCTTTTACAGTGCTCTCATCCTGACCGTGATGGGGCTTTCCCGACGTGAACGAACGCGCGGCCTGGCCCTGCTGGGTGGCGTGGGCGCGCTGGGGATCCTGCTTAAAGTCGCGTTAACCACCTGGCATCCGGAGTGGTTCCTGCAGCCGGAGATGAAAGCCAGTGTCTCCGGATCGATCCTGGCGCCGCTGACGAGGATGTTGAACTGGTGGATGTTGTTCCCTCGGGCAGCCCGTCCCGTCGGGAATATCGCTTTTGTGCTGGCTTTATCTCTGCTCCTTGGCGCTTATCGTCTCAAGGGCACCGCCCGACGGGTGATGCTCGTGCCAGCATTGTATACCCTGGCCTTCGTCTGGGAGACGCGCCTGGTCGAGGAGCCCAGCGTCACCCGCATGCTGATCTTTGGGGCGCTTTTGGTCCTGGTGATGAATTATCGTCCTCAGGGGCTATTCGGAAGCCGATGGGTGCAGAAGGTGTGACAGGAGGATGGGGATAACGCTATGGCGCTGCTGGAGATACGCGGGTTAACCAAGTATTTCGGCGGCCTGGCGGCCGTCGATCACCTGGACCTCAGTATTGAGGAAGGGGAGATCGTCAGCCTCATCGGGCCTAACGGCGCTGGGAAGACCACCGTCTTTAACCTCATCACGGGATTGTACCCGCCGGACGAAGGGGAGCTCCTCTTTAACGGGCAGAGCTTGGTTGGGTTGCACCCCCATGAGATCACCGCATTAGGGATTGCGCGCACCTTCCAGACACTGCGCATCTTCACCAACATGACCGTCCTGGAGAACGTCATGGTAGGGCAGCACCCACGTAGCCGGTCCGGCGTGATGGCGAGCGTGTTGCGCCTGCCCCGGTTTCGACGTGAGGAGGAACATATCCGACGCAAGGCGGTGGAGGCTCTGTCCTTCTTCGGCACGCGATTGATCGGCTATCGGTTGGATCAGCCAGCCTATAGCCTCTCCTACGCGAACCGCCGTCGCCTGGAGATCGCCCGGGCAATGGCGACCGAGCCGAAGTTGCTCCTGCTGGACGAGCCGACCGCGGGCATGAACCCGCATGAGACCTTGGAGATGGCCCGGATGATCGGCCAGCTCAGGGACGAGAAGGGGTATACGATCCTCGTCATCGAGCACGATATGAAGGTCGTGCAGGGGGTATCTGATCGGGTTGTGGCCCTGGATCACGGATGTAAGATCGCCGAAGGCTCATATGAAGAGGTGGCCCACGATGAGCGGGTGATCGAAGCCTATCTGGGACGGAGAAGGGATGGCGACCAAGAGGCCGTTGCTGAAGCTCAGCCATGTTGATACCCATTACGGTCCTATACCTATCCTACGGGACGTGAACATTGAAGTTTATCCGGGGGAGATCGTCTGCCTGCTGGGCGGCAACGCGTCCGGCAAATCGACGACGCTCAAGACGATCCTGGGGCTGGTGAAGCCAACGCGGGGCACCATCGAGTTCCGCGGGGAGCGTATCGATGGCCTCCCCACGGGGCATATCGTCGCCCGGGGCATCTCTATCGTCCCGGAGAACCGGCGCATCTTCCCCGAGATGACTGTGCTGGAGAACCTGGAGATGGGGGCCTATTTGCGGCGGGATCGGGATGGGATCGAGGAGGACCTGGAGCGCGTCTTTCAGCTTTTCCCCCGCTTGAAGGAGCGGCTCTCGCAGTTGGGGGGGACCCTCTCCGGCGGTGAGCAGCAGATGCTGGCGATGGGGCGGGCCCTCATGAGCCGGCCGAGCCTCCTGCTGATGGATGAGCCCTCCATGGGGTTGGCGCCAGTGTTGGTGGAGCGCATCTTCGAGCTGATCCAGCAGATCAACCGCCAAGGGACGACCATCTTCATGGTTGAGCAGAACGCGAACATGGCTCTCTCCATCGCTGATCGGGGATATGTGCTGCAGACAGGGCGCGTCGTGCTGGCGGATACGGCCCAGAACTTGCTGCAGAATGAGATGATGCGGAAGGCATATCTGGGAACATAGGCCTTGCAGGGAGGAGGGATTGTGAAACGCATTCTAGTTCGTGGGAACCTTTGCAGTGGCTGTCGGGCTTGTGAGATAGCATGCGTAGCTCGACACGATGGGCGTTTCGGCACAGCCACAGCCCGTATCCGGATAACCAAGGTCGAGCCTTTGGGGGTGGATTATCCCCATGTCTGTCGTCTGTGTCGACGGCCACTCTGCGTGGCCGCCTGCCCCACCGAGGCCCTGTACAAGGACGAGGTCACAGGGGCCGTCCTCTTGCGCCCCGACGATTGCATCGGCTGCTCTGCCTGCGTGGATGCGTGTCCCTTCGGCATGGTAACCCTGCATCCGGAGACTGGCCTGCCCCTTATCTGCGACTTATGTGGCGGAGATCCGGCCTGCGTCAAGCGCTGCGCGACAGGGGCCATTGTCTATGGGAAGGAGGAACTTTTGGCTCAAGAACGACAAGAGAAGAGGGCCATGCGAGCCTATGCTCCGATCCTGACGCGGTGGGGGGTGGACATATCAATAGAGGACAGATGCTCGAGGGAAGGGGCCGGTTCTCTCCAGAATCGACTAAAAGGCTGAATCGAAAGGAGGGATAACGTAATGGCAAACGACGAGGTGTTAATGGAGCGGATGAGCTGGCGGGAGATTGAGGAGGCCATAGCAGGAGGCAAGACCACCGTTATCCTGGCAGTAGCCTCTATAGAGCAGCATGGGCCACATCTCCCTACTGGGACGGACACCTATTTGGGGTATGCCCTGGCCGAGGGGATCGCCCATGAATTGGGAAATGCGTTGGTAGCTCCCGTCATGCGACCTGGGCTTTCTGAACATCACCTCGATTTCCCTGGCACGGTGACACTGACTCAGGGAACTTTCATGAAGGTATTAGAGGAGTATTGCATCAGCCTGGCCGGACATGGTTTTAAGGACATTGTCCTCATCTCCTCCCATGGGGGGAACTCGGACACCATGGTGGCCCTCTTGCCTCGCATCGCTAAAGCCCTGAAGGATCGTTGCCAGGTACATATGGTCATTCCCAACATTCGAGAGCAGCCAGCTGAGATCGAAGAGATTTATCGGGAATACGGCATCTCTCGAGCCCAGGCCGGAGTCCACTCTGGCTTCGCCGAGACCTCCATGATGTTGGCCCTCCACCCTGAACTGGTAGATATGGACAAGGCTGAGGAGGGACGCGCTGATGAGGCCTTCTACCACCCTGACCGAATCAAGTACTCTCAGATCGAGTCCTTTGTCTATGGGGTCCGCTCGCAGTCACCCAACGGTATCCTGGGGGATGCCCGGAGCGCCCGACCGGAAGCGGGTCGAAGGCTACTGGATGCTCGAATCAAGCAAGCTGTGGAGGAGATCCGCAAGATGATCTCCGTGGCCCAGGAGGAAATGAAAGGCACATCCTGACCTGATTAAGGGTGTCAGATCGATTGAGGGGACTGGAATGATGTTCGATTTGGTGATAAGGGATGGCCGGATCATCGATGGCGCCGGGGACCCTGGATTCTGAGCCGATGTGGGCCTTAAGGAGGGAAGGATCGCTTGCGTTTTTCGAACTTGCAGGAGGATCACATGGCGAAGAGCAACCCAATCTGAGAACAGGAAAGGAGGACGAAATGGCTCGCTCAATGACTAGAAGGGATTTTTTGAGGAAGGGCGCTGCCCTGGGCTTGGGGGTGACAGCTCTATATGGCCTGGAGGGGTGCACACTTCCTCAACCAGGTCTGCAGCCTGAGGCGCCGAAGGCTTTGAAGAAAGTTACCATCGCCCAGGGGGCGGATGCGGCGACGATGGACCCCCATAATCACTCCATCACCATTACCAGCAACATCCTGGCTCATATCTACGATTCGCTTGGCCAGAGAAATCCGGAAAAGAATTACGCCTACGAGGGATTGCTGGCCGAATCCTGGGAGATCGTTGATGACCTCACTATTGACCTAAAGCTACGGCGGGGAGTCACTTTCTCCAATGGAGAACCCTTCAACGCTGAGGTATGCAAGTATAATCTGGACCGGATTATGGGGAAACTTCCTGGAGTGGCCCCCCCCTTCATTGCCAAATGGTATCCTAAACTGAAGGATGCCCAAGTCCTGGACGAATATACTGTCAGGGTGACCACCTCCGAGGTAGATGTCTTCCTCCTACAACGTCTGCTGGATCTGGAGATGGTACCCAAGGAGTATACCCAGGAACATGGGTTCGAGAAGCTGGCCCACGAGCCGGTCGGCACCGGACCTTATACCTTAAAGGAGTGGGTGAGGGAGGAACATATCACCTTGGTCGCGCGGGATGACTACTGGCGGGGGAGGCCAGCCATCGATGAGGTTGTCTTCCGACCCATCCCGGAGGATGCCACTCGTATCGCGGAGCTCCAGGCTGGAAATGTGGATCTCATCGTGAACGTCCCACCGGACAGCGTCCCCGCCATCGAGGCAGATGAGAATCTGGAGGTGAAGAGTGTGCCTAGCACCCGGGTGGCAATGGTGATCTTCGACACAGAGCGAGAAGGCCCTCTGGACATGAAACACCCCAAGGTGCGTCAGGCTCTCAATTACGCTGTGGATCGCGATGCGATCATCAAGCACATCCTGGGCGGCTACGGCATCAAACTAGCCACTGTGGCCCCCGAGTACTTCGTAGGATATGATCCCGACCTCGAGCCTTATCCCTATGATCCTGAGAAGGCCAGGCAGCTCTTGGCTGAGGCGGGGTATCCTGATGGGTTTGAGATTAAGGATTTCCGGGTCGGGCGAGGCCGGTTCCTGCGCAATGTAGAGGTAGCCCAGGCCATCGCGGACCAACTGGCCCAAGTGGGGGTCAAAGTCACGCTGAACGCCATGGAGTTCGGGGTCTGGGCCAAGGACACTAATAAGCATATCATCGGCGACATGTCTCTGGCTGCCTTGGGTAACCCCTACTTCGACGCCTGGAACACGATCTACACCCTCTGTCGGAGCGACAACGTCTGGTCCTGGTACTCTAACCCTGAGGTGGATAAGTACATCGATGAGGGGGGCAGTACTCTTGACCCGGTCAAACATGAGCAGGCCGTGAAGAAAGCCCTGGAACTCCTCTATGAGGATCCGCCTTTCATCTTCATGTATCAGTTGGTGGATGTCTACGCCCTCAATAAGCGACTGAAATGGAGCCCGCGCTCGGACGAGCTGATCTACATGTATGAGGCCACCACCTGAGGCGAAACCTATAGCCTCCCGAAGACCTTAAACTTCGGGAGGCTATGAGGGGAAGTAGTATGGTCAAATATATGATCAGGCGGTTCTTCCAGGCATTCATCGTCCTCCTCGGTGTTTCCTTCGCCATCTTCGTCATATCCCGCCTCGGCGGAGATCCGGTGAGCTTGATGCTCGGTCCAGAAGTCCAGGAGGCGGAGCGGGAGGCTCTGCGAAGACAATTGGGATTAGATGCTCCTCTTTATATCCAGTACCTTCGCTTCCTGAGTCGAGCGGTGCGGGGCGATTTCGGGGACTCGATCCTCGCCGGGGTGCCCGCCATGAGCCTGGTGTTGGAGCGGCTGCCGGCGACTATCCAGCTGGCCATCTTTGCCCTTCTCTTCGCCGCGGTCGTAGGCATCCCCTTAGGGGTCATCTCCGCCCTGAAGCATAACACCCTCCTCGATTATATGGGGATGGTCTTCACGCTGCTAGGCCAGTCGATCCCCAGTTTCTGGCTGGGAATCCTCCTCATCTTGATCGTGGGCCTTAAGCTGAGGTTGTTGCCCATCTCGGGACGAGGGAGCTTTCTCCATATGATCATGCCTGGGGTCACTTTAGGATTTGGACTGGTGGCGACCATTGCCCGGCTCACTAGAACCAGCATGCTCGAGGTACTGGAGGCTGATTACATACGAACTGCCCGAGCTAAGGGGTTAAGCGAGTGGATGGTAACCACGCGTCATGCGCTCAGGAACGCCCTTATTCCCGTGGTGACCGTCATGGGGATGTCTCTCGCTGGTCTCCTGAGCGGTGCCGTCATTACCGAGCAGATCTTCGCCTGGCCAGGCATCGGGCGGCTGGCGATCAATTCGATCTACCAGCGAGATTTCCCCGTGGTACAGGCTGATGTTTTCTTCGTCTCCGTGGTCGTGGTCGTCATGAATTTCCTCGTCGATGTCTTGTACACCTTCCTAGACCCGCGGATTCGGTATAAATGAATGGGGAAGGGATTACGGTGGAACGCCTCTCGGCTCGTCATTTTGACGAAGGCTCAACCATAGGATACCTGGAAGGGGACAGGAGGCCCCTCTATGAGTCACCTCAAGCGCACAGCTGGTGGGGATTCGCGAGGAGAGTGGTGGAGAACCCGCCGGTGACTTTGGGGCTAAGCATCATGGCACTCATGGTGCTTATCGCTCTCTTCGCTCCCTGGATCGCTCCTCATGACCCCTATCGTCAGGAGCTGGCTGAGAGGTTGCAACCTCCCTTCTGGATGGAAGGCGGCAGCTGGGAACATCCCTTGGGCACCGATGACTTGGGCCGGGATATCCTTAGCCGAATGGTGTTTGGAGTGAGGGTATCCCTACTGGTCGGAGGGTTGGCCGTCCTACTCTCGGGGAGCATCGGGGTGAGTCTAGGCTTGTTATCCGGATACTTCGGGAGTTGGGTAGACGACTTGCTGATGAGGGTCTGCGATGTACAGCTCTCCATTCCTCTCACTCTCCTGGCTATCGCCGTCATAGCCGTGGTTGGATCGAACCTTCCTACCCTGATCGGAGTCCTGGGCTTGACCCAGTGGGTGGTATATGCCCGCATTGTGCGGGGCGAGGCTCTGGCCCTCCGAGAGAAGGAGTTTGTTGAAGCTTCTAGGGCCATCGGTGCTACTGACTTCCGAATCATTCGCACTTGCATCCTGCCCAACACCCTTCCCATCGTCTTGGTCACCGCCACTCTGCGAATGGCTGTCGTGATCATGATCGAGGCAGGCTTGAGCTACCTGGGGCTGGGTATACAACCCCCAAAGCCCTCTCTAGGGAGCATGTTGAGCGAGGGGCGTCAATATTTGGCCACCGCCTGGTGGTTGGGAACTTTCCCGGGGATGGCTATCATGCTGATCATCCTCGGCATCAACCTGCTAGGAGACGGGCTGCGTGACCTCCTCGACCCCCGTTCGAGGAGACGGGCATAGAGAGAAGGAGATGTCCACAGCTAGCTTTGACCTCGGAGAAATCGAGGCCCGAGCTCGGACGCTTTTGAATGCTGAGGAGGACGACAATGAATGCCTACGGCGGCACCATCTTGCGCATCGACCTGACTGATGGGATCATCCATCGGCATCCCACGGAGGAGCACCTGGCCCGGATGTTCCTCGGCGGCCGGGGCCTGAACGTGAAGCGACTCTGGGATGAGCTGCCGGCGCATACCGACGGGCTCTCGCCGGAGAACATCCTGGTCTTTGGCGTGGGGCCGCTGGTGGGGACGCTCTTCCCCGGCGGCGCCCGGTTCAACGTCTCGGCCATGTCGCCGCAGACGGGGATCCTGGGCGATTCCAACGCGGGCGGCTTCTTCGGGCCAGAGCTGAAGTTCGCGGGGTATGATCAGGTGGTGATTCGCGGCCGGGCGGAGCATCCCGTGTATCTGTGGATTCACGATGACGTGGTAGAGCTGCGCGACGCCCGACATCTGTGGGGCAAGGATGTGTGGGAGGCCACCGAGGCGATCCGACAGGAGTTGGGTGATCCGGATGTGCAGGTGGCAACCATCGGCCAGGCGGCCGAGAACGGGGTACGTTTCACGGGAGTGTTCGTCAACTTGAACCGCCCCGCGGCCCGTACGGGCATGGGAGCCGTCATGGCGTCCAAGAACCTAAAGGCCATCGCGGTGCGCGGGACCAGGCTCTTCCCTGTGGCGGACATGGCTCGCTTCCAGGAGCTGATCGAGCAGTTGGATGAGCGCATCTACGCGCATCCGGAATATGAGATCCGCGCCCGACTGGGGACCACCAAGCTCATCAAGGCGTTGAACAGCATCGGCGGCTTGCCCACGCGCCATTTCCAGCGTGGCTGCTTCGAGGAGGCCGACGCCGTGAGCGGCGAGGCCATTGAGAAGCTGTATAAGATCAAGAGCAAGGCCTGCTTCGCCTGCACGATCCCCTGCAGCCGCTTCCTGGTGATCAAGGATAGACGTTTCCCCGGCTTGAAGATGGAGGGGCCGGAGTATGAGCCGCTGGCCGGCTTCACCGTGCGTGTCGGGAACAACGACTTGGCCCTGGGGCTGAAGTGCGTCGATCTGGCCAATCGGTATGGCATGGACGCCATCGCGCTCAGCGAAGTGATCTCCTGGGCCATGGAGTGCTACCAGCGGGGGATCCTCTCTCGCGACGAGGCCGATGGGCTCGACCTGACCTGGGGGAACGGGGAAACGATCCTGGCCCTCATCCACAAGATCGCCCATCGAGAGGGCTTCGGCGATATGCTGGCTGATGGCGTGAAGCGGGCAGCCGAGCGCCTGGGCCGCGGCTCGGAGGAGATAGCCATGCACGGCAAGGGGTTGGAAGTATTCCAGGCCGATCCCAGGAGCATCAAGGCGTATGGGTTGGGGAACGCGGTGGCCAGCCGGGGGGCCGACCACCTGCGCTCCGAGCCGTGGTTCGAGTTCTCCAACGATCCCGAGGAGGGTATTCGCCGCTATGGCATCCCTGAGACGGCGTTTCGGCTGGAGTACAAGGGCAAGGGACTGGTGGTTAAGCACTTCGAGGAGATGGCGGCCATCTCCGATGCGTTGGGGATATGCAAGAACACGTACAACAACATGGAGGTGCTGAACTGGGACGAGACGGCGGAATTGCTGCAGGCGGCGACGGGCTGGGACATCACCGGCGAGGAGGTGCGGCGGATCGGCGAGCGCATCGTGAACCTGGAACGGCTGTTCATCGCCCGTGAGGGGGTCACGCGCAAGGACGATACGCTGCCGAAGCGCTTCCTGCAGGAGCCCATGCCCGAGGGAAGCGGGGACAGCACGGGCTCGGTGTTGGAGTTGGAGCCCATGCTGGATGAGTACTACCGCGCTCGGGGCTGGGATGTGAGGACCGGCCTGCCGACCCGAGAGAAGCTGGAGGAACTGGGGTTAAGCGTGCGGCCTTCTGATGAGATACCTATCGCGTGAGGAAGGATAGCGATGTACGAGCTTAAAGTAACCGTGACAAGGGTATTGGGGAGATGCACGGCGAACCCGCCGATGAAGCCCGGCGATTATTTCACCGTGCGTGACGGCGATATCCGCATCCCTGAGGGCGGGTATATCTGCCTGTGGGCGCTGCAAAGCCTGATGCCGCTGATCCCATTGAAGGAGCGGGAGATCGCGGAGGCCCGGGATGAGGATTGGGTGTGGCGAGTGCATAGCGCCCAATGCCCGGATCCCAAGGGCCGGGTGGTCTTCAAGGTCGAGCGGATTGGGAGGGTTGAGAAGCAGGCGGAGGAGCAGGCACAACAGGAGGTGGAGCATGTGGAGGATGAGAGATTGGAGATTGAGGAAGGGACGGAGGGAGGGCTGAAGAGCCTACGGGTCGTGGTAGAGGAGGTCAGGGGGAAGTGCACTTCCGGGATGCGGCCTGGGGATTACTTCATCCTGCGCAGCGGACGATTGTATATCCCGCCCGACCGCCACTTCTGCCTCTACGCGCTTCAGGCGGTGTTGCCGCTCCTTCCGGCGAAGCAGCGCGTGTTACAGGAGGGGGACTGGCTCAAGAGGGATGCGCATGTCATCTGTCCCGATCCAGCCGGGAACGTGATCATGCGCATCGAGGAGATTTGATCCCCAGGATTCCGGGGAGCGGACACATCGCTTTCCCCAGGCGGGGGTTGAAAACACGCCGCCTGGGGGGATGAAGGATCCCCGGATTCCCAAGGTGACCGGTACTTTCGAAGTGCCGGTCACCTGAAAAGGGCCAATGCCTCCCGCTGAGTGGTACCGGCGCAACGCTGGCCCGCGTAAGCATTTGTCTATACAGTTCCCTGCAGGTACAATTTGCCATTCGTCGGACTCACCAGCGCGCCCGGACCGTGAGCTCACCGCCGGCTGGGGCCTCCACCTCCCATCCCGCAGGCGTCCAGACGGCCGGCCCCGCGCCGAGGACCTCCACCGTCGCCTCATCCGGCACGAGATCGGGCAGGCGCACCAGGGCCTCTACTCCCTGGGGAAGCCCAACGGTCAGCTCGAACCGTCCCTCGCTCCGCTCCCAGGCGACCGCGATCTCACCATGTGGCGTGGGGAAGCGGCCGCGCGCCCAGGTCAG
>DUEN01000013.1 GCA_011176545.1 Caldilineae bacterium | reverse complement strand
TCATCGCGATCACCATGGGTGATGCCGCGGGGATAGGGCCTGAGCTCATCGTCAAGGTCCTCTCTCAGAGTGGGGCGTACGAGACTTGTCGCCTCTTCGTCGTGGGCGATCCATCGGTCATGAGGGAGGCCGCCAGGATCGTCGGCGCGGAGCTGACGTTTGAGCCGATCTCGTCGCTGTCCGAGGCCAAGTTCGCTCCGCCGCGTGTGGATGTCCTCTGCCCGGAAGGAGTGCGCATCGATCGCATCCTCTGGGGGCAAGTGGATCCGGCCATGGGGCAGGCCGCCGCCCTGTGCCTGCGCAAAGCCTTCGAGCTGGCCATGGCTGGGGAGGTACATGGTGTGGTCTCGGCGCCCCTGAACAAGGAGGCGTTTCACCTGGCCGGATACGACTACATGGACGAGCTCGCGTACCTGGCCGATTTCACCGGGAGTCCCGATGCGTTCATCATGGGCGTTATGGGCTCCCTGTGGACCGTCGCGGTGACGGAGCACGTCCCCTTCCGCGAGATAGCGGACCTGATTACTAAGGATCGGGTGCTCCGGTACATCGAGAGGATGCACGAGGCCCTGATGAGGGTCGGGATCGAGCATCCCAGGATCGCGGTGGCGGCGCTGAACGTCCACGCTGGAGAGGGAGGCCTCTTCGGGCAGGAGGAGATCGACGAGATCGGCCCGGCTATCGAGGAGGCGCAGCAGCGAGGGATCGACGCCCAAGGTCCCTTCCCGGCCGACACGGTGTTCCTGACGGCCATGGATCAGGGGTACAACGGCGTGGTCTGTATGTATCACGACCAAGCCAACATCGCGCGCAAGCTGCTGGCGCGCCGATCGGGCGCCACACTGTTCATGGGGTTGCCGGTCGTCTGCGGAACCACTGCGCACGGCACCGCTTTCGACATCGCCGGCCGGGGGATCGCGGACCCGGGTAGCCTGGCGATGGCGCTGAAATATACGGCGAGGCTGTCCTTGCCAGAGTAATTACATACATATTACACCGCAGAGACGCAGAGCACGTAGAGGAGAAAGGGAAAACAAACGCTCATATTGGCATATACGACATAGCCAGCACACGCGTTTCCTTTACATACCTGTAGGGGCGACCTGCAGGTCGCCTCTTATTCCAAGTGAGAGAAAAAAGCTCTGCGCTCTCAGCGTCTCCGCGGTGATGAAGAAGGAGGTTGGACATTCCACCACGATGAAGACGAGGCAGATCCCGGCCGATGAGCTGTTGCTGCGGGAATACATGCCGCGGCCGCGCTTAGTGGTCAAGGAGACGCCGATCGAGCGGCCGCGCTTCCCCGTCGTTGATGTCCACAACCATCTGGGACCGGTCTTCGGCAACTGGGTGAAGCGGCCGGTGGAGGAGCTGCTGGCGTTGATGGATGAGGCGGGCGTGCAGATGATCGTGGATCTGGACGGCGGCTGGGATGACACCCTGGCCGAACATATCGTGCATTTCCAGCGGCCTCATCCCGACCGCTTCGTCGTCTTCGCCCGGCTGAACTGGGGGCGCTGGGCCGAGGACCCGGATTTCCCGCGATACGCCGTGGAGAGCCTGCGCCACAGCGCGGCCATGGGGGCCCGCGGCCTGAAGGTATGGAAGGACCTGGGGCTGGGCATCCGTGACAGCGAGGGGCGCATGGTCTCCGTGGACGATGAGCGGCTGGATCCATTATGGGAGACGGCGGGCGAGCTGGGGCTCCCCGTCCTCATCCACATCGCGGATCCCGTCGCCTTCTTCGATCCGCTGGACCGCTTCAATGAGCGTTGGGAGGAGCTCCACGCCCATCCCGACTGGCACTTCTACGGGCCGGAGTTCCCCTCGTTTGAGACGGTCATCGATCAATTCGCGAACCTGGTGCGCCGTCATCCGGAGACGACCTTCATCGGCGCTCACATGGGGGCTTATGCCGAGAACCTGGCCTGGGTGGCGGAGTTGATGGACGCATGCCCGAACTTCTACGTGGACATTGCGGAGCGGATCGCCGAGCTGGGCCGCCAGCCGTACACCGCCCGCCGTTTCCTGATCGAATATCAGGATCGGGTGCTATTCGGGATCGACCAGCCGGTGAATCCGGCGCTGTATCGCATCTACTACCGCTTCCTGGAGACGGACGACGAATACTTCGCCTACGGGACCGAGGAGGTCCCTCGCCAGGGTCGGTGGCGTATCTATGGCGTACACCTCCCGGATGAGGTGTTGCGCAAGATCTATCACGCCAACGCCTACCGCCTGTTGGGCCTGTCCGGATGAAGGTTATCCTGCGGCCCGCCGGGATCGCGAGCAGGCCTTTCGTCCTTCGTCATCCGTCTTTCGTCACATTTTCACAACATACAGGGTTAAGGAGATGCCATGGGGAACGACGCACTGACCACAGAACGTGGCCGACACACCTATGAAGAGATTACGTCGCAGCCGGAGGTATGGGCCCAGACGCTGACGGAGGCCCATCAGAAGCTCGATGAGGTGCGCGCCTTCCTGGCCCAGGGCATGGATGATGCGCTGTTCATCGGGTGTGGCTCAACTTACTATCTCGCCCTGGCCGCAGCCTCGTTGTTGCAGCGGCTTGCCGGCTGGCGTGCCCGCGGTCTGCCATCCTCTGAGTTATGGTTCTATCCAGAGGCGGTGCTGGGGCCGGCGCGGCGCCCACTGCTGGTGGCTGTCTCCCGCTCGGGCACGACCACGGAGACGCTACGGGCCATGGAAGCTTTTAAAGCCCACGGTGGCTCCGATGTGGCGGTCGTCACCTGTTACCCGGATACGCCGATGGCCCAGGTCGCGCAGGTAGTGCTGAGCGCGCCCGCCGCGCAAGAGAAGAGCATCGCCCAGACCCGGTCATTCGCGAGCATGTACGTCCTGACGCAGGTGCTGGCGGGCCTGGCCGCCGGTGACGACGCGTATCTGGCGCAGCTGGATCGGCTTCCTGACGCCGGACGGGCCTTGCTGGATAACTACAGCGACCTGGCGGAACGATTGGGGAGCGATCTCGGCATCGATCGCGCCTTCTTCCTGGGTTCCGGCATCTACTATGGCCTAGCCTGCGAGACCATGCTGAAGATGAAGGAAATGTCCTTAACGTACGCGGAGGCCTTCCACTTCCTGGAGTTCCGGCATGGTCCCAAATCCATGGTGAATGAGAGCACCCTGGTGATCGGGATGGTGTCCGATTCGGCCCGCGAGCACGAGGTGGCCGTGTTGCGGGAGATGCGAGGGCTGGGCGCCCGGGTGTTGGCCATCGCCGAGGAAGGCACTGCGGAAGAGCTCGGCGGCGCCGACTTTGTCGTCACGTTGAACAGTGGCCTGCCGGAGACAGCGCGCGGCGTGTTATACCTGCCGCTGCTCCAGTTGATGGCCTACCATCGCTCGATGGCGAAGGAGTTGGACCCCGATCGACCACGAAACCTGGATCTGGTCGTCCATCTATGATGCGGGAAGTGATCGAGGTCGAGCGCCTGAGGGCACGTCCCGTCATCACTGAGGAGCAGATCGCGGCCGATCTTCGCCGATTGGGACTCGGCACGGGGGATCGGGTGTTCTTTCATAGCTCCCTGCGCAGCATCGGCTACGTGGAGGGCGGGGCGGAGGCCGTCATCCGGGCCTTTCAGGAGGTGGTGGGGCCCACGGGCACGGTGATGGTGCCCACCTTCGCCTGGGAGAGGCGAAGGTTCGACGTAGCGCGAACTCCCTCTCGTGTGGGGCGCATCACCGAGGTGTTCCGGCAGCAGCCGGGCGTGCTGCGGAGCTGGCATCCCACCCATTCGGTGGCGGTCTGGGGAGCGGACGCGGCCGCGCTGATCGAGGGACACCATCTGATGCCGCCACTGGGGCCAGACAGCCCGCCGGCCCGGCTGGCACGCCTGGGAGGATACGTGTTGTTGCTGGGCGTGGGACACAATCGCAATTCCACGATCCACGTGGGCGAAGCATGTGCAGATGTGCCCTATTGGGGGCACACCTGCTCGAAGCCGGCCGAGCCGATGCCCGTGGTGCTCCCAAGCGGCCAGGTGATCCACGTGCCCCTACTGCGACCGCCTGGATGCTCCGCCGGGTTCGAGGCGATCGGCCCGATCCTGGAAGCACGTGGGCTCGTGCGCAAGGGATTTGTGGGCACCGCTCCCGTCCAGCTTATGCGCGGCCAAGACCTGATCAACACGGTGATCGACCTGCTGCGGGAGGACCCGGCGGCATTGTTATGCGCCAACCCGACCTGCGCCTCCTGCAATCGGGCGCGCGAGATCCTAGCCCAGGCATCATGTTCGGTCTAGGGAAAGGAGGTGGGATAACGGAGATTCAGATAAAGCGCCTTCAGCGAAGTGAGCCATGCAGGATGGTACCCGCACATCATAGGGTCACGGTCTATCATAAAGCGAGGAGGTAGAAAATGAGAACGCGAAAGCATCAGATGAGCCGTCGGGATTTCCTGCGCGTGTCGGGGATGACTGTACTGGGGGCGATCGCGGCGGCCTGCGCGCCGCCAGCCGGCCCCGCTGAGGAGGCCAAGCCGGAGGAGGCCGAAAAGGCGCCTGAGGGGCCGACCGAGATCGTCTACCTGACCTGGGCCGGCCCTGAAGAGCTTAAGGTGATGCAGACCATCACCAAGGCATTCGAAGAGGCCACCCCGGACGTCAAGGTTAAGATCAACGTGCCTCCCGAGAACTATTGGGACAAGCTGCAGACGATGGTCGCTGGAGGCGTAGCGCCCGACATGTTCCGGATGGACTACGTCTACATGGCGGCCTGGGGTTCGAAGGGCGTGCCCATCCCCCTGGATGATTACGTCCAGGCGGAGATCGACAAGAGCAAGTACTATGACCGCGTCTTCCTGGGATATCAATATCAGGGCAAGCAGCTGGCTCTGCCTCAGGACGTGAACTCCCAGGTGCTGTTCTACAACAAGCGGCTGTTCGAGGAGGCCGGGGTGGACTTCCCCGACGAGACCTGGAAGTGGGATCCGGAGACGGGAGGCGACTTCCTCGAGGCAGCTCGGGCGCTGACGAAGGACCAGCAGTGGGGCTACTCCCAGGACTGGTATTGGGAGCCGATCGCACCGTGGATTTGGGAGAACGGTGGGGACTGGTACAACGAAGATCGCACGGAGAGCACGATGAGCGATCCGAAGACCATGGGCGGCATCCAGTTCTTAGCCGATCTGCTGCTCAAGTACCAGGTCTCCCCCACGCCGGCCCAGATGGCAGGACGGGACGCGCCGACCCTCTTCGGCACGGGGAACATCGCCATGTATCAATCCGGCCGCTGGATGGTCCCGACCTTCCGGGCGATCGAGGATCTCGAATGGGATGTGGCGGTCCTGCCTGAGGGTCCGGCCGGCAGGTGGACGACCCAGGGAGGCACGGGCTCCTGCATCAGCAACCAATCGAAGCATCCCGATGCCGCTTGGAAGTACGCCAAGTGGTACCTGAGCGAGATGGCCCAGAAGCTCATCGGCGAGTTGGCCTTCTCGACGCCGATCCTGAAGAGCGTCCTGGAGTCGGAGGAGTTCCTGCAGAGCGTGCCGCCGGAGAACAATAAGGTCTGGAGCCAGACGCTCGAGTGGCTCCGACCGATGCCCGTCACCACGCACTTCGACGAGGTGGACGACATCCGGAGCACGGAGCTCACCGAGGTCTGGACGGGACGGAAGAGTGTCGAGGAAGCCTGCCAGGCCATGGATGAGCAGATCAACGCTGTGTTGGCTGGAGGATGAAGCACGAGAGGGGGCGAAATGGCACGCGCCATTTCGCCCCTGCCTAATCTCTTCGCTCATAGCGTGAGTTAATGTAGGGGCGCATGGCCGTGTATGCGACGTAAAGTTGGCCCCATAGGGCCCACATGATTTCGTACCCTACCCCCCTGTAGTCCCCCCTCCCCAATCCGCTCCGCTGGGGAGGGGGGACCGAGAAAATGGGTGGTTGCGGCGGCGCAGCGGCGCTGCGCCGCCGCAACCACCCCAATCGCATGATCTTCATCGAACTCTGATCGAGGAAGAGCGGGTATGGAACTCTTACTGAGGTTATTAGGACCGATCATCCGTCGCAGCGGACGTTCTCAGCGCTGGTGGCGGATTTTGATCGCTGGCTATCTTTTTATCTCCCCCTGGCTGCTGGGCTTCGTCCTCTGGACGGCGGGCCCCATGCTGGCCTCGATCGCGATCTCCCTCATGGAATGGGAGGTAATCACGCCGCCCAAGTTCGTGGGATTCCAGAATTTCATACAGCTTCTACATGATCCTCTTTTCTCCCTTTCTCTGTACAATACGGCCTATTACACGTTCATCGGAGTGCCGCTGCAGCTGATCGTGGCCTTGCTTCTGGCCATCTTGCTGGATTCCAAAGTTCGGGGGATCGCGCTGTATCGGACCATCTATTATCTCCCCTCCGTCACGCCAGCCGTGGCCAGCGCTATGCTCTGGCTGTGGATCTTCAATCCCGAGTTTGGGTTGGCCAATGCGTTATTGGTCAAGCTGGGCTTGCCGAAGCAGCTATGGTTGATGGATCCTAATCTGGCCAAGCCGGCTTTCATTATCATGAGCTTATGGGGTGTCGGCGGTGCGATGGTGATCTTCTTGGCCGGCCTTCAAGGTATCCCCAACGAGCTATACGAAGCGGCCAGCATTGATGGAGCCAATGGGCTACAGCGCTTCCGCTTCATCACGATCCCCATGTTGACGCCGATCATCTTCTTCAACCTGATCATAGGGTTAATCGATTCCTTCCAGATCTTCACCTCGGCCTTTATCATGACGGATGGCGGGCCGCAAAACAAGACATTGTTCTATGTCCTTTATCTTTATAGAAACGGCTTTCAGTACTTCAAGATGGGATACGCCTCCGCGTTGGCCTGGGTCCTTTTCGTGATCATCTTGATCTTCACTTTGTTCCAGCTCAAGCTATCGAAGCGATGGGTGTATTATGAAGCCGAGTTGGGCATCTGATGCTGATTTCATGAAACGCTCGTCGAAAGGAGAGAAGTGATGAGCGTCGTCAAACGTGGTGACATGAGCCAGATCTCGTCCGGGGGATTATATACGACCAGGCATAGCAAGACGTTCGTGATCATGCGTGGCGTGAAGCAGGGTCTGTTATACCTGCTGCTCTCCGGCATCAGCGTGATTATGCTGATGCCCCTCGCGTGGCTGATCTCAACCTCGTTGAAGGGGCGCGGCCTGGAGTTCGTCTTCCCGCCGCAATGGATCCCAGATCCTATCGTGTGGTCGAACTACCCCGAGGCCCTCACGATCCTCCCGTTCGACCGCTTCTTCCTGAACACGGCGACCATCACGTTCTTCTCAACGGTTGGATCGTTGATTTCCGCCTCCATGGTCGCCTTCGGATTCGCGCGAATCCCATTCCCAGGCCGCAGGCCCTTATTCGTGTTGTTACTGTCTACGATGATGCTGCCTTACGTCGTGACGTTGATCCCGAGCTTTCTGCTCTTTAAATATCTGCGCTGGTTGGATACCTTCCTGCCGTTGATCGTGCCCTCCTTCTTCGGCGGTGGAGCCTTCTTCATCTTCCTCATCCGCCAGTTCTATACCACGATCCCCATAGACCTGGATGAGGCCGCGGTGATCGACGGCGCGGGATACCTGCGGATCTGGTGGTCCATCCTGCTACCCCTGTCCCGCCCCGTGCTGGCGACGGTGGCGATCTTCTCCTTCATCTGGAACTGGAACGATTTCATGGGGCCTCTGATCTATCTCAATAGCCTGGAGAAATTCACGCTGGCGTTGGGACTCGCTGGCTTCCGTAGCATGCACAGCGCGCGCTGGAATCTGCTCATGGCAGCTTCCACGGTGGTGTTGCTTCCGGTGCTCATCGTCTTCTTCGTGGCTCAACGCTACTTCATCCGCGGCATCGTCACCAGCGGCCTCGCCGGTCGCTGATCCATATGACGAGCGCTTATTACGACGAAGCGCGATTTGTTAGCTTATTTAGCTTATTAATGAAAGCGCTCCCTGGTTGACGAAAGCCTCCAGGGAGCGCTTTGGTATTGAGCAGGCAGGAGTGACAGCTCAACACTAATACTTCAGGGCACCCTCGGTCAGCCCTTTAATGATGTACCTCTGTGCGATGAGGAAGAAGGCCAGGCTGGGCACGACGGCGTAAATCCCTGCCGCGCACATCCGGTTCCAATAGGTGACCTCGTCGCCCACGAAGTAGTACAGGCCCACCGTGATAGGCTTGAGCTCATCATAGTGGATGAAGAGATACGGCGCGAAGAACTCGTTCCATGCCCACAGGAACGCCACCACGGAGATCGCCCCTACACTTCCCGCCGTGATGGGAAGCACCACCCGGAAGATCGTGCCAGTACGCGAACACCCGTCCACGATGGCGGCGTCGATCAGATCCCGAGGGAAGGCGTCGAAGAAGCCCTTCAGGAGCCACACCACGAGGGGATAGCTCAAGTAAATCAGGTACAGGATCACGGAGAGCCGGGTGTTCAGCAGACCGAGCTTCCTCATAATCAGATAGTACGGGAGCAACATCGCCAGCGGAGGAATGGTGCGGGTGAACAGGAAAAGCCCCAGAATGATGTTACTTCCCCGATAGGGATACTGACTTAGCGCGTAAGCGGTGAAAATGCTCGCGACCACGATAATCAGGGTCGCCGTCAAACAGACGATCAACGAGTTCTTGAGATAGGTGGGTATGGGCGCTTGGAACCATGTGAAGGCCATGGTCTCCAAAGTGAAGTCCTTTGGGAAGTAGGTTGGCGGGCTCATGAACGTCTCCTGAAGGGTCTTAAACGCGGAGAGCGTCATCCATAGGAAGGGAGCCGCCATGAACAGGGCGATCACGCCCACGATCACGTATGGCGTCACGCGATGATCGATGATCTTCAACAGAAAAGGACGAAGCCTCATTCGTCGTCTCCCTATTGCCGTTTAAGGGTGTAGTAGATAAACAGCGAACCGATCACAAAAGTCAGGAGGATCAGGATGACGCTGATGGCGGCCGCCGCGCCGAAGTTGAGGAACTCATACAGGTTGTCGAAGAGATAGGCCCCCATGACGTAGGTACTCTTGGCGTAGCCACCGCCGGGCGTCATGGAATAAATGACGTCGATGCTTCTGAAGGTGAACATGAGCGTGATCAGGGTGCCGATCAGGATCGGCCGGCTACCGAGGGGCAGGGTGATATACATGAACGTATCGATGGAATCCGCGCCATCCACCCGCGCCGCATCATACAATTCCTGGTCGATGGCCTGGAACGCAGCGAGCGTGATGATGGCAAGGAAGGGGATACGTCGCCAGGCATCAGCGATGATCACGCCTACCATGGACGAGATAGGATCCTCATAGATGTTGAGCGCCGTGTCCCGGAGGCCGGACCGTAACAGGAGGTCGCTAATAGGCCCGAAGGAGGGATGGAACATCCATGCCCACAGGAAGCCGGAGAGGATCAGCGGGACGGCCCACGGCATCACGACCAGCGACCTGAAGACGGCCGAGCCGCTTCCGATCCTGTTCAAACAGGCGGCCACGACCACGCTGGTGAAGAGCGACAGAGCGGTCGATCCAAAGGAGAATTCAAACGTACGCAGCAGGATCTTGGGAAAGTCGGGATTGCTAAAGACCTCTTGATAATTCAGCAGGCCGATGAATCGGACAGGTGAGACATTGTCATACCGATAGAAGCTTAATCCAATGACTATGAAGAGCGGTAACAATACCCAGGCCAGTAAGAGGATGAGCCCGGGGATGGAAAGGAGCATCCCGTAATTGGCATTAGATAGCGTCCCTGTCTTCCCCAGGGCAGAACGGACCAAAGCCCATCCCCGAACCGATTGGAGTGCTCCAGAACGAGGTCGGGTACTCTCCCCAACGGAACTGCCACCAGCCTTCACCATGAAAGCCAACTCCTTTGATGAGGGACTCCCGTTTGCGATACTATGCCATCGGCTGTGTCGCTCAGGCCGTTAATTTAAGGAAGCATGGTGATCGAGGGGGCAGGTGTTGCACCTGCCCCCTCTCGGCGGCCTGCGTTTTAGATGTATTGTTGGATCTTCTCCAGCGCTTCGTCCAGGGCTGCGTTGGAATCTATCCCCTCCAGAACAGCCTTTCCGAGATATTCGGAGAGGATGTCGGAGACATAGGCAGCCCCAGGGGGCAGAGCCTCGATGCGGGCGGTCTTGGCGGAGGCAGCGCGAACATCAGGTATGGTGATATCGCGCTTCACCGGCTCCACGGCACCGATCTCTTTAGCCACCTCCTTGGCCAGCTCCCAGTTAACCTTGTCCACGATGTCCGGATCCTCGTACACGGCGGGCAGGAAGGAATCGTTCCCCTCCACCAGGAGCTCATACATGCACGCCTCTTTGCTCCGGTAGAAGTCGAGGAACAGCATGGCGGCCGCCTTGTGCTGTTCGTCGGCAAAGTTATTGATCATATAGACGTCGAAGTTGATGTACCCGATGCGGTTGGAGTCGGGCTGGGCGGCATCCCACTTGGGTGGCGGCACGGCAGCCCAGTCTCCCTTCAACTCGGGGAAATCCTCATCGAATTTCACGGCGTATACGGAGTACGCCATGGCTATGGCTGCCTTGCCCACGCCGAAGACGGTATGATAGTCCTTCCACCCATATCCGAGGCACGCCACATCGGCGATGTCTTCTTTCATGAGATTGACGAGGTAGTTCCAGGCGTTCCTGAACTCCGGCGTGTCGAGGTTCCATCGCCCATCCTTGAGCAGGGTTTGGCCCTGGGAATAGGTGAGCGCGCTCAGATAGGCGATGTGAATGTGGCCGGATTTGCTGGCGCCGAAGACGATGCCGTAATAATCCTCCCCCAGGTTCTCCTTGGCCCATTCCCGGGCTTTCCTGGCGGCCTCATAGACCTCTTCCCAGGTCTCCGGTACTTTTTCGACGCCCGCGGCCTCCAGCCAGGACGGCCTATAGAAGAGCGCGTAGTACTGGACGATGTTGACCGAGCCGTAGAAGTGGTTATCCCATCGGAGGGCATCGACCAGCCCGGGGGAGTACAATGCCTGCACTTCAGGAGGCCAGAGCGCATCAATCTGATGAGCCCACCCGGCGGAGGCGACATGCGCGTACTCGACCTCGGCTCGGATGAAGCCGAAGTGCACGCTGGGGTCCTTAGAGGTGACGACGGAGAGGAATTTGGGGAATGTATAGGCGCCCCCGACCTCGAGGGCCTTCATCTTAATGCCGGTCTTCTGCTCGAACAGCCTCATGCCGATAGCCGTGGCGATATCGTCCTTGAGCGCGCCGCTGTTGAAGAAAACCAGCTCCTTCACCCCCTCCGTGGCCTTGTCCCAGCCTTCCGGCAGGATGTACTCATCCGCCAGGAGGCGCTCCGTCATGGGAACGGGTTTGTTCCAGTCGATCAGCTCCCAGGCCTTTTTCTCCTCTACCTCGGCGGGAGCAGCTGGGGCAGCCACCGGGGTGACCGGCGCGCAGGCGGCTACCAGGGACATCCCCGTGACGGCCGCGCTCGCCCGCAGGAAATCACGACGAGAAAGTCTCCTACCCAGACGCCCAGACATGACACATCCCTCCTTTCAGGGGGAAAGCGAGGATCCCAAGACACCAACGATCAGGGATCGAGCAAACCATGCCCTCTCATCCGAAAGGATCATCATCCCTCTTCACCTTTCCGTGGCATCCCCCCTTCTATCAGGTGCTTCTCGACGGGCTCGCCTGCTCGGCTGCTCCCTCGTGGCCAAGTGGCTGTTCGGTTCCATCTATCGAACAGCGAACCCTTTATGCCCGCTGGGGGAGGCAAAACCGGGCAATTCGTGAACGCAACTGACGTCCATGCGTCGAACGCTTTCCCCAACAGCGACTAGTTCTGTTTATATAGTCGGCACTGTGTAGTAGGCTACGGTGTAAAGGGCAAGGATGGCGGTATCGAAGGTCAGGCAGTGGTGTCTGGACAGCCCCAACGGTTAACGCTTACATACCATGATGGGCGAAAGGCAGGACGAGATTGGTCAGCACATGGATGAGCTCACGACGCAAGCTCTCCAAATGAGTACGCATCTGCCGTTCCGCCGCATCAGGGTCGCCAGCCACGATGGCGGAGACGATGACCTCGTGCTCTCGAGTCGATCGAGCCATCCGTCCTTCCATGGCTATCAACCCGATCCGCACACGCCACCATTGGTCGTTCATATTCTTAACCACGCGGACGGCCCGTTGATTGCCGCACATGGAGAAGATAACATCATGCAATGCGAGATCGGCCTCGACCCAGGCTTCTCGGTCGTTCTCGGCAACCGCCCGCTTCATTCGCGCCAGGGCCTCCTTCAGGGCGGATTTCTTCTCCGCGTCCTCGCATGTGGCCGCCCAACGGGCGATCGCGCTCTCCAATACGATCTTGATGTCGAATATCTCCTCGATGTCTTTCAGCGAGAGTGTATAGACACGCCAGCCGCGTCGAGGCTGACTGACGATGAGGCCCTCATGCTCCAGCAGCCGTAAGGCCTCCCGGACAGGTGTGCGGCTGATATTCAACTCCTGGGCAACCTGCCTGTCTGTGATGTTCTCGCCGGGTTTATACTCCAGGTTCATGATGCGGGACTTGATGTAGTCATAAGCGAGTCGAGGCGAGGATGTATAAACTTTAGCGGAAGACAAATTCCGGCACATGCTGTGCCTTCCTCGCGTCCTGAGGACCTTGCACACGCATTGGGGAAACGTTTGTATACATGATATCACATAATTGAATACGAGTCAACTTAAAGAAGTATACCAAATTCCCCTGATATGAACATCTTGATCTAGAACATCTTTTGACGAGCTGCCCGTAACTCGTATAATGCCGCTTACGGCCAAGAGGAACGGCTCCGCTCGTGGCCAGTATCGCGCGCGTTAAAGGATACGAGAGCAAGGCCCTGAATGCCTGGGACGGGTTGAGAAAGCGTCACTTCCTTTAACAGGACCCACTTTGGGATGAAGGGCCGAAGAGAAGAGCAAATGGATAAGACGACAGGTGGGCACGCGGCTTGGGAGGCCGCGATTCAGGTCCTCTGGCTCGATGAGGAACTGCTGGCCGTCAATAAACCAGCCGGCCTGTTGACGCTGCCCGATGGCTACGATCCGACGAAACCTTACCTCGTAGGCCTCCTCGAGGAGCGCTTCGGGCGCCTGTGGGTGGTCCATCGACTGGACCGCCATACCAGCGGCGTCCTGGTGTTGGCGCGGACCGCGGAGGCCCATCGATGTCTCAATATCCAGTTCGAGAGACGCTTGATTGAAAAGGTCTATCATGCCCTGGTACATGGCTCCCCTACATGGGATCGCCGAGTGGTGGATCAGCCTCTCCGGGCCAATGTGGGCCGCCGCCATCGAACCATTGTGGACCCCGAGCGCGGGAAGCCTGCCCGCACCGATTTTCGCGTGCTGGAGCGCTTCGACAGATATGCGTTCCTGGAAGCCCGACCTCATACCGGACGTCCTCATCAGATCCGGGCGCATCTGACATGGTTGGGACATCCTCTCATCAGCGATCCTCTCTATACCTACCTCCTCGAACCCTCCGAGCGTCATACGGAGTCCATCATCGCCCGTCCCGCGCTGCACGCACTCTCGCTAACCTTCCAGCATCCTGGCTCAGGCGAGTCGATGACCATCGAGGCTCCTTATCCTGAGGATTTCCGGAATGCGCTTCGCATACTGCGAGGCCGACATGGGGACCATTTCACTCTAACTCGGTAGTGGAAAGGGTGCCCCCTGTTTGTCGGGATGCGCTCAAGGGCTCTGTCGAGTTCACGAGAGTTCGAAAGCGAAGCGAGGGGCAGAGGCACTTGCTGCTTGACACCTCACGGCATCGTTGCTATAATGTGAACAAATAATTGGTAGTGAACAATTGTTCACTACTAAATGGCTAGCGTAATCTCCTAATCCAAATCCAGCCTTCCGGATGTGAGGACGCGCCTTCCTCTCCTTCGCTGAAACTCAGAAGATCTTATAACCTTCGCACCCACTGAGACCCTACGCTGAAGTTACCAGCGTATTCCTGGGAGGAAATATCGTGGCTGAATACTTGATCGGCGTGGACTACGGCACGGGTGGCGCCAAGGCTTGCATCATCAACGCCCACGGCGATGTCCTGGGCTTCGCCTTCGAGGAGTATCCCTTCATCCACGAACACCCCGGCTGGTCGGAGCATGACCCTCATCTTTACTGGGAGATCGCATGTCGCCTTATCAGCGGCATCCTCGAGCAGTCCAGCGTGGATCCGAAGGAGGTGCGAGGGATCGCGGTCTCCTCCGCGCTGCCCTCCATGGTGATGGTGGATAAAGACCACAACCCTATCCACCGCGCGTACAACCTGATGGACCGCCGGGCGACGAAAGAGGTCGAATGGCTCAAGGAGCACATCGGAGAGGATCGGATCTTCCAGATCACCGGCAATCGGCTGGAGGATCACCCCACCCTCGTCAACCTGCTGTGGGAGAAGAACAACCGACCCGACTCGTTCAAGCAGATATGGAAAGCCCTGACCATCGATGGATTTATCACGCTTCGGCTCACGGGTAAGGCGACGCTGAACTACTCCGCCGCGGCGTTCTACGGCGTGGCCTATAACCTACGTGAGCGCCGGTTTGAAGAGGACCTGATGCGAGAGATCGGGATCGACCCGGGCCTGATGCCCGATCTCTTCGAGTGCACGGACGTCGTCGGCGAGGTGACGCCACAAGCCGCGGAACAGACGGGGCTGATACCAGGCATCCCGGTGGCGGCCGGGCAGGTGGATTGTAACGCCGGCTGGGTGGGCGCTGGCGCCGTCGAGGAAGGGGATATCCAGAGTAACCTCGGCAGCGTCGGCAACTTCGGCGTCGTTCACAGAGACCTGGATTTCATCTTCTCGCCTGTGGGCCGGTTGATGATCAACTTCCCCTACACCGTGGACTCCGCGAACACGTACGTCACCGTGCCCTCCACCATGACCGGCGGCCAGTCGATCCGATACCTGCGTGATGTCTTCTCCCAATATGAGGTCGAGATGGAACGGGTATTGGGGGTCTCCTCCTACGACCTCCTAAACCTGCAGGCGCAGAAGGTCCCCCCGGGCAGCGAGGGACTGATCATCCTGCCGTTCCTGATGGGGGAGCGGACCCCGATCTGGGATCCATTGGCTCGCGGCGTGATCTTCGGCCTGTCCCTCAATCACACGAAGGGGCACATCGTCCGGGCCATGATGGAAGCGGTCGCCTACGCGCTGTATGACAACTTCCGGCTGATCCGGGAAGCCGGCCTGAAGCTCAACCTCCCGCTGGTGCTGAACGAAGGAGGGGCGGTCAGCAAGCTGTGGCGACAGATCATCACCGACGTCTTCAACGTGCCGACGGTGCTGGTGAAGCGCCGGACCGGCGCTCCGTTCGGCGACGCCATCCTGGCTGGCGTGGCCACAGGGATCTTCAAGGACTTCTCCGTGGCCAAGGAATGGGCGGAGTACATCGACCGGATGGAGCCGAACCAGGAAAACCATGAACTGTACATGCGGTATTTCGCGCTGTACAAGCGGCTTTACGAGCATGTGAAGGAGGACTTCAGGGAGCTCGCCCGGCTGGTTTGAAGATATGACGACGGACGAAAGACGAAGACCGCTGGTCGCTGTGGGTGCTCTCCTGACCGTGTCCCCCGCGGTGTCTCGCAAGAGCGGGACGGCCGGTCTGAATCTGGCAGGTTGAGGATATTATGAGAGGTCCCATGATCATAGACTCACACGTCCACCTGAAACACGGAGACGCTCTGCGGACGGAGTACGATGCGGAGACCATCGTGCGGGTCATGGAGAAGGTGGGGATCGACAAGTCCGTCGTGTTCGCCATGTCCACCACCACCCAGCGTTCTATCGAGATGACCCGGGCGGCCGTCGAGCGGTTCCCGGATCGATTGATCCCCTACGTTTACGCCTTACCAAGCTATGAGCGCCCGATCCTCGAGCAGATCGAGTGGGCTGTCTCGACGTTGGGGTTCAAGGGGATCAAGATCCATGCCGGGGAGTGCAGCCTGGCGGAATACGTGATCGATCCCGTTATCGATCTGGCCGGCAGGCTGGGGGTCCCCTGTCTCATCGACTGCATGGGCCGATACGATGCCATCGAGCGCATGGCGAAGGCCTTCCCTGAAACGAAGATCATCGTCGCGCACATGGGGAAATATCTTTGTATCGATGAACGCCTCATCGACCGCTTCATCGCCCTGGCGTTGACGCATCATAACCTCTTTCTCGACGTCAGCGGCGTCGTCATGCCCTGGAAGATCCAGGAGGCGGTGCAGCGGCTCGGCGCTGACCGGGTCATCTTCGGGACGGACGGCCCGCACGGGAAGCCGGATGTGGTCACCTACGCTCGCCTGGAGCTGGAAAAGATCCGGATGCTGAACCTGAGCCCAGAGGACGAAGCTGCAGTCCTGGGCGGCTCGATCGCGCGACTCCTTGGCTACGGCTGAAGCACTCCCGCTGGCATCGGCTGAAAACTCGGTGCATGGTTCTGTAGGGGTCCAGCATGCTGGACCCTTACAAGCCGCACGCTTCTAAGGGATGGCATGCAGATATCATCACGGCAAGGTATGTCATCATGGAACTCCTTGAACATCTGCAGGAACGTGAAGCACGAGGCGATCCGATCCGTGTCGGCCTGATCGGCTGTGGGCAAATGGGATCCGGGATGGCCCATGTGACCCGCCAGATGGCTGGCATGGAGACGGTCGCTATCGCGGACATCGACATCGCCCGTCCTCTCCAGACTCTGAAATCGATGGGGATTCCCGAGTCGCAGATCTGCATCACCCATAAGCCCGGGGAGGCGGAAGATGCTCTGAGGCGGGGAAAGTACCTGGTCACGGAGGACGCGCTGCTGTTAACCCGGTTGGAGAGTTTGGACGCCGTCGTGGAGGCGACCGGGATCACCGAGATCGGTGCCCAGGTGGCATGGAACGGCATCCTCAACCGGAAGACTGTCGTGATGTTGAACGTAGAGACGGATGTCACCGTTGGGGTGCTGTTGCACCATCTGGCACGGCGGACGGGGAGCGTCTACACTGTGGCCTTCGGCGACGAGCCGGGCGTGTGCATGATGTTATACCAACAGGCCCGCTCATTGGGTTTCGAGGTTGTGTGCCTGGGCAAGGGCAAGAACAATCCCATTGACCTCGACGCCACGCCGGATTCCTGCCGCGAGGAGGCCGAGCGTAAGGGCATGAATCCCAAGATGCTGGCCGCCTTCAAGGATGGCACCAAGACCATGGTAGAGATGGCGGCCGTGTCCAACGCCACCGGTCTGATACCCGACGTGCCCGGCATGCATGGAGCGAAGGCGGATATCCCAGACCTGAACAAGGTCTTCATCCCCAAGGAAGACGGCGGCATCCTCGACCATCGCGGGTGCGTTGACTTCTCCATCGGCAGGGTGGCTCCCGGCGTCTTCGCCGTGATCACGACGGACGATCCCCGTATCCGTCAGGACATGGCCTTCTACTCCATGGGGCCCGGCCCCTACTACACACTGTATCGCCCCTATCATCTCTGCAGCGCGGAGACCCCGCTCTCCATCGCGGAGGCGGTCATCTACGGAGAGAGGACGCTGGTCTCCAAGCGGCTGGTCTCCGAGGTCGTCGCCATCGCCAAGCGAGACCTGAAGGCCGGCGAGATGGTGGGGGATATTGGCAGCGCGGATATCCTGGGGCGGATTTACACCTACGAGGAGGCCAGGGCGGCGAAGGGGATCCCGGTCGGCATCGCTCCGGGCGGCAAGGTCCTCCAGGACGTGCCGAAGGGAGCAATGCTGACCGAAGACAACTTCGCGCCCGACCCGACAAAGTTCGTGTACAAATTGCGTCAACTCCAGGACGCCATGTTGACTGAAGGGTGACCTCACCCCCGCCGCCTTCGGCGGCATCTCCTTCGCCTCTCCGCGCCGGAGAAGGGAAAGGGGCAGGGGGATGGGGTGAGGTCTGAGAAAGAGGGGAAGTGTGATGGCGGATACGATGAAGGCGATCGTTGTGCATGCGCCGATGAAGTTCGCCCTGGAAGACGTGCCAGTGCCCGAGGTGCCCAAAGGCGGCATGCTGCTGAAGGTGGTCGCCTGTGGGCTGTGTGGCAGTGATTTGCGAACGCTGCGGAGCGGACACCGGCGAGTGACCTTCCCCTGGATCATCGGGCACGAGATATGCGGCACGGTGGTTGAGGTGGGGCCAGAATATCGAGGGAAGTGGCAGGCGGGGGATCTGGTAGCCGTGGGGCCGCCGGTCCATTGCGATCGGTGTGAATTCTGCACCAACGGGGAATTCGACTTGTGCGAGAATCACCGTGAAATCGCGCAGGATTGGCCGGGAGGCTTCGCGGAATACGTCGCCATTCCTGAGGAGGCCATCCGATGGGGGTCCATCTGGCCGGTGCCCAATGGTCTGGACCCGGTCTACGCGGCCATCTCGGAGCCCATCTCCTCGTGCGTCAACGCCCAGGAACGAGGCCACGTGGGGCTTGGCGATACCGTGGTGGTCATCGGTGCTGGCCCTATCGGTTGCATTCACGTCTCCCTGGCACGAGCACGAGGCGCCGATCGCGTCATCCTGGTGAATCGCGGCGAGGCGCGGCTCCGCTTGGCTCAGGCTTTCGGGCCCGACGAGATCGTCATTTCTTCGAAGACGGACCCAGTGGCCGAAGTACGGCGGCTGACCGATGGCAAGGGGGCGGACGTGGTAATCACAGCCACGCCCGCGCCCAGCTCTGTGGTCCAAGCGGTGGGGATGGCCAAGAAGGGAGGCCGCATCCTCATTTTCGGCGGCCTCCCAAAGAATGATAGCAAGCCGCCTGTGGATATCAATGTCGTACACTACAATGCTCTGTATCTCATCGGCGCGACCACCTTCGCCCCGCGGCACCAGCGCTTCGCCCTGAAGCTATTAGCCTCAGGCCGGATCCCCGGCGACAAGCTGGTCACCCACCGCTTCCCCTTATCCGAGTTCGAGAAGGGCGTGAACATCGCCTTCGAGGGCAAAGCGCTCAAGGTCGTGTTCTCGCCGTAAACCTCTTATGAATCACCGCAGAGACGCGGAGAACGCAGAGAGAAGAGCTGAGCCGGGCCTTTGCGCCGGCGGGGGTGTTACCCTGAACTTGATGATTTCATCACTGGTGAGGGGACCAGAGGGAGATGTGTCATGCCTGATCCTGATATGGAAGAGGGAAACAGGCTCCCGTTTCTCAAGAACGGAATCGCCCAGGTGGGGATCATCGTCGAGGATCTGGATAAAGCGGTAGAGACCTATTGGAAGCTCTTCGGCATCGGCCCCTGGCACATCTACACGTACGGCAAGCCGTTGGTGAAGCGGATGACGTACCGGGGTCGGCCTGCCGAGTACAAGATGCGCGTCGCGCTATCGTGGATCGGGCCCCTGCGCATCGAGCTCATCGAGATGCTGGAGGAGGACACGATATACGCCGAGTTCGTTAAAGAGCACGGTTATGGGGTGCACCACTTCGGCGTGCTGGTGGACGATATGGAGGAGGCCCTAGCGCAGGCGGAGGAGGCCGGGCTGACCATGACGCAGGACGGCGCGGGCTTCGGGCTGGACGGGGATGGGCACTACGCCTACCTGGACACGGAAGACAAGATCGGCGTCACCATCGAGCTCATCCAACGGCCCAAGCGTCGCGTGCCGCCGGAGCGGATATATCCTCCAGAGTCCGATGCGCCCTCGTCATGACGCGGAAATCGCCCGTCCAGACGTGCTCTAAGGGGATATCACCCTCCGGGAAGAAGGTGGGGAGCATTCGGTTATGGAGACAGAACTCGTTTCGATCAGCGAGCGCCGGATAGAAGAGCGAGGCTGGGTGGGGCAAAGGGTCTGGGGAAGATACCTGAGGCGTCATTGGAACCAGGTATTGGCGTGGATCGTGGTGCTCTTGTTCCTTTTAGGTAGCGCCCTGCCCATCTATTGGCTGGTCCTGACGGCCTTCCGGCCGCGCGACGAGATCTTCGCCCAGCCGGTCATCTTGACGCCACGCACCTTATCGCTGGTGAACGTGCGAGAAGTACTTCTGGGCGCGATCAACAACGATCCGCTGCTCCGCTACCTGATCACGAGCCTGATCATATCCGTCATCGCCACGGTCTTCGCCACCACATTGGGCGTGATGTGCGCGTATGGGATCGTCCGCTTCCAGGTTGGAGGCACATTCCTGCCCATGTGGATCCTCTCCCAACGCTTCTTTCCCCCCATCGCCGTCGTGGTCCCACTGTTCTTCATTTACAAGCGACTGGGGCTCCTGGACACCTATCATGGACTGATCCTTTTGTACATCGTCTTTAACATCCCACTGGCCGTCTGGCTGATGATCGGCTTTATCCGAAGCCTGCCAGTGGAGATCGAGGAGGCTGCGTTGGTGGAGGGCGCCTCGTACTGGCAAGCCTTCGTGAAAGTAACGTTGCCGCTGCTGCGACCGGGCCTGGCGATCACGGCGCTATTCGTCTTCATTTTCTGCTGGAACGAATACGTCTTCGCCTACCAGCTCGCCGGCTCGGATGTCGTCCCTGTGACCGTGTACTTCCCACGGCTGCGAACCGGGCACATGCTCTTCTTTGGTGGGCTGGCGGCTGCATCCCTTCTGTCGCTGATCCCATCGCTGGCGTTCGCCTGGGGCATGCAGCGCTATCTGGTCCGCGGGTTGACGCTGGGAGGGATCAAATGACGCGACAGAATTTCGGCAGGCTGTTGGTGGCTCCCTCGGTGATCCTGCTATTGGCGGTGGGGTTGGGACCGCTCTTCTTCGCCTTATACGCATCCCTATATCGTCAACCGCCCAACCCGGCCATGCCATCCTACTTCTACGGGTTGGGCAACCTCCGTGACCTACTCAAGGATCAGCAGTTCCTCACCTCGATCCAGGCGACGGCGATCGTGCTCGTCACCGCGGTGCCTTTGCAGATGTTGCTGGGCTTCATCCTGGCTCAGGCCCTGAGCCAGATCCGGATCACCTGGCGGGGGCCGCTGTCGAGCCTGCTGCTGATCCCCTCCGCGCTGGCGCCGATCGTCGTGGGGGTTACATGGTGGATGCTCTTCAGCCCGCGCTTTGGCCCCATTAACGCGATCTTAGAGCGCTGGTTTGGTGTATCTACCCAGATCCAATGGCCGGTCGCCATGCCTTGGGCCCTCATCTCTATCATCATCGCGACGGTGTGGGAATGGACGCCTTTCGTGGGCATCATCTTCCTCGGCGGGTTGGTCTCCATCCCCGACGAGCTCGTCGAGGCAGCAGTCGTGGATGGGGCCGGCGCCTGGCAGAAGTTGCGTTATGTCACCTTGCCTTTGTTGCGGCCTTACTTCTTCATCGCCGGCCTGCTGATGATCATCGAGGTCACCCGGCTGTACGAGGTGCCGTGGTTCATCACCATGGGCGGCCCCGGGAACGAGACGGTCCTGCTGGGCATTTTCCTGTTCAAGCTTGGCTTCCAGTACTTCGATCTGGGGCGCGCCAGTATGCTATCGGTGCTTGTTCTCATCATGCTCTCCATCATCGCGACGCTGTACATTCAGGCGGCCGGGACCGAGGAATTCGAGGCGTGGTAGCCCCCACGGTGAGCCCGCCGCCTTAACGCCGGAGAAGGGGGGTGAGAGCGGCGAAGAGCAGAGCGGCACGAGGTCGTCAGCACAGTGGACCGCGGCTTCAAACGTCATTTCGCGAGCTGTAAGCCATCTCGTTCCTCGCGATCTCAGCGAAAGGAGGGATAAGGATGTTGAGCAGGCGGTTTACACGGCGCGATTTCCTGAAGGGAGCAGCCGTAATCGGTGGTGGCATACTGGCCGGATGCGCCCCCGCACCGGCGACTCCAGTCGTCATCGAGAAGGTGGTCGAGGTCACCCCGGTTGCGGAGGAGCCGCGCTTCGACGGCGTCACCTTGAACCTCCTGTGGCATCCTGGCGAGATCATCCCGATCATCGCCAAACAGGAGGAATATATCAAGGAGAAATACGGGATCACCTTCAAGATCCACGAATCGCCGTCCGACATCTCCCAGCAGGAATCGCTGAAGGACTGGCGCGCTGGCGGGGGGACCTACGACATCGTTATGCACTTCCCGCGCTACAACGGCGAGCTGGCCACCGGCTACCTGCGTCCCCTGGACGACCTGATCGTCAAGTACAATGCCCAGCCCCTGTTTGACAACATCGTGGACACTTACCGCATCCTGTATACCCAGTGGGGTGGGCAGACCATCGCCGTGCCGGTGGACGGGGACGTGGCCATGCTGTACTACCGGAAGGACGCCCTGGAGAACCCCGACTATCAGAAGAAGTTCAAGGAGAAATACGGTTACGACCTCGCCGTGCCGCGCACCTGGGAGCAGTTCATGGACATCGCCGAGTTCTTCACCGGCTGGGAGTGGGGCGACACCGGGAAGCCTGGCTATGGGTTCCAGACGAGCACCTGGGATCGGGCCTTCATCGAGCAGCAATGGGCGCCCATGATGGCCTCGGCCGGTGGGAACTGGTTCGACGCCGACATGAACCCGATGATCAATGAGGGCGGCGCTGGCGCCCGGGCGTTGACCGATCTGAAGTACCTGCTGGATTACGCGCCGGAGAACTCCATCTCGCTCTCCTGGGGCGAGACGATGGAGACGGTCTTCGCCAACGACGTGGCGCTGGTCCTGTGGTACATGGACCTCGGGCGCCTGGGCATGTCGGAGAAGTCCTGGTTCGCCCAGAGCGGCTCCGTGGAGAAGTATCAGAAGTTCGGCTTCGCGCTGTGGCCCGGCTACGAGGTCAATGGCGTCTACCGCAACTTCAACTCGATGTTCTACGGCCGCGTCGTGGGCATTAGCAAGTTCAGCGAATATCCCGACGCCTGCTTCCAGGTGTTCAAGGTCCTGCTGACGCCTGAGCGCCGCGTCCTGTCCATGGACGACCCGCAGTCCGGCAGCGACATGTTCCTGAAGACGGACTACGACCCGGCCGTGTTCAAGGTCTTGTCGCCGTCGGCCGAGTACCTGAACGTGGCGAAGCAGGTGTTGAGCAACGGCTTCCCGGAGATGCAGCTACCCGGCACCAGCGAGTACATGGACGTGTTGCAGGGCGGCCTGCACAGCTTCCTGACCGGCCGCGAGACCGACGCCAACAAGGTTATGCAGGACGTGGCCGACCGCTGGAACGAGATCACCGATCGCTGGGGGCGGGAGCTGCAGAAGCGATACTGGGCCGAGGTGAGATCTCGCTACAAGAAGGCGGGGTTGAAGATCGCCGGCGTGTAAGCGCGGCCTACCCAGAGAGGAGCGCGCTCCTGGGCCGAGGGACGGGGACAAGGGACGGTTGTGGGGCATGCATCTTGCCGCCCTTGCCCCGTCCCCCCAACACGAGGGGAAGACCCCTCACGAGATTGTAGAGCCATTATGCTTAAGAGGCAAGCGGACGGGATGGGCGATAAATGGGAAGGGGGATCACCTATTCGCAGGTCATCGCCAGGTTGACGGAGAGCGACATCCCGCATGGGGTGCTTGCGCTGCAGAACGGCGTCCGTGTGATCATTTCCCAACGCGGCGGACGGATCCTCGGCCCGTTCCTGGGCGAAGAGGGAGAGAGCATCTTCTGGATCAACCCGGCATTCGCCGCGCCGGACGCGTTTCAGGCTTTCCTGGACTCCGGCGACTGGAATCTGGGAGGCGAGCGCATTTGGATCGCCCCCGAGATCCAGTACCACGTACGCGATCGAGGAGACTTCTGGGGGAGTCTCAGCCTGCCAGAGCAGGTGGACCCGGGGCAATATGTGCTGGATCAGCCTCGGCCGGAGGTGTGGCGACTACGACAGGACATGGAGCTTAAGGCCTTCAACCTGGCCACCGGGCGCAAGGAGCTTCATCTAGAACGACTGATCCGATCGGTCCCCGATCCTCTGCGGGAGGTGAGCGGCTACCGCGAGCTCATCGATGGGGTCGTCTACGCGGGCTATGAGCAGATCGTGACCCTCTCCGAGCGTCAGTCGGATGACATCATGAGCGCGGCGTGGGCGCTGATCCAACTGAATCCCGGCGGCGAGCTGGTGATCCCGGCGTCGCCCTGTGTGGAGTACGCGGACTATTTCGAACCCATCGATGAGAGCCTGCAGACGATTCACGCGGATCACGTCCGGCTGAAGATCACCGGAGATCGGCGTTACAAGGTCGGATACAAGGCGGCCCACGTGTTTGGACGCCTGGCATACTTCAGCCATCTGGACGACGGACGGGGCTACCTGGTCATTCGCAACTTTTGGAATAATCCCTCGGCGCCGTACCCGGAGGAGCCGCCGGATCGGCCTGGTTGTCGTGGCTTTTCGATCCATGTGTATAACGATGGCGGCGACTTTGGTGGCTTCGGCGAGATGGAATGCCAGGGGCAGACCATCGGCGGGCCGAGCGGTCGATCTTCTGCGACGGATTCGTTGGTCCTCTGGCTATACGTGGGCCCCGATGAGAAGCTGCGTGAGATCGCAACCCATCTGCTGGGAGTCGAGCTCTGACCTTGCAGCCGGGCGGGAGAGCGAGCATTCAAAGGGTATGCTTCCGATCACGGTTGACAAGGCGGTAGTCCTCCAAAGGGAGCGAGCCGATGGGTGAGCATCTGGAGAAGGTCCCCTATCGCAGCGTGCACGAATGGACGGTGCAAAGCGAGCGCGCATACGAGAACCCGTTCACCGATGTGAGGGTGGACGCCACCTTTACCGCTCCGTCCGGCCGGACGTTCACGATCCCCGGTTTCTACGATGGGGAGCACACCTGGCGGGTGCGCTTCAACCCGAATGAGGTGGGGCGGTGGACGTATCGCATTGCCGCGTATCCGGAGGATCCTGATCTCCATCGAGAAGGTGAATTCGAGGTGACGCCGCGGGAGGCGCGGGGATTCCTCAAAGCCACCCCCGGCCACGCCTGGGGCTTCCACTACGAATCGGGCGAGCCGGCCTTCATCCTGGGGGATACCACGTACAACCTGTTCGGCATGGCCCACTGCGGCCTGGATGTCGATTCATTCCTACGACGACGCGCCGAACAGGGCTTCAATCTCCTGCGCGTGCGCGTCCCGGTCAGCCCCTTCCACCCGCCCGACGGCTACAGCGACTGGCAGACCCGCCGCACCTGGCCATGGGGCGGCAGCGAGCAATCGCCGCGCTTCGATCGCTTCAACCTCGACTACTTCCACACGGTGGATCAGGTGGTGCGTCAGGCGGAGGAGCTGGGCCTGGGCTTCGAGATGATCATGGAAGCCTGGGGGTTCGAGTTCCCTTTCAACAGCCGAAACATCTTCGTCCCCGAGTGGGAAGAGCTGTGGATGCGCTATCTCATCGCCCGCTATGACGCCTTCAATTGCGTCTACTTCTGGACGTTGATGAACGAGTATGAGTATTACCCCAACGGCAACTGGCACTACAAGCCGGTGGCCGACCGTTGGGCCATGCGCATGGGCCGCTGGGTGAAGGGCGTCGCCCAGCATGGGCACATCGTCTCGGTGCATAACGGCCCACGGGAGCCGGTCTTCGCTCGTCGCTTCGCCGCCGACCCCGGCGCGATCGATGCCATCTTGTTCCAGGAGTGGGGGACGCGGGACAGGGAGAACGGCTGGCTGGCGGCGGGGATCGAGGAACAGATCGAACGCAGCCTGGCGGGCTGGTGGGGCTCGGCCGTGTTCGCCGAGTACGGCTATGAACGGAACCCGGAGCTGCCGCTCGGATTCCCCTATCACGAGTTCTGCGACCCGGAGCACACGCGACGAGGCGCCTGGCGCGGCGCCTTCTGCGCCTTGGGGATCATTCATGGCTTCGAGAACTCGTGGGGGCCTTTCGCCGTCCTGGATCGAGATCAGCCGGGGCTGGCCTACCTGCTCCACCTGCGCCGCTTCTTCACCGAGATGGTGCCGTTCCACAGGATGCGCCCTGCGCCGGAGTTGATCGCCCCAGGCGCGTACGCGCCGGGCCGTCGCCCATTGGCGCTGGCGACAGAGGATCGGGAAGTGGTCGCGGCCTATCTGCCCGTGGGCGGCGCGGTTGAGCTCACACTGCCCACAGGTAAGCGGTACCAGGCGCGGTGGTTCGACCCCAGGACGGGCGATCTGCAGGCGGCAGGCATGTCTGAAGCCGATGGCCGACGGCGCTTCGTCGCCCCGCCGGGCCAGGACGAACAAGGGCATCCTTGGGACTGGGTATTAGTAGCCGACAGCCGGTAGCAGATAGCTGACAGCTAACTTTCCTGAAAGGAGCGGAGAAGATGAAGCAGGGAAAGATCACACTAGGCGTTATCATCGGCAACCGGGACTTTTTCCCTGACGTGCTGGTCACCGAGGCGAGGCAGGACATATTGAAAGTCCTGAGCGAGATGAGCATTGATGCCGTGATCCTGAGCGAGACGGACACCAAGCTGGGTGGCGTGGAGACCTGGGAGGATGCCAAGAAGTGCGCCGCGCTGTTCAAGGCGAACCAGGACAAGATCGATGGCATCCTGGTCGTGCTGCCCAACTTCGGCGACGAGAAAGGCGTGGCGGACACAATCAAGCTGTCCGGCCTCGACGTGCCCATCCTGGTCCAGGCCTATCCCGATGACCTGGACGGGTTCCATGTGGAGCGACGTCGAGATGCCTTCTGTGGCAAGATCTCCGTATGCAACAACCTTCGCCAATACGGTTTCCCGTTCACGCTGACCGAGCTGCATACGGTGTACCCGACCAGCGACGAGTTCAAGGCCGATCTGCAGAAGTTCGTGGGCGTCTGCCGCGTGGTGAAAGGGCTGCGAAACGCCCGGCTGGGTGCCGTGGGCGCGCGTCCCAACGCCTTCAATACCGTTCGTTTCAGCGAGAAGTTGCTTCAGGCCTATGGCATCACCGTCAGTACCATCGATCTTTCCGAGGTGTTCGGCGCGGCCGATAAGCTGGCCGACGACGACCCGAAGGTGAAACAGCGCCTGGAGGAGATCCAGGAGTATCTTCCGACCGAGGGGGTGCCCTCGGTCGCGCTGGTCAAGATGGCCAAGCTGGGCATCGTCATCGATGACTGGATGGCTGCCAATGATCTCGACGCGACCGCCATCCAGTGCTGGACCTCGGTACAGCAGAATTATGGGGTCAACGTATGCACGCTCATGAGCATGATGAGCGAGAAACTGATGCCCAGCGCCTGCGAGGTGGATATCACCGGCGTGGCGTCCATGTATGCGCTGCAGTTGGCTTCTGGCAAGCCGAGCGCGCTGGTGGACTGGAACAACAACTACGGCGGCGACCCGAATAAGTGCGTCCTGTTCCACTGCGGCAACTGGGCCCGGAGCTTCTTCCCAGAGGCGAAGATGGCCTACGCCGATGTGCTGGCCACGACGCTGGGGAAGGAGAACACATATGGCGCGATCGCAGGCCGCGTGCCCGCCGGCCCGATGAGCTTCGCCCGGATCACCACGGACGATCGGAATGGCGTGATCCGCACCTATGTGGGCGACGGCACGTTCACCGACGATCCGCTGGACACCTTCGGCAGCCGCGCTGTGGTGGAAGTACCGGGCCTGCAGAAGCTCCTGCAGCACATCTGCAAGAACGGCTTCGAGCACCACGTCGCCATGAACCCGTCGCACTCAGCGGCCATCCTGGCCGAGGCGTTCGAGACGTACTTCGGATGGGAAGTGTACTACCATAAGGGATAGTGGCGGGGAGCGCGGGACGGGGAGCGGGGAGCGTGGAGCGAAAGGTGGAGCACAGATGGTGAAGTATTCGAGGGAGGAGATGGTCGCCTGGGCCAGAGAAGTGGTGAGGCGGGAGGCGGAAGCCATCCAGGCCTTATGCGATCAGTTCGATGAAAGCCTGGCGGATGTGGTTGAGCTTCTGTTAAACTGTCGAGGGCACGTGTTGGTGGCGGGCATGGGCACGTCCCATGCGATGGCGCAGCGATTTGCCCATCTCCTCTCTTGCTGCGGCACCCCGGCCCTGTGCATCGATGCCGGCGACAGCCTGCATGGCGGGTCTGGCGCGATCACAGCCGGCGATGTGCTCTTCATCATCTCCAAAGGCGGTGAGAGCGAGGAGGTGAACACACTGGCCGACATCGCTCACGCCCGGGGAGCGAAGGTCATCGCCCAGACGGAGCGCCCGGGCTCGACGCTAGGCCGCAAGAGCGATGCCGTATTCCGCGTCAAGGCATCCGCGGGCATCGACCCCTATGGGATGATCGCCACGGGCAGCTCCTTGGTCAACGGCGCGGCATGCGACGCGCTGTGCGTGCTGCTGCTGGAGCTGCGGGGGTATTCACCCCAGGCGTTCCACATGACCCACCCGGGCGGCGCCGTCGGCAAGATGCGGATTTCCGATACGATGTGAGGACGAAGATGCCCAGACGTGGACAACGACAACGCAGAGACGTTCGGCTGTTGAGCAAAGTGAGCAAGCTCTATTACGAGCAATTCCTGACACAACAACAGATCGCGGACAAGCTGCACCTTTCTCGACCGAAAGTGTCCAGGCTGCTAAAGCAGGCCCGCGATGAGGGGATCGTTCAGATCACCGTTCGATCGCCATCCGGCATCTATCCCGATCTGGAATACCAGTTGGAGCAGAAGTTCGGCTTGCGAGAGGTGGTGATCACCGAGACTCCGGATCCTACCTCGCAGGAGATTACGACGCGGGAGGTAGGCATCGCGGCCGCCGAATATCTGCAGCGCATGCTGCGAGACGGCGACGTCATCGGCGTCACTTGGGGGACGACGTTGCACTCCATGGTGGCGGCTTTACAACCGCTGGCGCTCAGGGATGTCCACGTCGTCCAGCTCCTAGGGGGACTAGGCCCACCGGAATCTGAAGTACACGCGACCGAGCTATGTCGTAGGTTGGCCCGCTTATTGGGAGCTGGGCTCACATTACTCCCGGCACCTGGCATCGTGGACAGCCTGCAGGCTAAGGAGGCGATCCTATCCGACAGCCACGTGCAACGGGCGTTCGAAATGATCGATCGGGTGAACGTGGCGTTCGTCGGCATCGGCTCTCCCACGCCCACCTCCGTGGTCATGCGCGACGGCTCCATCCTGACTCAGGAGGAGCTGCAGGAGCTACGACGCAGAGGAGCGGTCGGAGACATCGCCCTGCGGTTCATCAACGCGGAAGGGGAGCCGATCCGTTCCGATCTCGACAATCGGGTGATCGGCATCACATTAGACCAGCTGAAGCGAATCAAATGCGTGGTGGGTGTTGCGGGAGGACCGGAAAAGGAGGCGGTGATTCGCGGCGCCCTCCTGGGAGGATATCTCAAAGTGCTGGTTACGGATCACATAACGGCGATGCGATTGCTAGGGTTGGTGGAGCCAGTGGCCAGTGACGGGATGGTGACCGAGCCCATCAACCACGGACGATAACCACTGATCTCTCCTTGGCTCACCTTCTGTTCGCATCCAGGGCCATCCCGGAGATCGTCGCCTCCCATTGCATGGTTTTGACAGGGTATACGAGGTGTAGTACAATGGTCGTGTGGTCAAGTGGTCTGACCAATCTTCTCAATAAGAGATGGATCATGAACGTGACCTTCGACTTCCCTATTCGCCGCCACAGGCTCCACGAGCAAGTCGCCGAACAGATTCAACGCTTGATCATCGAGGAGGCACTCCGACCTGGCGATAAGCTCCCCAGCGAGCGAGACCTGGCCGAGCGTCTGGGGGTCAGCCGCACGGTTATCCGTGAGGCGATTCGCGTCCTCAACGTCCGCGGGCTCGTCAAGGTGAAACCTGGCAGTGGCACCTATATCCAGGAATTGAGCCCCAACGATGTAGCCGCTCCCATCGAGCTGTTCCTCAAGCTGCGGCAACTCTCTGACCGCTACAAAGATCTCCACGAGATCCGACGCACGCTCGAGATCGAGATGGCCGGTCTGGCGGCCGAGCGTGCAACGGAGGAGGACATCGCAGCCATGGAAGCGGCCATCGAGGAGATGGCCGCACACATCGAGGATGTGGATCAGTTTACCCGGTACGACTTGGCCTTCCACTCAGCCTTAGCTTCCGCCACTCACAACCAGCTCTTCAACGTGCTCCTCACGCCTATCACGGATTTATTGCTAGAGTTTCGTCTGGCCGCTTATCAATACGATCCATTAGGCGCGATCGAGGGCGGGTTGACCCATCATCGCCAGATCCTGAACCGGATTAAGGAGCGGGATGTCGAGGGCGCCCGTCAAGCCATGCGTGATCATCTCCGTCAGGCTTGGAGCCTAATGGAGGCTGCCCGCAGACAAGCCGAGATGTCGAAAGGCGATCACTAATCAGTCGCCATGCTTATGCGGGGCACGATAAAACCTGTCATTCGTCCTTCGTCGTATTTTCAGACTGGGCGGTGTGCGTGATGAGACCATACCGAGGGGCTCTTATCGGCTGCGGTTACGCTTCCTGGTTTCAGTTGACAGCGTGGTCACGTATTGAGGGGGTAGAGATCGTCGCTGTATCCAGCCGGAACCGGGAGAGGGCTGAGCAACGAGCGGCGGAGTTCAATGTGCCGGCCGTATATACCGACTATCGGAAAATGCTCGACGCGGAGTCCTTGGACTTCGTGGACATCGCCACACCCCCGATCGTGCATCTAGAGATGATCACCGAAGCGGCCCATCGCGGCCTCCATGTTCTATGCCAGAAACCCATCGCGGACACCCTGGCCGAATTGCGAGAGATGATCCAGATCTGCGATCGAGCGGGTGTGATGTTCATGGTGAATGAGAATTGCCGCTTCCAACCCTGGTTTCGCAAGATGAAAGCGTTGATAGATGAGGGAGCTATCGGCCGGCCGTATTACGCCAACTTCACGTCACGGTGGCGCGCTTCCCTGCCCGTGGCGAATTTCGGAGCACGGCCCTGGTTTGCCGAGATGCCTCGCTTTGTGAACTACGAGCTGGGCGTGCATTACCTTGACACGCTGCGCTACCTATTCGGGGAAGCGGATAGCCTCTATGCCCAAATGCGCCGGGTCAGCCCGCACATCGCTGGCGAGGATCTGGCGATGCTCATGTTGCGGATAGGTGAGGTGACCGCCGTCGTGGATATGTCATGGGCTTCCATCCCCGCCTGGGAGGCCGAGCAGAGCGTCAGTTGGGGCGAATATCGGATCGAGGGAACGGAGGGCACCCTCCATCTGCGTAAGGACGGCCTCCTGCGGCTCATCACCGATGAAGACGAAGAGCGATATCCGTTCCCCTCTAATTCGGAGGTATTGGGCTACCAGGGCGCGCAACAGCACTTCATTGATTGCCTGCGGTCCGGCGTTGAGCCGGAGACCAGCGGCCGAGAGACGTTGAAAACCATGGAGTTAGTGTTTGGCGCCTATGACTCGGCGGCCCACGACCGGATCTACTACATCGGCCGTGATCTTGAGCGCCTGCAATAGCCGCCCTGCATCGCTTCAAGGTAGCTCTACACTCGGCGATGAGGAGCCGACCATGATCCTGAGACAGGACGTCAGCGATCCTGAAGGACCGGTTTGCCTGCCCGATGGCAGTTGGGTCATCACAGAGATGGGGCGCGGCATCATCAGCCATATCAGCGCCGACGGGGGGATGAAACGCGAGCTCGCGCATACTGGCCGTCCCAACGGCCTGGCTTTAGACGGGGACGGGAACCTATGGGTAGCGGAGTCTCAGTTTCCTGCGCTGCTCAGAGTCACCATGTCTGGGGTGGTGACGCTCATCTCGAGAGGGGATCCAGCTTTGCCCTTTCTGTGGCCGAACGATCTTTGTTTCGGTCCGGATGGCGCCATTTATATGACCGACTCCGGTATCCCTGTTGACGCGCTTGCGGGCGTCGAACCGCCCAGCGCGATATACGACATGCCGATAGATGGCCGCATCTTCCGGATTGATCCCGTTCAAGGTACATACCATCTGATCGATTGGGGGTTGCGCTTCGCCAACGGCATCGCCTTCGGGCCAGGCGGCGAGGACCTATACGTCGCCGAGACGTTGACGGGTAACATTTATCGCTACCGCATCGTCGCGGGGCAGGTCGAAGGCGAACGACAACTGTTCAGCAATGTGATGATCACCCCTCCCAGCGAGCATGGTCGGATCGCCGGGCCAGATGGCATGGCCTTTGACATCGAAGGGAATCTGTACGTGGCTGTCCTCACCCAGGGGGATATCACCGTGCTAAGCCCGGATGGTAGTGTTAAAGAACGACTGGAAATCGACGGCACATTTCCTACAAACGTCGCTTTTGCCCGGCCGGGCGAACGACGGATCCTCGTCACGGAAGGCTCGAAGGATCAACTGTTGCTGCTGGAGACGCCAGCGGAAGGTTTGCCTCTGTACGAACCTAAGGTGTCATTCGAAGCAGAAGTAGGAGGAGACCGTTGACCGTTTCCATCCGTTTCCTAGGCACAGCCGCATTTGAGATCATCACAGCCGAAGGTAAGCGCGTTCTCATCGATCCGTATCTCGATGAGAACCCGGTCAGTCCGATCAAAGTGGCCGATCTGGACCATTTAGATCTAGTTCTCGTCACCCATGCCGCCTATGACCATCTTGGTGACACAGAAGCGATCCTACGTCGCTTTCCCGACGTGCCGCTGATTTGCGGCGCCGATGTGCGCGGCTACCTGATATATCGGGGGGTTAACGGGGATCGACTTCGGGCTGTCCCTTGGGGCATGATGATCGAGGAGGCTGGCGTTCGCGTGCGGCCTGTGGAGTCACACCACTGGTCATATATCCAGACCGAAGATGGCAGGGCCTTCTCCAGTACCCCTCTGGGGTTCATCATCTATGCAGGTGATGGTCAACGGATTTACCACAGCGGTGACACCTCCCTCTTCAGCGATTTGAAGCTGCTGGGGGAATTGTATCAACCGACCATCGGGTTGATCAACGTGGGTGTACCTCGCGAACATCGGGGTGCTGCCCATGGGGTGCCGGAATATCTGACCGGCGAGATGGATGCCAGAGAGGCGGCGATGGCCTGTCAGTGGCTGGGGTTGAAGTATGCCATCCCCTGTCACCACGATGACCCGACGCTGCCCGAGATCCTCCGCTTTAAAGAACTTTTGACTCAGGCTCGCCGAAATGATCCAAACACGCCGGAGCCAGTCGTCCTGCGCCCCGGCGAGACCTTCACCATTGGCGAAGGGGAGGGAAAGAGCCCTTGAATCGCCTTACGGCGGGATGAACCTTGAATATCCATTAACCTGATGAACCATTCCCCCACCTGAAGCCATCGCAGCTATCAGGTATCGCTTAGAGCGAGCTGAGGATCGAGCCGTATTGAGTGTAGAAAGGAGGTGATGACGGAAGAGAGTATCGGATTGTCAGGTTGTCAGGTCCTCAAGCTGCAGCCGTTCATGGAGGCTGCAGCAGCGGGGAGGAAAAGAAAGGAGAGATTGAGGCAACCTACCGTGAGTCCTTTCCTCACCCGATGAATGATGAAGAGGAGGGAGGGAAAATGTCCGCAACTCGAATTAGTCGCCGTGAGATGTTGAAGGGTATGGGCCTGCTCGCAGCAGGGACCGTGTTGGCCGCATGCGCACCGGCTCCAGCAACACCTGAGAAGCCTGCGGAGGAAGCCAAGCCGGCCGAGGCCCCGCCCAAGGTGGAGAAGGAGGTCATCCTGGAGATCGGCGCTTCCAATCCCGAGTATCAGAACGCGGAGCGCCAGATCTGGGACGTCTTCGAGGCCGAGCATCCGGGGATCAAAGTGAAGATGTGGTCGGTGAATGAGGACACCGTGGCCGCCTTCCAGGCGAAGGTGGCGGGCGGGTATACGCCGGCTTTTGGCCCTACCTGGGCCTTCATCACGGGCGAGATCAACAAGGAGAACTACCAGAACTTCGTCGACCTCAGCACGATTGACTTCCCCTGGTGGGATCGCCTGACCCACGATCCCTTGCACAAGGTCCCCGAGTTGTACGGCTTTGGCCCCCGCAGCATCGACATCTTCTCTGGCTTCGTCTTCACATGGATGTACCATGCCGACTTGATGGAGAAGGCCGGGCTGGATCCCCGCCGGGACGTCAAGACCTGGGATGATCTCAAGAAGTTCCTGGAGGAAGGGACGGCGTGGGCCAAGGCGACCCCCGAGGTGGACTACTTCTGGGATCAGGGGTGGCATAGCTGGGTCTTCGGCGCCAACTACATTCGGATGATCCCGCTGGCCTTCCCAGATGGGCAGCAACAGGACAACTACGACTGCTGGACGGGCAAGAAGAAGTTCAACGACCCCGACTCCCCCTTCCGCCATACGTTCGAGTTCTTCAAAGAGGCATACGACAAGGGGTGGATCCCCGAGAACTGGTGGACCCGGGAGTGGGAGACCGACATGGAGGCCAGCTACATCGCCAAGAAGTCGGTCATGATGCTGCATGGCCCATGGCCGTGGGACAAGATGCTGGCCGCCGATCCCACGGCGGAGCAGCTCGGGTTCCCCAGCACGCCGCCGGCGGAGGGGCAGGAGACCTGGGTACAATACATGGGGCCGGTTCGCTACACCGCCGGGCCAGCCTGCATCCTGGAGAAGGCCAGGCAGCTTCCGGAGTGGCCGCAGATCGTGGAGGCGTTCGCCTGGTACCACAGCCCCAAGGCGGTGAAGATGCGGGCGGAGGTGCTTGGCCGGCCTGTGCTGTACAAGCTGGACGAGCCTTTGGAGCTCACCGGTCCTCAGTGGGTGGGGGTCGTGAAGGACATCGCCACTCCGGGCGGCCTGTGGGAGGATGTGCAGTACACGACCGGCGTTTGGGGCACGACGGTGGCCGGGCCTCACCGCAAGGGGGGCAGCCCGGGGGTCTGGGACTGGGAGTCGGGCGCCTTCGTCGAGCAGTGGGCCGCCCTCATGACCGGTAAGAAGACAGTCCAGGAGGTTCTAGACTGGGCCCAGGCCAACTGGGAGCAGAGCTACGAGTGGTCGGAGTCGTGACCCAGCCCTGCGGGCGGCCTGATCGGGACGCCTCGATCGGGCCGCCCGCCCTTTTTACAACCCCAGCTTCACCCTCCGCTTTCATCTCTCATGATCATGTCTTGGTTTTATCGAGGAGAGCGGCTATGTTCAACTGGAGACGTCTAAGCAGGCGAGAGAGGCATCGCATCCTGGGCGATTACGCTTTCCTGCTTCCTCAGCTGGTGCTGTTCGTCGGCTTAACCATCGTCCCCTTCTTCGTAGCGATCCCTGTACTGTTTACCGATAGATTGGACTTCTTCGATACGGACGTGAACTACGTGGGATTCTCCAACTTCACCAAGATCTTCACGGACGAGACCATCAAACAGGAGTTCTGGCCTGCTCTGTGGCGGACGGTGCGCTTTACCGTGTTGAACTACGCCATGGTGTATGTCTTCGGTCTCACCTTAGCCTTGCTGATGTATGAGATTGGATTCCGAGGTGGCTTCTTTACCATTATCTATCTCCCTTGGATGGTCTCCGGTCTAGCCATTGGGTTTATGGCCGTTATGCTCTTCTCACGATCCACTGGCACAGTGAACCTATTGCTTCTGAAGTTAGGGCTCATTCAAAAGGCCATTGACATTAAGCAACCCACCGGCACGACAGTCATCTTACCCATCCTGGTGGGATGGCGGGCGGCGGGCTTCAACCTGGCCATCTTCCTGTCTGGCCTCATGACGATCCCATCCGAAACCATTGAGGCTGCCATCGTCGATGGAGCCTCATACATCCAGCGGCTTTTCCGGATCTATTTCCCTCAGATGATCCCCTCCTTCATCATCGCCACCATCTTTTGCCTGATCGGATCCTTCGGGGTGTTCGATGAGCTGGTAGCATTGGGAGGGCTGTACCAGAACCCGGAGGCGCAATTCCTCTCGATTCTCTTCTTCCAGTATGGCTTCCTGAAGGACCGTTTGGCTCTGGGCATGACGCTCGCGATGGAGACAGGCATCCCCCTGGTGATTCTGGCTGTACTGCTCCAGCGCCTGCAGAGACGTCTTCAATACTACTAGGAGGTAGCCGGGCATGGTCACTTCAGAGGTGAGCGCGGGGACACAGCCACGGTTGACGCCCTCCCGACGTAAGCGGATCTTCAACGTGGTTGTGACTCTATTCTTGATCCTCTACTCCTTGATAACGCTTTTCCCCTTCTACGTGCTCTTTGTGAGGACGTTTGTGGGGACGAAGGAGGCGACGGAGCTGCATCTCTGGATCCCTCCCATGGAAGAGGTCAGCCTAGAAGCCGAGATCGGGAACCTTTCGATCTTCTACAACCTGGACATCAAGAAGGTCAAGCAGGACCTGGGCATCCCGCTTACGGAATACATCCCGGCGCGAACCACCTTAAAGCAGATCTCCGAGAGGTATGATATCCCTCCCGAGAGGATTCAGAAATACTTCGGCCCGTTCTCCCGATATAACGGCTGGATCGTTCTCTTCACCTCTGGGAAGTTGGGGCCGGCCGTGCTCAGGACCGTCCTGATCACCGTGGTGAGCCTCATCGGCGTGAATATTCTCTCCATCTGCACGGGGTATGGCCTGGCGGGTTTGAAGCGAAGGGATCAGATGTTCATCTACAATCTCTACCTTCTCCAGATGGTCATCCCGCCGATGCTCATCATCCTGCCGCAGTTCATGATCATCCAGTGGCTCCAGAAGCTGTTGCCTAACTCGGATCAGCCTGGGTTCACCCGCTATGCGAGCCAGATCCTGGCGGTCATCCTGATCAACATCAAGGGTGGCGCTCTGTCCACCATGATCTTTACGTCCTTCATCACGGCCATTCCTAGGGAGTTGGAGGAGTCGGCCGAGATCGATGGCGCCAGCCGATTGCAATACGTATTTCACGTCCTGTTACCCCTATTGAAAGTACCCGTCGCCAGCCTGACGGTGATCATGCTCCCCGTCTTCTGGAATCAATTCTTGCAACCTTATGTATATTTAGATCCGGATAACACCACTTTATTGCCCTTGATTCAGAACTATGCGGGACAGTACACGACCAACTACCAGGTGGTGTACACGGCCATCTTCGTCTCCATCCTGCCGTTGGTGTTGGTCTACATCTTCTTCCGCCGCTGGTTCATTCGCGGCCTCCTGGCCGGCGCGATCAAAGGTTAGCAGACATCCCAGGGCCTTAGAGCGTGTCTGAAAATATACCATGAAGCCACCAAGGCACTAGGGGAAGGTGAGGCGCCGCGACCGTTCTGTGAAAGGACACAGCGGCGCCGTGCTCTACATCTCGATTCAAATACCACAGGTCTGGTGGAGAAAGGAGATAATGGTAGGGGCGCACGGCCGTGCGCCTCTACCATAGAATCGTGTCGCTATTCCGACCCCGAGGGTTCGTGTCTTTCAGACATGCTCTTAGAGTAAAACAGGGAGGAACTTCGATGAAGATCCTGATCTCCGCTGACATGGAGGGAGCATCTGGAATCGCCACTTCTCGGGAGTGTGGGTACCCGAGCCGTCCCGTGGGCGATCCGGAGGCCAATCCGGACTATCTCACCGGACGCCGGTGGCTGACGGGTGACGTGAACGCGGCCGTGGAGGGCGCCCTCGATGCGGGCGCGACTTCCTTCGTTC
>DUEN01000129.1 GCA_011176545.1 Caldilineae bacterium | reverse complement strand
TCTTTTGGATTGATCCAGGGCATCATGGCGCGCAGCCGACGTCCCACCTCCTCGATGGGATGCTGGCGCTCCTGTTCTCGCATCTTGTTGAACCACGGCCGGCCCTTCTCGTTCTCCTCGATCCACTCCCGGGCATAGGCGCCGCTTTGCACATCTTCCAGGATCTTCTGCATGTTGCGGCGCACCTCCTCAGTGACGATCTTGGGGCCGGCGGTATAGTCGCCATGCTCGGCCGTGTCGGATACGGAGTAGCGCATGTAGCTGAGGCCGCCCTGATAGATGAGGTCCACGATGAGCTTCAGCTCGTGCAGGCACTCGAAATAGGCGATCTCTGGCTGGTATCCCGCGTTCACCAGCGTCTCGAACCCGGCCTTGATCAGCGCGCTGACGCCGCCGCATAGCACCGCCTGCTCGCCGAAGAGGTCCGTCTCCGTCTCCTCGGCGAAGGTCGTCTCGATGACGCCCGCCCGGGTGCAGCCGATTCCCTTGGCGTAGGCCAGGGCGTTGGCCAGGGCCTCGCCGCTCGCATCCTGATGGACGGCGACCAACCCAGGCGTCCCTCCGCCTTCCACGAAGATCTCCCGTACCCGGTGGCCGGGAGCCTTGGGGGCGACCATACTTACGTCCACGAAGTCAGGCGGCACGATCTGCTCAAAGCGGATGTTGAACCCATGGGCGAACATGAGGGTCTTGCCCGGCGCGAGGGCGGGCTCGATGGACTCCTTATACACCTTAGGTTGGATGGTGTCCGGGATGAGCATCATGATGAAGTCCGCCTCGGCGGCCGCCTCCGCCACCGGCTTTACCGTCAACCCGTCCGCTTCCGCCTTCGGCCAGGATTTGGAGCCTTCGTACAGGCCGACCCGGACGTCCACGCCGCTATCGCGCAGGTTCAGGGCGTGGGCGTGTCCCTGGCTCCCATAGCCGATGACGGCGACCTTCTTGCCCTCCAGTCTTCCGAGATCCGCGTCCGCGTCGTAGTAGAGCTTGGCCATGTGAGATCCTCCATGTTTAGTGAGATTGCGTCATAAGATGATGCTCATATTGGCATAGGCAACATGGACTTTCAGGAAAGCCTCGAGCCATATATCCCGTATGGTGGGGCGAGGCATGTCTTATCCCATCCCATGGAACGATTGGTTATCGGGCTGTAAGCTCATCGAGGATGCCGTTGTTCCCGTTCAGGTCCACCCCGGATGTATTCTCCTGTCCAGCGATGGCACCGTTGCTGCCTCGCACCATGGCCACCCGCCCGGTACGTACCATCTCGATGATGCCGAAATGCTTCAGGAGCTCGATGAGTGAATTGACGCGGCTCTCCGGCCCGGTGATCTCGACGACCAGGGAGTCCAGGGCCACGTCCACAATGCGCGCCCGGAAGATGTCCGCGAGCTGGACGATCTCCGAGCGTTGAGCCCCCGTAGCCTTGACCCGGATGAGGGCCATCTCCCGGATCACAGCCGGCTTATCCGTCACGTTCTCCACGCGGGTGACGTTGATGAGCTTTTCGAGCTGCTTGATGGCCTGATCGACCATGCGCTCATCCCCGTCCACGACGAAGGTCATGCGGCTGATGCCGGGGGTCTCGCTGTGACCAACGGTTAAACTGTCGATGTTGAAATTACGCCTGCGGAACAGGCCAGCCACCCGATTGAGGACGCCGGGTTTGTCTTCCATCCAGGCGATCACGGTGTGTTTCATGGCTCCGCCTCACGTCGTTTTTATGGTAAATAGCGAATGGCGAATAGCGAATGGTGAATGGCGGATGGCGAGTAGCGGATGGCGAACGGGATATCGGCGGTCGCGCCCCCGCCACTCGCAAACCCGCATATTCGCCTACCCGCCTACCCGCACACCCGCCCACCCGCACGCTCACCAACTCGGCTCCACGCCGGAATAGCCCTGCACGATGCGCGGCTTGGGACGGCGGATCATCTCGCCCACGCCGGCGCCGGGCGCCACCATCGGGTAAACGTTGACCTCCTCCTTGACATGGAAGGCGAGCAGGAAGGGGCCATCCGTGGCGCGGGCCTCCGCGATGGCGTCCGCCACCTCCTCGTTCCGCCGGACGGCACGGGCCGGGATTCCATAGGCCTCTCCCAGCTTCTCGTAGTCCGGGCTGAGGAGGGGCGTGCCCGCGTATCGCTTCTCGTAAAAGAGCTGTTGCCACTGGCGCACCATCCCCAGGAAGCCGTTGACGATGACGGCGATCTTGACGGGGATCTTCTCCTGCATGATGGTGCCTAGCTCCTGCATGGTCATCTGGAAGCCACCGTCGCCGCACACGGCCCACACCTCGGCGTCGGGGCGCCCCACCTTGGCGCCTATCGATGCGGGTAGGGCGAAGCCCATGGTGCCCAGGCCGCCGGAGGTGATGAGCTGTCGTGGGCGCTCATGGAGATAATACTGGGCCTCCCACATCTGGTGCTGACCGACGTCGGTCACTACGATGACGTTCTGGCCTTTCGTCGCCTCCCATAACTGGCGCATGACAAAGGGAGGGATGAGCTCATCGATTTCGAAGTTTAAGATGTCCCGCTCGCGAGAGTCTTCGCGCCAGCTATTGATGCGAGCGAGCCATTCCTGGTGCCGGCGCTGTTCGATCAGCGGCAGTAGCGCTCCCAGCGTGTCCTTGCAGTTGCCCAGTACGGTGATATCGGGCTTGACGTTCTTCCCGACCTCGGCGGGGTCCAGCTCGAAGTGGATGATCTTCGCGTTGGGCGCGAAGGCGTCCAGCCGGCCGGTCACCCGATCGTCGAAGCGCATCCCGATGGCGATGAGGACGTCGCACTCCTGAATCGCCTGGTTGGCATAGGCCTCGCCGTGCATCCCCCCCATGCCCAGGCACAAGGGATGGGTCTCCGGGATATCGCCGATACCCAGGAGAGTGGTCACCACCGGGATCTCGGCCTTTTCGGCGAGCTGCTGTAGCTCCCATGTGGCATCGCCCATCTGGACGCCATGGCCGGCCAGGATCAAGGGGCGTTCCGCGGCGTTGATGAGGGCCGCGGCGGCCTCGATGGCTTTCAGATCCGGCGGCTGAGGCTTAGGAAGGCCGGGCAGGTCAACGGATTCTGGGTATTCAAACTCCGTCTTAGCCTGCTGAACGTCCTTAGCGATATCGACCAGCACGGGGCCAGGACGTCCGGTGCGAGCGATGTAGAAGGCCTCTGCCATTACCTGCGCCAGATCGCGTATGTCGGTGACCAGGTAGTTGTGCTTGGTGATGGGGAGCGTGATCCCGGTGACGTCCGTCTCCTGAAAGGCATCGCCGCCGATGAAGCTAGAGGCTACCTGGCCGGTGATGGCAACGACGGGGATGGAGTCCATCATGGCTGTGGCGATGCCGGTGACGAGGTTAGTGGCCCCCGGCCCGCTGGTGGCCATGCAGACGCCGACCTTGCCCGTGGCGCGGGCGTAGCCATCGGCCGCGTGGGCCGCGGCCTGTTCATGGCGGACCAGGACATGACGGACCGGACAGTGGAACAATGCGTCGTAGGTGGGCAGGATGGCCCCGCCGGGGATGCCGAAGACGACCTCCACGCCTTCGCGGCAGAGGCATTCCCACACGATCTGTGCGCCTGTCATTTCCATGGCTCATCCCTCCTCAAGGTTTCCGAAGGCTGTATGTAAAGAACAATGACGCCTCATGAACTCGTCGTGAGTTCGGTTGAGGCGTCATCGCACTCATCGCGGCGCCCTGCCGCGGGTTTGTAGATGGATAGATATAAAAAACCCCTCCTGGTCAGGAGGGGTTTTGCATACTGGCGGTCTGGTAGGATACGGCCCTATCCGCTTAGCCTCCCAACCAGGAACGGCTCCTGGCGGATGATTACCAGGAGCTCTACGATAAGGAGGCTAATAAGGACCAGGGCCCAAATACTCACTAGCTTACCCACCATATCGGATAGGATTTAAGCAACTAAAGTATAACACTACTTCCTCGACTTGTCAATCGAGAGAGAGCTCCGTGATTACCTTGTCAGACGAAACACTAGGCCTTAAGCCCCGTCAGGGTGAGTCCTTCAATGAAATAGCGTTGTGCCAGGAAGAAGATCGTCAGAATGGGAATGGCGATCACGGTGGACATGGCCATCAGCCAATGCCATTTGGGAGGCTCATTTGGTCCTCCAAGGAAGAAGAACATCCCCAAGGTCATAGTGTACTTGGGGAGGTCATTCAGATAAATCAGAGGTGCCAGGAAGTCGTTCCAGTGTCCCTGGAAACTGAAGATACCGACGGCCAGCAGCGCGGGGCGAATCAACGGCAGTATGATCTGAGTAAAGGTCTGGAGGGTATTGGCTCCATCGATACGTGCTGCTTCCTCGATTTCCATGGGGATCGTGAACATGAATTGACGGATCAGGAAGATGAAAAAGGGGCCTCCACCAAAGAGCGCGCCCAACACTAAAGGATCATAGGTATTGATAAGCCTTAGGTTGCGCCAGATGATGAATGTTGGGATCAGAGTGACAACATAGGGTAACATCATCGTGGAGAGTAGCACAATAAAGAGAAAATCCCGACCGGGGAAGCGGAAACGGGCGAAGCCATAGGCCACCAACGCGGAGCTAAGGATCCCGCCTCCCATTCCAAGGACAGTTACGAAAAGTGTGTTCAGTAGGAATCGGTTAAAAGGGAGCGCGTTCCATGCGTCTATGTAGTTTCGCCACATTATGGGCTTGGGAATCCACTCCGGTGGTTCGACAAAGATACGATCGGGGGCTTTCAAGGAACTGGAGAGCATCCAGGCGAATGGGATCATCAGTACTATTGCCCCGGCCGTGACGGTTATATAGGCGACAACTTGAACGATCAAAGTGCGAACGCGCCTGCTAGTTCGCCAATCGGCGAGGGGAATAGCTCGGGGTTTCGCTTCAGCGCGCCTTGCTCCAGTCATGCGCTTACCTCTTGGCAGCTTCATAGTACACCCAGCCTTCGGAGGACTGGAACACTAGCAGTGTCAATGCCATGATGAGCGCGAACAGAATCCAGGCCAGCGCGCTGGCGTATCCCATGCGGAACTGTTGAAAGCCGGCTTGATAAATCAGTACGTTCATGAACTTGCCAGCTGCCGGCGTGGCCCGGATGAACGCGGCCACTGTGAAGATCTGCAGGGCTCCGATAACCCCCATGACCAGTTGCAGGAAAATGACCGGGGTAATCATCGGCAGCGTAACGGACCGGAAACGCGCCCATGCGTTGGCGCCGTCGATCTCGGCCGCCTCGTAGAGGTGACGTGGGACGTTCTTCAGTGCGGCCAGGAAAATCACCATGTTGCTACCGGCAATACCCCACAGACTGATAATGATAAATGCAGGCAGGACGAAACGAGCATCGCCGAACCAGTTAGGTGGGGACATGTTGAAAAGGCGCAGAATGGGCTGCAACAGGTTGTTCAGCAGCCCGGCGTCCGGGTTGAACACCCATCGCCAAAGCAGAGCTGTGGCTACTGCGGGCAAGATAGAAGGAAGATAGTAAATGGTCCGGTATAGTCCCAGCCCTCGGATGTCGGTGTTTAACAGAACAGCCACGAGAAGAGAACCTGTGATGCCCAATGGTACGCTGAAGAAAGCGTACATGACGGTGATGCGGATGGCGGGCCAGAAATCGATGTCCTTGGTGAAGATGCGGATGTAGTTCTTGAGGCCAACCCATTTGGGGCTTTGGATCACGTTATAGTCAGTGAAGCTCAGGTATAGCGAGGCGATGATGGGAAAGGCTGTCCAGATCAGGAAGCCCAGCACCCATGGCATGATCAGCGCATAACCGGTGGCTGCCTCTCCCCGGACACCCAGCGCACGCAAACCTGTGTAGATCACCATCATGGTGAAGCCGATTCCTGTGGCGACTGTGATGTAGCGTAACAACGTAGGCAGATAATCCTGCAGGACCATACTCCTCTCCTAATGATGTCCGTGCGTGACCCTGCGGATAATGACCAGGTAATGATATGGGGCTGTGCGGGCGGCGTAGCCGCCCGCACAGCATCGGCCTACTGGCTGGCCTCAGCTAGGATCTCTTCCAAGAGCGGTCGTACTTCTGGCGCCAGATCAGCCGCTGTCGCCTGACCGCGCACCAGCGGATCCACAAACCGCTCGCCGAACACGGTAGCCCACTGGGCGTAGCCGGGGAAGATGCGCGGCGCGCGCATGTTAGGCATGTTGGCGATGATGTTGTCCGCCGAGACTTCCTTGTACGGCGTGGCCTTGATGATCCCCTCACGCGTGGCCAGGGACTTGCGCGGCGCGGGGACCTTCCACTCGTGGATCGCCTGCGAGAGATCCATGAATGCCTCGTAAGCGGCGTCGGGGTGCTTGGTCCCGGCGTAGATGCTCATGCCGCCGATCCAGGCCCAGGTCGCGCGGTTCTTGGGGCCTTTGGGCAAAAGGAACGCCTTGAAGCGTTTACCTTCCGTGCGCTCGAAGTCGTCGGCGGCACCGCCCATGAACATGGCCACTTGGCCGACCTTCATCATCTCGCCAAAGCCTCGCTCGCTGATGACGGACTGTTCCGGCGTGCACTTGTACTTGTTGACGAGGTCCGCCAGATATTGAGCACCCTGGATGGCTTCGGGAGAGTCGATGGGCGAGCTCTTGAGATCTTCGGTGATCACCTCGCCACCCGCTTGCCAGATCCACATCTGCACGGGCGGCCAGCCGGGGACGACGCTGAACCCGTATTGCTTCACATCCGTGGGATCGAACCCCTCCTCGCCGGGATGCTTCCCGTTGGCGTCCAACGTCATCTTGACGCAGGCTTCCTGGAACGTGTCCCAATCCCAGTCGTTGATGGTCTCGGGATCGTAGCCGGCAGCTTCGACGTAGTCCAGGTTCACGTATAACATCACCGGCATGGCGATCCAGGGGAGGCCGTAGAGGCGGCCGTTGTAGGTGTAGCGCTCGAGGGAAGAAGCGAAGTAATCATCCAGGTTGGCGCCCGGGTGATCGTCCGCTTTGACGCGGTCGGTGATGTCCAGCAACGCGCCTTTCTGGGCGAGGTCGGGTAGATGGCCCTGATCCACCCACATCAGGTCGGCTGCGGTGCCGGCCGCGATGGTCGTCTGGAGCTTGGTCCAATACTCAGCTGGGCTCGACTCCTGGATAATCTCGTAAGTCTCCGAGGCTGCGTTCAGGCGATCGAGGATCACCTGGAGTTCGTTGGCCTCGTCTACCCCAGCCCATGTCGCCAGTTTGATGGTCACTTTTTCTACTGGCTTGGCGGCGGGGGCTGGCGCCGCGATGGGAGGAGCACAGGCCGCCGTCAGCATACCAATAATGATCAGAAGCGCCGCGATGCGTAAGGTGTAAGGCCTCATCTTGTACCTCCAGGTGTGCAACTAATGCCACGATCCGGTGGCATACGATGAAACAGTGCCAGTCATACATCTACCGGTTGGCCATCGGGCGCTTCCCGTGAAACTGATTCTGTCTGATTTTGAAGGACGCCGTGGATTGATGAGCCAGAATGCCTGGGATAGCCGACGGCTCTCGCTGGATGGCCTATCTTGACAAGGCTAAGTCTGCTGGTCCCCCTTTCTAGGCTGATAGCGATTTTCATACGAGGCCTGTCCGGTATGTGGCTTGCTAGCCTGGT
>DUEN01000128.1 GCA_011176545.1 Caldilineae bacterium | reverse complement strand
GCGCCCGCCAGTATCGTACGGCGGGCATCCTGTGGGGTTACTATGACGACACCAAAGTCGTGCCCTATGCCACCATCGTGGGATGGAGCCAAAACGTCCAGCCTCAGATCAGGCGCGTGGTGGCCGTCGATGGGCCGGGCACCACGAAATTGGCCACTTATATAGGCAAACCCTTACAAGAGGACATGAAGGGGCTGGGCCTATTGGTGCGTGGCATGGTGCAGGAATACCAGGGAGATCACGAGGGAGCGCTGGAATCCCTGGATCAGGCCGAACGCCTCCTCACCCAGACTGGTCATGAGACCTCGCTGCGCCCGGTGTACACGCTGCGCGGGCGGGCTTATTTCCTGCTGGGCCAATTGCCCCAGGCAAAGGACGCCTACACCCGGGCCATCGAAGCGCCCGGCGAAGAGAAGGATCCCCTGTTGGCCTTCGCATACAACGGACGGGGGGCCATTCGCTTCCTCCAGGGGGATGCCGAGGGCGCGCTGGCGGATCTGAACAAGGCGCTGGCCATCATGCCGGATCACATCCAGGCGCGCTTCAATCGGGCGCTGGTCTACCTCTCGACCGGCGATGCCGCATCCGCATTGCCCGACGCCCAGCGAACGGTGGAGCTCGCGCCGGGGTTCCAGCGGGCCCAGCTCCTTCTCGCAGCATGCTACATCGACCTGGACAGGTCAGATGAAGCCGCCTCCCTGCTGAAGGCATACCTCAAGCGATATCCCGACGACGCCAATGCCCACTATCTACATGGCGTGGCGCTCACCATGCAGGGCGAGCTCACCGCGGCCATGGATGAGATCACGACAGCCCTTGAGGCCGCGCCCGATTACGTTGACGCCCTCTATCAACGCGCGGCGATCCTGGAGAAACAAGGGAATCTCCAGGAGGCCCATGAGACCTACGAGCAGGTCGTCGCACTATGTCGCTCTGATTCTGCGACCGTCCCTTATCTGCGCATCCAATGTGATCGGCACCTCGCCGCCGCCGAAGAAGCGATCGAACGGCTGAGATCGCGATGAGACGCGAGAAAGGTGAGAGAGATGAGCTCCCGTCAAGTGCAGGCACTCCAGGTATTCGTCGTTATGCTGATCGCCAGCCTGATCCTCTTGGCCTGTCCACCAGGGCCGACGCCCACGGACGTGATCATCGACGTCGCCATCGGCGTCTCCTCCAGCGGCGGCGCGGGCGCTCTGGGGCGCGTGCCGGGTCTGGCCGCGCCGGCTCAGGGGAACGATCACTGGTTGTATGAAGCCGTCCGGCTCGCCGTCGCCCAGATGACCGAGGACGGCACGCTTCAATTGAAGGAAGGCCCGGCCCGGGTAAAGCTCATCTTCGTCGATGATCAGGGGGATCCCTTGCAGGCGGAGAAGATCGCTCAAAGCCTGGTCAAGAGAGGGGTCGTGGCCGTCATCGGCCACCTGACCCCGGAGACGGCCCTGGCCGCCGCGCGCGTCTATGCCCAGGCCAACGTGCTCTACATGAGCCCAGTCGTCAGTACGCAGGAGATGGTCGATCTGAAGACAACCCGCCTCATGCAGGCGACGCCCCTGCAGGTCGCCTCGGCCAGCGCCCGGGCCGTTTACTACGCTCTAGAGGGACGCCGCGTAGCCGTGCTCATGCAGGCGGACGAGTTCCATACCTTGCGCGGCAAGATATGGGCAGAGACCTTCACGGCATTGGGCGGGGAGATCGTCCTGGTCAGCGACATAGGTCGCGAAGGTCAGGAGATTGACTCTCTCCTGCGCGCCGCGGCCGAACGGGGAGCCCAAGCCATCGTCTATAGCGGCGACCCGGAGATGGGGGCACGGCTCACGAGGGATGTTCGCGAGATGGGCCTTCCCCTACGAGTCATCGGCTTCGAGGAATTGGTCGTCGATCCGTTCCTGGAGCTGGCTGGCCCTCAGGCGGAAGGGACCATCGCTTTCACCTCCGGGTTGGGGGAACAGGCGGACATTTATCTGAAATACCGGGAGATCGCCGCCGAGGCGGGCATCTCCGCGCTATCCCCCAACGCCCCCTACGCCTATGACGCCGCCCGTTTCGTGCTGGAGGCTGTGCAGACGGCTGGCTCCAACGATCCATCCCAGGTGTCCAAAGTCGCCTTCGGCCTGGAAGTGGAAGGGTTAACCGGCCCGATCGCCTTCTCCGGCGACGGCCGCCGCCAAATCTATCAGGTCACCCTGTACGAGGTCACGCCGGAAGGCTGGATGGACAAGGTCACGCTCACGCAGCCCTCGGACTCCCTAGAGCCGGGAGAGTGGGTGCCCAACGGCGAAGAAGAGCCCCCTCCCCCTCTCACTGAAGTGGAGGGCCAGGAGGATTGGCGGCCGGAGCTATTAGAGGCTTACCGTCGCCTGCGTGATCTGCGGGGATTCCGTCGGGAGATACAAATCCCCGATCAGATATACGTCCTCATGGAGATAGTGCCGGCCATCGAGTACGCATACATCTTCAGGGAATCGTATCTCACCGATACGGTGACGGAGATCCTCTGGCTAGAAGGGGAGGGATTCGTCCTCCAGGACAATGAGTGGGTTTCGCAAGATCCCGAGTCCCTGTGGCCGATAGTCCGCTTCGCTCTGGTTCCCGACGAAGTGCTGGCCGAACAGCTCACCGATGCGCCGGTGCAGCGAGAAGGCCCTGTGTCAACCATCGATTCAAGGACCACGATCGCCCGCGCGACCCGAGAGATATGGATCTACAGGGCGGAGGCCCTCTGGCTGGGGGAGGTTCCCGCCTATCTCACCGTCGCTGTGGACGTTAAGACGGGCTGGCCGTTGGCGGCCCAGTGGACCGACCAAGCGAGCGAAGAGACCGTGGCTCAGGAGCGCTTCTTCGACCACGACCAGGAGATCGAGATCATCCAACCTTAATTCTCTATCTCTCCAAAATTGTGATAGACTATGAGTCGCATAAACCAAATGGGAGGTTGATCGCTCATGAATCTCCTGTGGCTGGCCGTCATGATTCTCGCCCTCTCCATTGGCATCTTCCTGTTCAGCCTGCGCTGGATACGTAGATGGATACGGGAGGATATACAGCGGAGGCAAGCCGCCAGTGGAAAGCTGAACGCGATCTTCGAGTGGGCGGAGCGCGGCCGGCAGGATAGCCTGCGAGGCCTGGTCCTCCCCGGCGCTGACTTGCGTGGGGCGGACCTGGGGCCTGGCCAAGAGGGTGAACCAGGCGCGGATCTCAGCTACAGTAACCTGAGAGGCGCCAACCTGCGTAGCGTCAACCTGAGGAATACCAACCTGGAGGGGACTAATCTGGAAAAGGCCAACCTGAGGGGGGCCAATCTGAAGGGGGCTAACCTGAGGAACGCGAACCTGAAGCGGGCCGACCTGACCTCCGCCAACCTGAGGGATGCCGACCTGAGAGGTGCAGATCTCAAGGGCGCCGATCTGTGGCTGACCAGTTATAACAGCGGCACGCGCTGGCCTGATGGGTTCAAGCCGCCAATGGAGGCCATCAGGATGGAGGAGGAATGACGAGATAAGGCATCGCCGCCTAAAGCGAGCCTGCCTCCAGCCACGCGGTGATGCCCCACAAGTGCTACATAGAGGCTTGACCACACTCTTCCTTACCGCAGAGACGCCGAGGGCGCAGAGCTTCCCTCAATCTCTCTTCACTCTCTGCGTCCCCTGTGACTCCGCGGCGAGATATGGGGAATCATCGTTCCAGCCACCGCTTGACTTCGACGATGATGGCTTCCGGCGAGGTACGAGAGAGGTCGAACCACCGAATGCGTGGATCATCTGGCCGGAACCACGTCTGTTGTTGATGGACGAAGCGACGCGTCTTACGCTTGATCTCTCGCACGGCCTCCTCCAGCGTCACCTCCCCAGCCAGATAGCGGCATATCTGACGATAGCCCAACCCAGACATGGCGGGCAGATCTGGTCCGTAGCCCCGCGCCAGGAGAGACCGCACCTCCCCCACCAGGCCCGCCTCGATCATGGCGTCCACCCGGGCATCGATGCGCGCATACAGCTCGGCCCGCGGCCGGGTCAGTCCCACACGCAAGATGCGATACGGCGGCGGGCTGGCCTGTTGCAGCTCGCTGATAGGACGCCCCGTGACCAGGCATACCTCTAACGCGCGGATGACGCGACGCACGTTCCGCGGATCGATACGCGCCGCCGCCACCGGATCCAGCGCGGCGAGGCGGTCGTGCAGCGCCTGGGCGCCCTTCTCAGCCGCCTCCGCCTGTAACTGAGCCCGTAACTCCGGCTGGGGCGGCACCTCTGGGATGCGTAATCCCTCCAACACAGCACGCACATACAGCCCGGTGCCCCCCACCAGTAACGGCACTCGCCCGCGACGGTGGATCTCCTCAATGGCCGCGTAGGCCATACGCTGGTACTGCGCCAGCGTCAACGTCTGATCGGGATCGACCACATCTAACAGGTGATGGGGCACGCGAGCACGTTCGGCGGGGGTCGGCTTGGCCGTGCCGATATCCATATAGCGGTAAATCTGGCGAGAGTCAGCGGAGACGATCTCTCCATCGATCGCCTCCGCCAGATCCAGCGAGAGCGCGGTCTTGCCAACGGCCGTCGGCCCCACAATCGCGATCAACGGCGGGCGCGCTGACATGGCTTCTCCATGGGCTATCCCTCGATCGCGCTGGGGAGATGCGTTACCCTCAACAGACGACCAGCCCTGTCCAGCTCCACGGCCACCAGATCGATCCGCCACGGCCCCCTCCACCCCGTCTCCGCTACGTACAGTCGCGCCAGGTTGATCAAGCGTGCCCGCTTGGCCAGCGTGATGGACTCCTCCGGCGTGCCATACGCCCTGCCTCGCCGCGTGCGTACCTCCACGATGACCAGGCAATCCCCGTCCAGCGCGATCAGGTCGATCTCGCCCTCGGCACATCGCCAGTTACGAGCGATGACCCGGAGGCCGAGCCGGGCCAATTCGCGCGCTGCCAGCGTTTCGCCAGCCTGCCCCAGTCCTCGCCGAGCGTCGCTCATCGCGCCTGTCTCTCCAGCATCGCTTGTGCCTCCTGTACCGGCCGAAAGCTCCTCCGATGCTCGACACACGGCCCCAGCCGATACAGGGCCTCCCGATGCGCCGCCGTGCCATATCCCTTATGCCGGGCGAAACCATATCCCGGATAGCGGGCATCCAGGGCGACCAGGATGCGATCTCGGGTCACCTTAGCCACGATGGAAGCCGCCGCGATAGAGAGGCTGCTGGCATCCCCGTGGATCAACGCCTGCTGAGGGATATCAAGCTGAGGCAGAGCCAGAGCATCAATCAAGAGATGATCGGGCGCGGGCGAGAGCGCCTCCACCGCCTGCGACATGGCCAACCGTGTCGCGGAGACGATCCCGAGCTCGTCAATGATGGACGCCGGAACGATCCCCACGCCGACACTCAAGGCCACCGACCGGATCTCGGTCAAGAGGCTCTCCCGCTGCGGAGGCGAAAGCTGCTTAGAGTCCCTCACGCATCCCAACAACGGAGCGCACGCGGCCGGGTCTGGCGGCAAGATCACGGCCGCGGCGACCACCGGGCCCGCCCAGGCGCCGCGGCCGGCCTCATCCAGCCCGGCGACATACCGATAGCCCTCGATCCACAGGGCGCGTTCGCGCTCCAGCGAGGCAGCTTCCGTCATCTGAGCACCAGAAATACAGAGAGCGCAGTCATGATCACTGCGCTCTCTTCAAACTTCATAACGTCATACATCGCTTTTCGATGGCGAATCAGGCCCTCATGAGCGCTCCGGCGTGGGACGACGCACCTCTTTCAGCCGGGCCTTCTTACCCTGGCGGTCACGTAAGAAGTAAAGCTTGGCGCGGCGCACTTTGCCGTGACGCAACACCTCCACCTTCTCGATCCGTGGCGAGTGGAAGAAAAAGGTCCGCTCCACCCCAACGCCGTGAGAGGCGATCCGGCGCACGGTGAAATTGGAATTCACGCCACCTTTCCGCACGCGGATGACCACACCCTGGAAGACCTGTACACGCTCCCGGTTGCCTTCCACGATTCGATTATGTACCCGAACGGTGTCGCCCGGCCGCAGCTCAGGGATATTGGGATTCGGCTCTGGCCGCTCGATAAATTGCATCAACGTGCTCATGATGCCACCACCCTTTCGTAAGATACCCGTCTCAACTCCTCACACAAGCAGGGAGTATAACATACCCACCTGGGAGCAGCAAATCCGCGACCTTCCGAGGGTAGCCTCCCGCCTGCGTCGCACCTTACGCCTCGAGCGCTTCCGGACGGACGACGGTACCCGTCTCTAAAGATCGATGGATGGCCACGGCCAGCGCGACCACGCGACGAGCCGCGGGACCGTCGATCAGCGGCCGCTCCCCTGTGCGCACGCATCGCACGAAGTGCGCATCCTGAGCCACCAACGCGCCTGCGGTCCACGGCGAGGACGGCGCGTATGCGGCGTCAGGGAACCGGGCCGCGCGTTCGGTCTCCACCTGAACGGCCCTAAAGGAGCCATCTATCCGAACCTGCCCCGCCGTGCCGATCATCTTGAACTCAGCATCCAATAACATGGCCCCCGGCGGCATGGCCCAATGCACGTCCAGACAACCTATAGCCCCATTCTGGAATCGCAGCGTAGCGCACACCCCATCATCCACGCCGAGGTCGGCCAACGCGCCGCGACCGCCCACCGCATATACCTCCTCGACGGGGCTCTCGGCGCACCACAACATCATGTCCAGATCATGCACACCCAGGAAGTTCACCACGGTGGTGCGTCCCTGGAACCGGAGGCCGGAGCTGATCAGGTTGTGACGCCGGCCGTACATGTAGGTCAGCCGTCCGATCTCCCCGGACGCCACCGCGGCCCGCGCCTCCGCGTATCGCGGATCGAAGCGCAGGATGTGGCCCACCATCAGGGTGATGCCCGCCTCCTCGGCCGCGGAGACGATGGCGTCCGCGTCCTCCAAGGTGGTCGCCAGCGGCTTCTCGACCAGGACGTGGATCCCGCGCGCCGCGGCGGCCAACACGGGCTCCCGATGGGCCCAGTCGGGCGTACACACGCACACCGCCTCCGGGGAAGCCTCATCCAGCAGCGCCTCCAGCTCGGTGAAGGCGGGCACGCCATAGCGATCGGCCACCTGGCGAGCCCGTTCGCCGTCCACGTCCATGACGGCGACGAGCTGTGCCTCGGGCAGCCTCCGAAAGGCCTCCAGATGACGCTGTCCCATGACGCCAACGCCGATCACAGCGATCCGCAGCGGATCCATCAATCCCTCCCTCCAAATGAATCAGGCGCGATGTCGGGCATCTCCTCTCTCGAATACAACGTGGTATCGAACTGGGCTCGATACCCAGTGGCACGGGCAAAAGCCTCGGGCACCTTTCGACGCACCGACTCAATGCCCCTCAGCACCCGTTCCAGATCTTCCGGCTCTTCCCCTTCCAGGACAAGCACGACGAACGCCGCGTTGAAGGCTTTCTGGGAGCTTTGCACATCTGGCGTCCTCTCACCCTCTGCACAGATGATTTGGTCTATCGTGATCGTCCGCTCGTGCCCCTTGATCATGCTTCCAGGTTGCCACCAACCGGGCTCTTGATCGAGCTCGATCACAGTGAGAGGTTTCACCTCCTCTGCCGGAATCAGCCCCATCATGTATAGAGAAATAGGAAGGTACTGACGTTCTGTAGGCGCCGGGGCGCGGGTGAAGGTGCCATCGCCATTATCGATCCATTTCCCTCCTCCCACAACCCCATACTCCTCGTTCAGCAACGGCGTCCAGTGATTGGGGGCATACTGCCACAGCTTATACAGGCTCTCGACGTGAGAACCATCGTCCTCGCAGAACCTGGCATAGGCAGACCACTGATGCCCGATCTCGTGCAGGACAAGGGATGGCTTGGTCCCGGGCATGACCACGGCCATCCCCAACAACCTGCCTGCCGAGCCGAACCAACTCGAGAGATCCTTCTCGGGCAGCCCAATCCCTTTGACACGGTTTTGGGCTCGAACGTAGTAGCTGCTGTCCGATCTATCGTGCGAGAAGAGGGGATAGACGACCAGGAAATCGTAACGATCAGGGAAATACTGGTAGAAGAGCTTCCCCACCGTTGTGGGCTGAATCTCTCGCGTTCCCGGATTGAAAATGTCCGACCCGACGTGGAGCACAGCCAGGTTCGGGTAGCCCTCATACGGAACATAGGCCCCACTCACTTCGCGCCCCGGTGCTTCGCTACCCGCTGCCGCCACTTCAGATCCCGCCAGGAACCTGACGTATAACGAGAAGGGACGCTCCTCCCAAGGCTTGCTCGCCGTCACCACGACCTCGATCGTATTCTCCCCCGGTCTGAAGAATGACGCCACAGCCTCGGGATTGTTGTTGGCGAAGGAATACCGAGCTGTCGGCTCCACGCGATTGTAGGTGGCCCGGCGCACCGGGAAGGACTTGTACACAACCTCCGGCGCAATGCTCTCACCGTTGATGACCATCCTCTCAATGCGAGGACCGTAGTGTAGTTTAAAGTCGAGGAGCTGAAAGTCCTCAGGCAAGTCTACGCTCAGCCTGTACGTGTCTTTACCCGCTCCATACTTCCTGAAAGGCTGGGACGCATTGACGGAGGCCTCTATGAACCGGAAAGCCTGCGGATCAGGGCACGCCTCAACCTCTGTCGGAGAGGGATCATTGAGATAATCATACAAAACGTGCGAGCCGTCAACTTCCGTCGTGCAGATATCGGGCATCCGCTGGAACTGCACAGGCCCAATGTAAAGATCAACGTTGTGAGTGCACAAGGAGCCCGCACAGATATCGGGATGAAGCAGCGTGATCGTCAAGCTCACCTTCTCCCCACGGAATGGGCTGACGTCCGCATAGGCATAGAGATAAGGCACATCCAGCATCGTCTCCATGATGTTCGTAGCATAGGTGGTGGACGTTTGCCCGGTTGCCTCGTCAGAGATGGTGATGACGACGCCCGCCTCGCTGTCGGTCTCGTTCACATCGCCGTTCACGGCCGTAGCCAGAGGAATGGCGATGATATCGGCATCAGGCGGCACCACGAGTTGCATGCTCATCTCGGCAGTCTTCTCGCCCAAAGCATAGCCCTTGATCTGCAGGCGCCCCACGGAGTCGAAAACCTCTTTAGGATCAGGGACCGTCTTGGGCCACTCGATCGACTCTCCTATCGAGGTGGCCAAATCCCGCCGATACAAGGCATCCTTAGGCCCTGGGCTGGAGAGGATCTCGCGCAACGCCCTCCTTACCTTTTCGATGGAGACGCTCGTAGGCTTGCGCTCAACGTCTGCGGTCCCGTCGCCATCCGTATCGACGTGCATGATCATGTCCTCATCCCGAGTCGATACCTTGGCTACCATCTCGGTTGAAACGGGCACATCTTTGTATTCAATAACCTTCACCTCGTCGCTTTTATCGGTCTCCAGAAGCGTGAGACTGAAGCTCCCCTCATCCGTGCCGAAGACAAGCACCTCGTAAGCCATCCCATCATTAGGCACCCAGATGATGGTCTGATCCTGCAACTTTCCATAGTAAGCACCTGGGATTTCGGTATCCACTCCACCCGTGGGCGAGGGACCCACGTGTCGGCCGCGCTCGTCATAGATATGCACCTCGACGGGGCTGCCCACAATAGCCGTGATCCCGCTTCCGACACGGCTCAAAAGGTCTTTCGTAAGGTCCGCTACGTTGAAAGCGAACTTCGCCCCTTCGCCCACCGCCGTCTGACCCAGCTTCGTCTCATCGTCCAAACAGCTCACCAGATCCAGAGCGGCCGAAGGGGGGAAGAATATGCCAGCTGCACTGACAACGGCTTTCAGCGCATCGTAGCAGGCACTGCCTACTTTGCCGATACCTTCCTTGTAGTCGCCTTTCTGGAGATCACTGAAACCTTCTCCCAGGGGGGTTATGACATCGCAATCCAGCTTCTGGTAGACGTCGAAGACGGCCATTCCGGGGATCAAGTTAACTAGGGCTTTCAACAGGCAGCGGCTGGCAGCTTCGCTCATACAGTTCTGGATATCCTGCGCTTCAGTGCTCCATTTGCACGCGGGCACCCCGCAGTTGTGTACCTTGCGGCCAACGAAAGCGTCAACGCCCTCCGTCCAAACAAAGGAATTCTCCTTGTGGGTAAAGTGGATACCAAAGGGGGCATCGCCCCAGTACCATCCTCCCCACCATTTGTTGCCATCCGCCTCCTCCTCGCTTGTCGCTTCCCACACCTTCTCGTTCACCTTGTACTTGGCGCCCTGATCTGACTCATACTCCATATAGACTACGACAAACTCATCCGTGTCGCCGCTGCCATCGGCGTCCACCACGGTGATCTCCATGGCCTCCTGAGCGGGATTGAAACTGCCATAGGAGAGGGTAAGGGTTATCGCCAGGTAATCGCCGTACTTATAGCCCCAAGTCCACGTCTTCTTTGGGCTGTCCACTACGGTTATACCTGCTTTCTTGACCCAGCTTGGTATCTGACCCTTTCGCCAAAAACCTTTGCCAGGGCCAGGCTCCGGTCCTTTACCTTCTGCAGGAACCCAAATCCTGCCCTGGTAGAAGGTGTACTGTGCGGAAAGAACCTGCACCCATTTCTCATTGCCCTGCGGATCACGGACTTTAATGGAGAATTGGTCCCCGCCCTCCCAGCCGCCGTACTGCCAGGGATTGACCATGATGGTCAGGGTGCCTGTGGTATCCACCCTGGTGTAGACTTGCTCGGAGAAAGGCGCATAGTCCTTCTCCGCCTCCGGCCCTGCACAGGAGTATCCTATGGAGCGGAAATAATAGGTGTAGGTATCTTTACCCAACTTAAAGGTAGCGCTCGTCTTAGTGGTATGCTTGAGCCATACCTTCCAGTCGCCGCCGCCAACTCTGTACTCAATGTCATAATAGTCGATTGGCACGGACCCCTCTTCTGGGCCCCACTTGACTTCGAATTCAGTGGACTTGGTCTTATGCGGCAGCTTCTCTAGCTTAGACTTGGTGACAGTGCTCTGGTCTGGATTATAACAGTTGGGCAGGTTATCCTGTGCATCGAACACGCCATCTTCGTCGCTATCTACGTCGATTTCCCAGTCGCAAGCATCCCCCTTCCCGTCGTCGTCCGTGTCCGCCTGGGAGGGATTATACCAGGGCCAACAGTTGTCCTCATCATCGGGAACGCCGTCGCCATCCGCGTCGGCATCGCACAGGTCCCCGACGCCGTCGTGATCCATGTCTGATTCTGTGTAAGGGAATTCAAACGGATAGGGCATTTCGGGGCACTTGTCGCAGGCATCCCCAACGCCATCCTCGTCCTTGTCCTCTTGACCAGGGTTGTACTCGAAGGGACAGTTATCCTGAGATGCCTCGATGCCATCGCCGTCGAGGTCAACCGGCATGGTTCTGCTGAGAGTATTATTGTCTTCCCTCGACTCCGCTATCATGGAGGTCTCGTTGAAGATATCGTAGTCAACTTGAGCGTAGATCTTGACCTCGTCAGCACCAGGCGGCGGTTGAAGAGTTACCGTTATACTTTTGCCGTAGCCCTGCGCGAGCGGGTCGACGTACACCACCTGGGCATCGGAGGTTGGCGTCGTCCACAGGCTGACCCAGAACCCGGTCGGCGTACCACCACCGAGATTACCGACCTCGACAGTAAAGGTCATTGGCTCGCTAGGCAACATGACCTCTGCAGAGGGACGAATCTCCATCACCGTTAGGTCCGGCTTCCAGAGTACAAGGCACCTGGGGTGAGCTGTGCAATAGAAGTCAGCACAGTCGATCAGCCCATCGCCGTCATCATCTTCTTCGTTGTCGCATATCTCGATGCCCGGGCCGCAGGCATCTCCCACGCCATCGCCATCTTCGTCCTTCTGATCAGAGTTGGGCACCCAAGGGCAGTTATCCATCAGATCGCAGATATCGTCGCCATCGGCATCCGCGCCGAGGGGCAGGAGCTCCGCATAGGTGTTATCACCTTCGTTCTCCTCTCGGATTTGGTCGAGAGGATCAACGAAGGCTCCTACCTGCCACTCGACCGCTGCTGACAAGGTATACCTGGCCCGCTTGCTCACGATGACGCTCTGCCCTTTAGACAAAGAGAGTGACGCCTGCTCTACCGGAGCGCTGCCAGTTCCGAAGTATTGGGGATTGGCCACCCTTTTATCCCAAAGAAACTCGCCGGTGTTGCTCAGGAAGAAGTCAAGTGATATCGCCTGGGCCTGGATCTCGCCTTCCCCTTTGTTGGTGACTTTGGCGTACAGGGTGAGCCACTGAGTCCCCTCAAGTAAGCATTCCGGCTCCCACCAGATATCCTCGACTACCAAGTTAGGCAGCGGACCTTCAATCTCACGCTCTTCTTCCTCGCGCTCACAGGACACGGTGACGAACGAGGTCGGAGATGACCAGTCGGACCAGGTTCCCCGGCTATCTCTGTACCTGACCCGCCAGTAAATGCGCTCGGAACAGGCCAGAACATAACCGAACGGCAAGTTGAACTCGGTCAGGTTGGTCGTATCTGGGCCGCTATCGTACACTGGCCTGGAGAAGTTCGGGTCAACATCAAACTGCCATTGAGAGGCGACATGCTCATCGCCGTCCGGATCGGAAAAGGCAGAGGCTTTGAGGGTTGGCTTTCTGCTGACATCGGTAGCGCCATCGTCAGGGGAGATATTCCTGGGTTTTGCCGGGGGCTCATTGCCAATGGGCGGAGCAACTCCTTTGCGAACGAACTTGACGTGATCGACCGCTCTATCAAGATAGCCAATGATCGGAGCCCCCTCTTGATCAAAGACGAGGGAGGCATAGCCGGACTCGCTGGCTACCGTCTCAATATCCCAGGTGGCACCGTTATAATGGGCATATTTGACATCCCCAGGACAACCTTTCCGGCTATCAACATAGACGATACCTGGCCGCCCTTCAAGATCAAAGTCCAGCGAAGTCCGATGATCACCACACATATTCCCCATGATGCAGTCCTTGTCGATCTCTTCAATGTCCCAGCTCGTGCCGTTAAAGTGGGCGTACTTCAGCCCCTTGCGAACAATGCGGTCAGTGCGAATATACATGTCATAGAAGCTGATGGCCGGATAACCTTGCAGATCGAAAGCGAGGCTGCTGAATTCCCCATCGGTAGCCACCCAGGCGTAATCCCAGGCGTCCAAGGTGGCGAAGTTCGACTGAAAGGTAGCCTCTGGCGGGAGGGGTGAGTCGCCAAAATGGGCATATTTGAGACCTCTACCAGTAGGTGGCCCTCCATAGAAGTACATGTCATAGAAGCTGATGGCTGGATTCCCTTGATGGTCGAAAACAAGAGAGGTAGCGGAACGGACTGAGCCATCGTAAACGGTCTCAATCCTCCACTCTGCGCCATCAAAATAGGCATACTTTAGAGCACCGAATCTACACGCGCAGGCCGGAATCCAATCCCCCATGGTCGTATAGGAAATGCCTGGGCGACCCTGGGGATCAAAGCTGAGGGAGATATTGGCCCCTGTCTCGGGACGATCATCCACCGTTTCAGGATGCCAATGGGTGCCATCAAAGTGAGCATACTTGAGGTACCTGCCAGACTGGAGGGTGCAGCAAGTATCATAGCTAACGGCCGGATT
>DUEN01000127.1 GCA_011176545.1 Caldilineae bacterium | reverse complement strand
CTTTAGCCTGCCCTGGCAGATCACCTAACTCCATGTAGCAGTCCAAGGCTTTCTCAAGCTGTGCCCGAGCGGCCTCATATCGTCCCAGGCGTCGCAGAGTGTTCCCCAGTGAAGCACGGGTATCGGCTTCTCCCTCGCGATCAGCCTGCTGCCGGTAAATTTCGGCCGCTGCTTCCAGGTGAGGGATCGCCTCGACGAACTCACCCTGCCCACGAAGAGCATCCCCCAGAGATCGCAATGCAGCTGCCGTCACGATCTCTTCGCCTGACCGCTGGGCCATCTCCAGTGCCTCGCGGGCAGCAGCTTCGGCCTCACCCAATTCTCCGGTAAGATATAGCAGTCGCGCCTGGCGACGGCAGACCTCAGCTAGATAGGCGATGTTGTTTTGGGCAAGTCGGGACATCGCCTCCAGGTCGGCCGCCTGTTCCTCACGGCGCCCCAGGATGTGCAGGACCATTTCGTGGGCCGACAGCAGCTCAAACCGCTGAGTGGACGGCAAATGGGCTTCATCGGCCAGGGCGATAGCCCACTCGTAGTGGTACAGGGCGGTGGGATAGGCATGGACGGCCGCGGCACGCTCTCCCGCCCGTCGGTGGTACTGCACTGCTTTGTCCCACACCTGTCCCTGGGTAAAGTGATGCGCCAGGGCTTCCACTTGCTCCGGGCGCATCGCCTCCAGTGCCTCGCCCGCTCGCCGATGCAGCCGTTGCCGGTCCGGTGGGGCCATCTCTGCACAGGCAACCTGGCGGATCTTGTCGTGGCTGAACTGATACGCTGCTGCTTTCTCGACGAGCAATCCCCGGCGAAGCAGGTCCTCCGTCGCGCGGAGCATGGCGGCGCTTTCCGCCCCACTCGTCCGCAGCAGCAGGGCGAAATCAAAGTCGTCACCCAACACCGCCGCTGCGTCCAGAGCAGCCCGTGCCGCTGGGCTCAGTCGCGCCAGGCGATCCACGATGATTCTTTGCAACGTCGGCGCGAGGGGCAACTCAGCGTAGCCAGTTGTCGTCCCACTCCAGGGCGCGCTCCAGGCCCCCGTCTCATCTTGGTACAGCAGCCCCTCATCGTACAGCGCGCGCAGCGTTTCGAGCACGAAGAGCGGATTTCCACCGCTCTCCTGATAGAGTCGCGCCTCGAAGTCAGGTGCCTGGCTGACCAGCCCCAGCCCTCGCTGCACCAATTCCGCTGTCTCAGCGGCGCTCAGCCGGGTCAGCAGCACCCGCTCGCGACCGCCGGCCTGGTCCAGCGCCCGCAATTTATCCCACACCGCCGGGCGGGCGCGCGCCTCCGTACTTCGGAAGCTGACGATGATCAACATCCGGCGCGCCAGCAAGCGAGGCGCGAGGTGGACCAAGACTTCTAGTGTGCCTTCATCAGCCCACTGCAGGTCATCAAAGATCAACAAGTGAGGCCTAACCTGCTCCAGCGCCAGCAGTACCTGGATGATGGCCTCTAGCAGGCGACGAAGTTCCTTCTCAGGTGTCAGCGAGATGCGTGGCGGCAGGTCAGGCAGCCATTCCGCCAGTTGGGGAACGAGCTGACTTACTTCCCGCAGCCAGATCCCCCCAACCAATTCAGCCAGCTGCGCAGCTCGCAAAGGGGATAGGCCGCCCCCAAGGGCCTCTCGGAGCGCCCCATAGGGGGTGGATTCCTCGAGCTCACGGCCTCGCCCCCATAGCACCTGCAGGCCCCGCCAGGCCGCATCCTCGCTGATCTCCTGCAACAGGCGCGTTTTGCCGATCCCTGGTTCGCCCTCCACCAGCACAATGCCCCCGCGCCCGCTCAATGCCCTTTCCATGGCACGCACGAGTATAGCTCGTTCCTCACGCCGACCTACGAATGGAACGGCGCTGCCCTCCCTCACGAGTGAGGGAGAAGAAGCAGCAAACATGGGAGCTCGCTGGGCAGCTTCCTGCTCGATACGGGTGCTGATCTCTCGATAGAGCGCCATGGTAGCCGGGCTTGGCTCGGCGCCCAACTCATCTGCCAGCGAATCGCGGCAGAGCTCGTACTGTTGGAGGGCCTCGTTGGGCCGGCCCAGTAGGAAGCAGAGGCGCATCACCTCACGGTGCGCCTCCTCGCGCAAGGGATCATCACGCGCGAGCTGGGAAGCGTGCGTCAGCGCCTCCTCGTATAACCCTTGTGCCTTACATAGAAGCACTAACCGGTTCAGTGCCTCTAAGTAGAGCTCGCGCAGCCGTTCTCGCTCAATGACGGCCCAATCATCGTAGTAACCGGCCAGGAAGTCACCAGTGTAGAGCGCCACAGCCTCCTTCACCAAAGAGAGAGCGTGTCCGGGAGGATGGCTTTCGATTTCTCCGGCCTCCCTCAGTTTTCCTTCGAAGGCTTCCACGTCCAGCCAGTAGGATGCTTGATGATTGAACTGCACGGCCTCGGCGTCGGTCAAAATACAGGATTGAGGGTTGAGGAGGGATTTGAGAGCCTGGCGGATCTGCCACAGGGCCTGGCTAAGGCGGCGACGAGCCAGGGCTTCCGACGTCTCGGGCCAGAACAGACCGGCGAGGAAGTCCCGCGTATGGGGCCGATCCGGATAGGTGATGAGGTAGGCGAAGAGGGAACGGGCCGCTCGGGAGCGGATGGGAGGGAGCGGATCTTTTCCCCGCCGCAGATGCAGACCGCCGAACAGGTATACGTGTAACATGGCGCTCGCAGAGAAACTATCGGGCACTTCTTTTTCTGAGCTCATGATCAATATTATACCATAATTATACCATTTATTACCTCCACCCCCTCCCTGAGTTAGGGCTTTTCAAAAATCTAACGGAGGCCCTTCTCGCCCACCTCAAACCGGCCTTGCCTCATCCTGGGGAAAGTCCGCCCGGCAAGGTAAACCTGTAAAGGGCCGAAGAAGACGTGTTTCCGGAGGGCTGACGCCCCTCCAAGCCTCCTCGCAGAATTCCCACCGAAAAGGATACACTCCCCCTGATCCAGTTGACTGAATCCCAAGACGCCTTGTATAATGGGCCTCGAGGTGCTCGGTCATGGAAGAGTCTTCCATGATCGTTAGCCACCCATCATCTCCAAAGCCAGGGTGGCCTTATTGTTGCCATGATGTCTTACAGCGTGTAGGAGTTGGATGGCAGGGAGGAGGACTGATGGGCGATGAAGCGAACATTCCGGCCTTCAAGTTAGGGCACACCGGCCTGGCCAGGATTTTCGGCGAGCTGGAAGCGCAGATCATGGACGTCATCTGGCGGCTGGAAGAGGCTACCGTGGGTGACGTCGTAACCCATCTGGAAGGGGACTATCACTACAACACGATCATGACCGTCATGAATCGGCTGGTGGACAAGGGTTTTCTGGTGCGACGTCGAGAGGGCCGGGCCTACATCTACTCGGCCGTAGAAGATCGGGAGGCCTTTCTGGCCCGCGTATCCCGGCAGGTAGCAGAGGGATTGCTGCGCGATTTCGGCCGCCTGGCCATTGCCCAGTTCGTCGACGCGGCAGACGCCATCGACCCTGATCTGCTAGATGAGCTGCGACGCCTAGCGGGCCAGAAGCCGGAGGAAGGAGAGGCATGATGGTGCCTCGTTTGCGGGTAGGACAGGTTGTGGCCGGTCACAATCCTCGTGTACGGCAGACGATCCGCCGGATGACCCACTCGGTGAAGCTCCGCCGCACATCCCCTGAGCTGTGGGCGGACGGGCCCTTCTACATGCTCCTGGCCCTGGCGGCGTTGATCACAGCAAGCCTGATCGCCGTGATCGTCAATCTATGGCCATTGTATGCCCATGAGGTCATGAACCTCTGCCTCCGTTCCTGGTCGGTGCTCACGGCTCATCTTCCCGCCGTCGGCGCCCTCGTGCTGCCGATCGGCTTCGGGATCATGGTCGGGCTGGGGATCTGGACCTGCTTGCGACAGATGCTATCAACCCGGCGCTTCACGCAGGCGATTCGAGACGGGCGTGCTCCGATCCCCCCACTGTTGCAGCACCTGGCCCATGATCTGGATATCGCCGATCGCATCGACGTGATCTGGGACGAACGGGCCTATGCTTTCTGCTACGGGTTATGGCGGCCACGCATTTGTCTGAGCACGGAACTGCTGGCCTTGCTGGACATAGACGAGTTGCGAGCTCTATTGATTCACGAACGGCATCATCTCCGCCGCCGCGATCCCCTGCGAAAGCTTGTCACCCAGACATTGGTTCGCGCGCTGAGTGTATTCCCTATCGTGGATGACCTCGCCTATCACTGCCGGTTGGCTCAGGAGGTGGCTGCCGATGACGCTGCGGTGCGGGATTCCGGCTCCCCTGCGCCGCTGGCGGCGGCCCTGTTCAAGCTATGGACGGCCAATCACCCTTCGCCGTCTTCGGACGCCGCCGTCGGGGCGTTTAGCATCACCGAGGCTCGCATCGCCTACCTCTTGCATGGACACCGGGTCCTATCCCGATCGCCATGGCCCCGCGTGGTGACGACCTGGCTCCTCATCGCCGGAATCGCCCTGGCAGGGTTCCTGGGATGGATGGTGATGCATGAGATCAATATCGGCTCCGTAGAATGCCTCGGCACCCTGCCCTGGCCGCGTTGATATGATCCGCGTCGGGATATGATCGACGCGGTTTTCTATGTGCCTTTCTACTACAGCTTGTAGGATCTTGCAGACTATGGATCTTTCGGAGGGATAACATCGTGGATACGCCCAACATCTCGGCGTTGCTGGCTCTGGTCGCCGGACTACTATCGTTTCTGTCTCCTTGCGTGCTGCCCCTGGCGCCGGGCTATGTCGGCTATCTGAGCGGGACGGCCGTGCGCGTGGCCGGGAGTATCTCGATCACCGATCGACGTGCCACGTTCCTCCACGCGCTGAGCTTCGTCCTGGGCTTCTCGGCGGTGTTCGTGGCCCTGGGTGCGTCGGTGGGGTTGATCGGGTATCTTCTATACGACTTCATGCCTGCGATTCAGAAGATCGGTGGCGTGCTCCTGGTGGCCTTTGGGCTGCACCACATGGGTCTGCTGAAGATCCCCTTCCTGTACCAGGAGAGGCGCATTGAGTTCAAAGGGGACCCGCGTCTCGGCTATCTCTCCTCCCTGCTGGTAGGCGTGTTCTTCGGCGCCGGGTGGACGCCGTGCATAGGGGTCACGTTATCCGGCATCCTCCTACTGGCCGGAAACGCGGCGACGGTGGGACGTGGCGCCTTCCTCCTGGCGGTTTACTCGGCTGGATTGGGCATACCATTCCTCTTGATGGGATTGGCGCTGGACCGACTGTCCGGATGGTTACAGGGCCTGAATCGCCGAATGAACGTGGTCTCTATCATCAGCGGGCTCTTCCTGATCGGCATGGGCATCATCGTGTACACGAACACGATTGGCAAGTTGAACGCGTGGTTCTACCGAGTGTTTGGCTTCACAACGATTCTGTAGACTTCAACAATCCGTAGCCGGCATGTGCTGCAACAGGCGGCATATGGTGATCCGCAAAGTCGGACCGGCGGGAGCGAGAGAAGGGGAGGATGTGTGTGATGAGCAGGCAAGCGGATCCCTGGATGGAGTCAGAGGCTGCCGACACGATCGGTGATGATCGCGCCGGCGAGTCGGAGCGACCGCCCGATGTCGCCGCGATGTGGGAGGACGGGCAAGAGGAGACGTCGGATCCTGTCCGGCGGCGCCGATCATGGGCGGCGGCGCTGATCCTGATGGTCCTGAGCTTCGGCCTCTTCCTCACATACGCGCGCGATGGGCTCAACCTGTGGGGCTCTCCATCCTCGGCCGCCGATGAGCTCCTCGTGGCGAGGGTCGGCGATGAGACCATCACGCGGGAGGACGTGGGCCGAGCCGTGGCGGTGGCGCGGGCGTTGTATCGGGCAACCCAGGGGATCGCGCCCGGTGAGATCGACGAGGCGTCCGTCGTTCGTCAGCTGGCCGATCAGGCGCTCTTCTTACAGGCGGCGGAGGCCGCCGGGATGTCCGTTACGGATGAGGAGGTGGCGGAGTTTATCGATCAGCTCATCCGGGCCCGCGGGATAACCGAGGAAGCTTTGGTGAGTGCGCTGGAGGACGAGGGGGTGACGATGGAGGACTTGCGGGACAGGGTGCGGCGGGCGATGATCGCGGATCGCTTCGTTCGCGAGGTGATCACCGCGGACGTGCCGCCCGGCGAGGAGCAGACTGCTGTCACGCGCTGGCTGGAGGAGCAGCGCGCTCGGGTCGGCGTCGAGATTCGGCCGGCGGCCGTCGGCAGGCCCATCCTCAACCGGGAAGAGCCGGTCGTCGGCGCCTTCGCGCCCGACTTCACGCTACCGAATCTGGCGGGGAACAACGTCACCCTCAGCAAACTGCGCGGCCGGGCCGTGCTGATCAACTTCTGGGCTACATGGTGCCCGCCCTGTCGACTGGAGATGCCGGCCATTGAACAGACCTATCGCAAGTACCGGGAACAGGGGTTCGTGGTCCTGGCGGTGGATCTGCAGGAATCGGCGGAGCTCGTGCAGGAGTTCGTCGACGAGCTCGGTCTGACGTTTCCCGTGCTGCTGGATGAATCTGGCGCGGTAAGCCGGCGTTACCGGGTTCGCGCCATCCCCACCAGCTTCTTCGTGAACCGGCAGGGGGTGATCGTCGCCATCTGGCGGGGAGCCATGTCTCCGGACATTATCGAGAGGTACACTCTGCGGGCGTTATCGGACGCGGAGGCGCCGGAGGATGCGTCACCGGAGCCGTCGGATGTACACCAGGTGCATTGGCATGCCCGTCTGCGGGTTGTTCGCAAGGGGCAGGAAGAGAAGGTGCCCAATCTGGAAAGGGGACAGTTCATCGACATCCACCGGCCTGACCTGACATTGGGTGAAGCGCTGCAGCAGCTGGGCGTGCAGTACGGACTGAATTGCGTCCTGGATTGCCCTGGTAGCCCGGCCGATGGAGAGCTGGTGGTCAAGGTCAACGGGCAGGTCGTGCACGACTTCGCCACGTACATGTTGCGGGACGGTGACGAGGTCGTCATGGAGTTACGCTGATCGGGATGTGAGAGGAGCGTGCAATGGGACGTACAAGTGCGAAAGCGCTGAGTAAGCGCGAGCGCAAGAGGCTGGCGAAGGAGCGTCGAAGGGCGCGCCGCCGACGCGAGGCGAGGATACGGGTCGCAAAGAAGGTGGGGGGCTTAGCGGCCCTGCTGCTCACCGTCTTCGCGCTGGGTATAGGGGGCTATCGATGGGTGGCAGGCGTTAAGGTCTATCCGCCGACCGACATCACCGGTCACGATGAGACGGTCCCGCCATCTCACATCCTGAGCGAGCCGATGCCGCTGGCCATGCAAAAGCACATGCTGGAACACGCCGATGGGCGGGGGCAGCCGGGGGTGATCATCAACTATAACTGCGAGGATTTCCCTTGCGAGCCCGACCTCGTGGAACGGTTGGCGGAGATCGTCCGAGCGTACCCGGACTTCGTCTATCTGGCTCCCTTCCCGGGCATGGACGCCCGGATCGCTCTGACTCGTCGCGGGCGATTGCAGGTGCTGGACGAGGTGGACGAGGAGCGGATTCGAGCCTTTATTGAGGGCCGTTGATGGTAGGCCAGACGTTTGAGGACTTCGAGCGCATCTTCATGAAACTTTCATGATTTCTTAAGCGGGGCCCTTTGGGTGTTGCTCTTGTGTAGCAGACTGCACAAGACGACAAGGTCAGTTGGACAAGCCCCGCTGACACTGTAAAATGGTGAGTAGTTTCGACACCACCGGTCGTGTGCAACGTTGTACGCAAGAGCGTTGGGCGCTATGGGTACCTGGCGCGGGCGCATACGCCTTTTGGCGCGGGTGCTCATGAGTCGATTGGCGCTGGTATCGCCGTGATGAGAGGCGTACAATGAGGTTGGCGGGATGTGTCGTCGGCCGTTGAGCAGACGCGAGCGTCCGCCGAACGTTTCCGTGGCGTGGTGTCGGTGATCGAACGGAGCGGAAAGCGATCGGGAAAGGCCGTGAATTCTATCCCAACAGGAGGATACGCCTCATGTCGGCAAAGCAAGTGATCTTGCCGGTGCAGGGCATGACCTGTG
>DUEN01000126.1 GCA_011176545.1 Caldilineae bacterium | reverse complement strand
CCTCGGTGCTGATCAGCGGGATCTCGAAGCCAAAAATCTCATAGAAGCGGTTCCGATAAGCCAGGAACTGGAGAAATCCGTTGTTGTCCTCATCGATCGTATCGCCGATGTAATACCCACCTTCAGAACGAGGGCGCCGCGCGATCTTACGGGCATGATTGATGGCTTGCACCTCCGCGGGAGTCAGCCCGTACCGCTCGATCTCCTCCTGGGTGAGAGGCGTGCCCTTGAGGTTCACCTCATCATACGGGTAACGGACAGGATGGTTCAGGAAGTAATTGTGGACGGCGCCCCACGCCCGGTAGAGCACGTCGGTGTTGCCGGTTTCCTTGATCTTTCGCAGGAATCGGATGAAGAAGCTGTCCTGCCAGTTGGGGTCCTTGAGTGAGGGAGGAAACATCGAAGGCAGCGAGGGAAATCCACCTTCTTCTTGGATCACGCGAGCGGCCGGCAACCACATCTCGAAAAGGCGGTCAGGGTGAGGGCGCTCGCCGTCACACCAACCGCCAGCCTCCCCCTCCAACTCAGGCTCGTTGAACAGCTCGTAGTAATACACCCCCATTGGGCGATAATGCCGAACCAGCCGTCGCAGAGATCCCAGGTCGAAGGGCTTGTTACAGGGGCGATAGATCCTCATGACGGGCATCATCCCGTGGGCCACTAACTGTTGAATCAGATACTCATTGTGGCGCCCATCGGTGCCGTCATTGAGGAACTTGACCCATTTGATCCCCATCGCCTCCATTTCGTTTATGAAGTAATCGATCACCTCGGGCGACTGTCCGTAGACGCTGGTCGTCCAATGGATCCCCAGGCCGTTGTCTTGTGGCGGTCGCGGGTAGGCGCTGAGAGGCAACGGCCCTGTATCCTGAGCGTCCGCCGGGAACGAGACCCCCACACTGGCTACCAAGGCCAGCACCGCCAGCCGAACCACCCATTTCATCAGCGGATGAGCCCGCGTTGCATCAGGCCTCATACCGGACGACACCCTCCTCTGCTGCCCTTTTTCTGCTGTATAAGCCCTGCCCTCGCTCCACAGGCGGAGACGAGGGCAGGGCCAAAGGGAGAGAACATCGGCTTATATCTATCGGACCATATTGACCAACTCCGTCAGCATCTGATCTGAGGCAGTGATAACTCGCGAGTTGGCCTGGAATCCGCGCTGAGCCCGGATCATGTCGGTGAATTGCATGGCCAGGTCCACGTTGGACATTTCCAGGTAGCCGGAGCTGATCTGGCCACGCTCTCCGGTACCAGCGACGCCCACAGTCCGGTCACCGCTATTGGCCGATTCGGCGAAGAGATTCTGTCCGATCTTGATCAGGCCGGCGGGATTGCGGAACGTCGCTAGAGCGATCTGCCCTACAGCTTGGCGAAGCCCATTGGAATAAATACCCATGACCAAGCCATTGGCTGCCACGTCGAACCCGATCAGGGCACCAGCAGCGTTCCCGTCCTGCGAGATCGCCCGCACTTCGCTGAGATCAGCCATCTGGGTGAGCCCGGTCAGATCCAACGTGATGTCCTGCGGGGTATCCGCCCCATTTGTGAGCTGGATCTGCAGCGTCTGGGTGCCACCAGACGTTACCTGTCCCTGGGCATCGAATTCGATATCAGTGAGGTTCGGATTCGATATGGTCACGTCGGGATCATTCGTGCTGGCCGTGACGCTCCAGGTATTCGTCGCCTGCTGTTTCTCAAAGGTCAGCGTGATATAATGCGACGTCCCCATGGAATCGTAGACTTCAAAGGTGACGGAGGTCGTGTCACCGTCCGCGGAGGAGGAGTTCAGGTTGCCTCCCAGGGTGACGTTCTCCGTCTTCCGGGCGGTCACGCGGCTACCCAGTGCGATCGTGATGGGCGTCAGTGGCCCCGATGGATCCACACTCCCATTTTCGGCCTGCCAGCCAAGGATATACATCCCCATGTTGGGGTTAACGAGCTTACCATCGGCGGAGATCTCCAGCGTCCCGTCTCGCGAGTAGTATTGCTGATTGGGGCCCTGGTAAATGAAGAAGCCCTCACCTTGGATCGCCAGATCGCTGGTTCGCCCCGTCGATTGCAGGCCACCCTGTGCAAAATGCGTCTGCACACCGCCTAACATCACGCCCAGACCAATCTGCACAGGATTGATCCCGCCACGATTGGTCGTAGGATCAGGGCCTGTCCCGCCGCTGATCACCTGGTTCATCATCTCCTGGAATGTAATGCGGCTGCTCTTAAAGCCCACCGTGTTCACGTTGGCAATGTTGTTGGCAACCACATCCATGAACGTCTGATGGAACCGCAAAGCCGAAGAAGCCGAGATCATGGAACGCAGCATTTTCCTCACCTCCTGAAGGGGTTTTATATGTCGTTGCGTCGGCCCCCTGCAAGAGGTCCGGCCGTACGCAACCGAATCCGATTAAGCCAGCACTGCGCTGTCGATGTTCGTGAACACGTTCGACTTACGATGCGCGGCGTCAATGGCTGTGATGACTGTGCGAGTGCGAATGCTCACCACGAGGGCTAGGTCGTCCAACAAGATCAGAGACTCCTTCGCGCCTTTTCGATCCGCCGCCTCCACAGCCTTTTCGATGCGGTCTCGCTGACTCTCATCGAGCTGGATCCCGCGCGCCTGCAAACGCGCGATCGCGTGGTTGGAAAACCGAATCCCCCTACTACTCTCCACTTCTTGGCGCAAGACCGCCGCGAAGCTGGGCTGTCCTGGTCCTGGCGCTCGTGGGGAGCGGACATGTCCAGGATAGGACGCTCCCTGCACTGACTCCGGCCTCATAGGTAAGGAAACCTTCGTGACCATATGCCCTCCTCTCAACGCACCGATGTCACCTGTTTTAATGGGACCTGCCGGTCCCCCAGGTCCAAAGTCACCACGCCATCACGGACCAGAGCCCCCTGCACAACGCCCTGAAAGGCCTGGCCCTTCTCATCTGTCCCCTGGACCGTACGACCGATCATCGCGCTGGCCTGCAGGAGCTGCTGTTGTGACATGAAAGTCTGCAGGTTCTCATTCATACGCCACATCTGCTCCAGGGTGGTCAGCTCGGCCAGCTGTGAAAGGAACTCCCCACTATCCATGGGAGACAGCGGGTCCTGGTAACGGAGTTGCGCTATCAAAAGCTTCAGGAAAGCCTCACGATCGATCCCCAGCAAGGACCGCTCATCACGCTCTCCCGAGTTCTCTCGCACCCGAGGAGCGGCAGCCATCAAGCCAGCCGCCGCAACTGCCCAGGGGGTCTCCTCCATAGATCACACCTCCTACGCCTCGATATCGATCAACGCATCAGGCCACCTTCGCGCCGATCGCCGCACTTCAACCACCGACTCCGCCCGCTCAGGGGCTTCTCCACGAGGAAGGTGGGACACGGCCGCCCGGCTCCACAGCGCTTCCCGTCCGCTGAAATCTTGACCTTCCCAGCTCGCGAGGCCGGCGCCGATCTGCCCGGCCACAACCTCGCAGCGTTCCAGGTGGATGCCCTGCCCTGCCAGCCCTACACGCAGCCGGTCCAGATTGGCCTGGATCAAGGCCTGAGCCTCGGGCGTCTCCGTCCGCATCAACAGGGTCATCCCATCCTGGCCCGACACCAGGCGGATCTCCAAGCGGCCCAGATGGTCCGGCCGTAGCTGCAGCCAGCACTCGGATTCACCCCGGCGCCACGCCACGTAGATCCGGTCCACCAAACTCCCGAGGATATCGGCGTCCCTCAGGGCCTGACCAGCAGCAGAGGTCCCGTTCCTTACCACAGACACATCTGAGACCGCGTGCCTCCCATTTTCTGGAAGCAAATCTGGTCCTCCGAAGAGGCTTACATGATCCGGTGTCCCGCGTTCCGGCCAGTTCCCGTGGCCTTCCTCAGCCGGCGGTGAACCAGTAGTATCCAGCCCGCTTCCCCAGACGGCTGACTTCACACCGTCCGCCTCAGCGCCCTTCGGCGGTGAGAACATCCCCTGACCCCAAGACTCCGCACGCCCTAGAACGCTGTGGGATGTCCTCCTCGCCTCATGCCTCACCGCATAGGTCACGGTTGGCATGGGCTCCTCAGACACGGCCTGAACTGGCCTCGCGTCAGGCTTCTGGGAGGCAAAGACGGCGCCTTCCATCCTCGATATGGGCGGAGAAGCGGTCCCGGCCTCCATCGCGCGCGCTCTCGCACGCGGAGCCTCACGCTGCACTAGGTCTGGTGCCTGCTGTTGTAAAGCTCCCTCCGTTGGATGTCCCGTCGCGCTCCCGGAGGACGATCCATCCACTGCCTCCCGGCGCGGCATCACGAACGCTTCCGGCGCTGTAGCGAGCGAGAGGGTGTCCGCCGAGGAAGGGCCGGGCCACGAGAGCTCGAGATCCACCACGGCCGATGGCTGCACAGCCCCTTTCACCAGACCTGTCGGCCCGGCTTCTTGCCCGGCAGACACTCCGGCAACGGGGACGGGCTCCGAACCCACCGCCTCTCTCACCGCCGGGGATGAGGATTCAGGGCCGATCGCGGATGGTGATTGCGCAACCGGTTCTGCCAGCCTTGTCGATTCGGCCCCCTGCGCGGCGGGCTTATTGACGCCGGGAGCGGCCACCGATCCTTCCGGCCCCTCCGCGACACGAAGAGAGCCACCGACAGCGGGGAAAGAGGCGGCCGGCAAGCCCCCGGTCATGTTGGGCTTCACCACTCCCTCCGCACTGGGCGAGTCCGAGATCTCGAGGAAGCCACCTGGCACCATCAGTCGTTCGAGGACCGGGAGAACGCCTTCTTCAGGCCTCTCTGCTACATTCAGCCGCCCCCGCCCGGTAGGCGTCACCGGGGCAGCCTTGAGCCATGCTTCCCCACTCTGCCCGAAGTCCACCGGCGCTTGCATGCTCGATCGGTCCAGCACCTCCCCAGGGGGGCCAGATGCCACCACCGGAATGACATGGCGCTCGACCACGCCCTGCAAGGCTTCCAGTCGCTGAACTGGATGCCGGGGGCCAGAGAGCATCGCCTTCCCCAGCCCAGTTGCTGGCTCATCCACGGTGGAATGTAGAGGGGCAGCTGGCCTGTCTCTGCCACTCCCTTCATCGAAGGGAAGAAGGTAAGGACCGAACAGCCAGCTCCCCCTCACACCCTCAAGATCCGCTCGCTCCTGAACAGTGAAAGGTAGGAGTTCACGACCTGCCAACGCCAACCTTCTTCTCTGCCCAAACGAGTCTTTCTGCGTCTTCTGGGCTTCCCTGGCTTCCGTCGCTTCTGGGATCGATGAAGTCTGTTCGATATTCGCAGGGGCCGGCCATGCCTGATGCGGCGTCACGCCGACATCGACACAAAGGGAAGCCAGAGCTCCCGTGTCTGTCACCTCCTTTCGTTCCGTCAATCGCTCCGGGAAATCCTGTTGTCTCAAGCCATCGTCCTCAACCCGCACAGCCGTCCGGCCCGCCTCAGGCAGGCCAGCATCCGCCCCTTTCAGCAAAGCAGACAACATCAGATAGAAGCTAGCTTCAAAGGCCGAAATGACTGCGCTAGTCGGGAAGATGACTTCTTCGGCGATGAACATTTCCCCGGAAAGCACGCTCAAGTCATCGATCTGCACTCCATCACCTCCCAATCACCGATGGGAAAATGAGGTCGCCAGCCTCCTTTCCGACCACATCTCCCGGGCGTTTTCCTCCTGAGTTCACCGACAACTGCTGGCCGGTAAATCCGCCGTCTGGAGAATGGGACGGCCATCCGCGCTGTGAACCCAAATCGATGAGCGCGCCTCAACGCCGTCCACACTGAGCCAGAAATACATCCGGTTGTTGGGATTACGCGCAGCACGCACGTCGATGTTATTAAAGTCCCAGACGACGTAACGCATCCCATTCCGATGTACCTCTCGTGGAGTACCTATCACCCCCTCTCCTCCGGTTAGATCAGTCCCGTGGTTGATGGACCAGTGAAGCCGAACCGTGGGTGTCCACGAGGCCCCCGCAGGAAAAGCCAGCCGGGTGCCCGCGCCAAACAGGATCGCGGTCAAGTTCGCCTGTTCGGCCTGTAAGACCGATGCACCACCATGGGGCCAGAGGATGTAGATGATGGCATCCACTTGGGCTGGTGGTTCCGCCAGTAAGCCCACAGGCTCCGGCTCTTCCACGTTGAGCGTACGCACGTCCTGGCCTAGCGATACCACGTTATGCGCGACCTCCACGCCATCGACCGTGGCGAAGAAGTGCATTGTCTCCCCAGCCTGCCTTATCGCAGTGATGTCTATGCCCACGAAATCCCAGGCCGGAAAGATCAGATCGCGCTCCCTCACCATCCTCTTCCTGCCCACTCCCAACATCTGCGCTGGAGCGTCTCCAGACGCTCCCCACAGGCGCACTGTGGGCTCCCAATCACAAGGCGGCGGATGAAGTGACCGATCAGCGAATAAGTACACCGTCGCATTGACACGATTCGGAGCAGATATCCATAGCGCCTCGATCTTAGCCAAGACTTGAGACGGGATGGAGGCTTCCCCCCGATGGGCAGGGATCACAGCGACGGGGCTCGGCGACGGCGTTGCCTTCAGCGTCAAAGGCTCCGAGAACACCACGCTAGGATCCACAGGCATGGTCCCCGACGTGGGGGTAGGTGTGGGGCTGGGAGGCACGCTCACGACGACCACAGGTGAAGGCATCGGCAGCGTCGTTGGAACGAATCCTTCCGCGGGTGTCGGAGTGGCCATTAGATCAGGGACCATCGTAACCACAGGCGTCGGGGTGGCTGTTGGGCCAGGCGTCCTCGTGATCGTAGGCTGGGGTGTCGGCCTCGCCGGCGTAGGCGTAGGTTGCACCGGCGCTACGGTGGGGGTGGGGGTCTCCGTATGAGCCGAGCTAGGCAAATCAGACAAGATTTGTACACCCCGAACAGAGATCTTGTGGAACGTATCGTCGCCATCTCCAGCGGAGTTGAGGCGAAAGTCTGCT
>DUEN01000125.1 GCA_011176545.1 Caldilineae bacterium | reverse complement strand
GCAGTGGGGTAGCTACCCTGGGCCTCCCTGATTCGCCTGGCGTGCCACGGGGCGCGACTCAGGACACGCTGGTCGCGCCGTACAACGATCTTGACGCCGTGGCGTCGCTCTTCGAACAATTCCCGGAGTCCATCGCGGCGGTGATCGTCGAGCCTGTGGCGGGCAATATGGGCGTCGTCCCTCCAGCAGACGGGTTCCTATCCGGCCTGCGGGACCTTTGCAGCCAACACGGCGCGCTGCTGATCTTCGACGAGGTGATGACCGGCTTCCGGGTGCATCCCGGCGGCGCGCAGGCTTTGTACGGGATCGATCCGGATCTGACCTGCCTGGGGAAGGTCATCGGTGGCGGGCTCCCCGTGGGCGCCTACGGCGGCAAACGCGAGATCATGCAAACCGTCGCGCCAGCGGGGCCGATGTATCAGGCGGGCACGCTCAGCGGCAACCCGCTGGCCATGGCAGCGGGCATCGCGACGCTGGAGGAGCTGCGCCAACCCGGGATATGGGAGGAGCTGGAGCGCAGGACGCGAACGCTATGTCAGGGGATCGGCGCCGCGGCGGAGGCTGCTGGCATCTCCATCTACCAGACGCAGGTAGGAACGATGTTCTGCACTTTCTTCCAGGAGGGGCCGGTCACCGACTACGGTACGGCCCGGCGCAGCGATACCGAGAGGTATGCCCGCTTCTTCCATGCGATGTTGGAACGCGGGGTATACCTAGCGCCGTCCCAATTCGAGGCGGGCTTCATGTCCACAGCGCACGGCGATGAGGAGATCCAGGCGACGATCGCGGCCGCGGAAGAGGCCATGGAGATACTAACGAGGGGATAGGCAGTTCGGGTGGCACCACCACAGCACACTACCTATCCCAACGTGATATCCAGATACAGCATGACCATGACGCCGACCATCGTGCCCAGGGTGGCGAGGCGCTCATGCCCCATGCGATGCGTCTCCGGGACGATCTCGTCGCTGATGACGTACAGCATGGCGCCTGCGGCGAATCCCATCGCGTAGGGGAGCAGGGGGGTGGCCACCTGGACCGCCCAGGCGCCGAAGATGGTCAGCGGGATCTCCACCAGCCCGGCGCGGATGCCGGCGAAGGCGGCGTAGAAAGAGGCCGACTTGCCGACGTTTAGCGCCGAGATAGAGACCGCGAGCCCTTCCGGGATGTTCTGCACGCCGATGGCGAACATAAGCGCCAGGGCGTTTTGCAGGTTTCCGGCGCCGAAGCCGACGCCGACAGCCAGGCCCTCGGGCATATTGTGCAGTGTGATGGCGAGGATCAGCAGCCAGACCCCCCAGGCGCGGCTATTGACATCTATGCCCTCTCGCCCCATAATCCGGTGCACGTGTGGCACGGTGTGATCGGTGAGGTCGAGAGCCAACGCTCCCAACGCGATGCCGATGAGCACAGGCAGGATGCCCCCATACTCTACGCCGGGGAGGATCAGGCTGGTGAAGCTGGCCGTGAGCATGACGCCAGCGGCAAAGCCCAAGGCCGCATCAAGGAATCGCTGGGAAGGGTGCCGCCACACCAGCACAAGGAGCGCGCCCAAGGTGTTCAGCAAAGTGATCACCAGGCCGCCGACCACCGCCTGCCAGATCGGGTTCGTCCCTGCGATAGCGATGAAGAGTTGCTCCAATGATATCCTCCTCTGTCTGCGGGTCCTGGCCCGAACTACGAAATGACGTCATCGAGCTGGGGGAGCGGCAACACTACCTGACCTTTACACAAATCCTGCTAATTCTGGGAAACGCTGTCGTATCTCCTCCGCCTCCTCCGGCATGTCCTTCATCATCTCGAAATCGTCATATTCAAACCCGGGTCCCACCGTACAGCCCACCAGGGTGTAGGCCCCCGTCGTCCGGGCTGCCTGCCAGCACCCTGCTCGAACGACCGCCACCGGCCTGCTTCCCTCCTCGACCGGCCCCAGGACACACCGATGCCACGCATCTCCCTTCTGCTCGATCCAGTACAACTCCAACGTATCTCCCTCATAATAATGCCACACCTCATCCGACCTTACCCGATGCCACCGGCTACATTCCCCTTCGACCAGCAGGAAATAGATCGTAGTCAAAGCCGAGCGTTCGTCTCGGTCATCCTTCGGCTGCACCCGATGGGGCGAACGGAACACCTCGCGAAAGTATCCCCCTTCCGGATGCGGTTCTAACCCCAGGCGTTCGATCAACGCTGCCGCGCGCGGATGCATATGGATCCTCCTCTCGGTGATTAACCCTCAGATCGGGGACGTAAACAGTATGGCTCAATTTGGCTTAGAGAACAAGCGGGACCTGGACCCGGCCCGCGGCCTGGGGCTCATCGGCACATCGATCTGATGCTGCTCTTCGCCTCGATCCGCCGCCATCGCCTGGGGCTGAAGACCGCGACGCTGGCCTGTAACAGCCACAAGGCAGCAGGCGGCATCGATTCCGGCAAGGACGCTCCGAGACTCTGGGCAGCCGGGAGTTCGAGCAGACCTTCACGCTTCCCAAGGACCTCTGGGATCCGCAATCATGGACCGTGCGCAGCGTTTTGCGTCGGCGATGGAACGAGCCCCGAGGAGTGGATCACCAACCCGGCGCAGCCGAGTGACTTTACAGCGTGGATCCCAGACGAGGTCTACCTGTTCGGCTGACCTCTTGGCCCCAAATCGCTAGGGGCGGGGCGCTGGGCGCTCAAACGCCGCCCCAACGCCCCGCCCCCAGACCCCATCCCCTCACCCTGGCTCGAAAAGCCCCGCTCGGCGCGCCCTGCCGGGCGACACAACCTGCACGGTGACGAGCAGGCCGAACAGCCCAGCAGGACGCTAGAGTACCGACACGTGATCACAACTTCCCGAAGACGAACAGCGCCAGCGCAAGCCGACATTTGTGAAGATCAGCGAGTTCAATACTTAAGCTACTGCAGCCTTGGTTATCTTAACGACCCATATCTCCTTCGGCTCCAGCGGTTTACTCAGCACGAGCCGACCTGACCGAAACTGGCACGGTACCGTCTGATTGGTGACAATGTCCGTTGCCGTGTAGCTGTCCCGCGGTACCGCAATGTTGAACTGGGGCTGTGCTGGTTGATCGGTGTGATTGAAGGCGAAGAAGATGCGGAAGGGCTGGCCGCTATCATCGGTTCCTTCGAGGACGGCGGGCTCGATGTCAAGCCCTGGTTGGACTCCCTCCACTGTAACCGGAGGCTCGATCCCAGCCAGCCGTAGCAGCCCCTTAAGCAGCTTGCCTGCATTCTCGTCTCCGAACTTGTAGAAGCCAAAGCTCAACAAGGTACCCACGAAGACAGCCCACCCTTCACCGTGGCGATTGACGACGATAGCTGGCGATCCATCCTCAAACTCTCCCACTACTTCGGCTGTGTCGGAGAGAGGCTCCAGTGACTCACGGAAACGAGCTCCTATCACGATGTCGTCAGTGTGCAGTAGCGGCAAGGCTGGATGCTCACGTACAATCCGGATACGTACAGGAGTATCCTCATCAACCCCTTGGGCGCCCCGCTCACGACAGCCAAAGACCTTTTCCAACCCGAATCCGGGCACCGCCTCGCCGCAATAGCCGGTCTCATCGTTCCAGCCCGTGCGGGCCTCCGCCATGACGATCCCTCCCTGGGCGACGAAGGCATCGATCGAGCCGGCGGCCGAGCGTGGGAGCATGAAAGCAAAGGGCAGGTAGAGGACGCTATACTCGCCTAACTTCCCCTTCGAGATCTCATCCGCATGTACGAAGTCGGCTGGCACGTGTTCCTGATACAAAGCCCGGTAAGCGCCAATGTAGCTACGGCTGGGGATATAATGCCATGGCTGGCGCATGCAAATCCACATCATGTTAGCATACACATTCCAGCAGATCGCCGCCCGTGCGCGGGGAGGCCTTCCCTTCACGAAGAGATCCATGTATTTGCTAACCGTGCGGGCAATAGAGCCAGCCGCGAGCGCCCGCTCGCTTGGTGTGCCATCCAGGTTGGCCAATCCAAATCCCGCCGACTCGTAGCCGCTGCTCATGGGGTACCAGGCGTAAAAACAAAGCCCTTTGGCGCCATGCGCCAGGGGATGCCAGGCATAGGAACGAGCATCTGCTTCTGTCATATGGGAGGCGAACATCCCCACATAACCGTGCCCACCTTGTAGTTCACCCAACCAGTAAGGCGTACCCGCCGCGTCGCAGGATGAGCGGGTTGAAGCTAGCATAGCCGCACGGAAGGAGGGATCATCGGTCTCCTTGGCTCCCACGTGTTTGGGGTAAAGGGAGGTCCCCCAAATATCCACACTACGAGCCATCAACCAATCATCTGGCGAGCCTTGTGAGTCCGTGGGCACGGTGAGAACCGATGGGACGGCCGAGTGGCTGGTGGTGATATGGTCATCCACGCGTCGCACCACTTGGTGACGCCAGTGGAGGTCTTCGGCCAATTTGTCCACGATGAACTGAAGCCAATCGAGATACTCGGTATAGGTCATCAGGGAGATGAACTTCGGCGCGGGGATCACATCCCAACTGGAGAATCTTCGATACCAGGCCGTATTGAGCGCCTCCAAATCCTGATATTTGCGCTGCAGCCAATCACGGAAGCGTTGGACTGTATAGTGACAGTAACAGAAAACCGCCGGCTGAGGGAGAAAGTCAAAGTAACCCCATTGCACGATGTGTGGCTCGCTCCAGAGGTCCCATGCATAGAAGGCGGGCCGTTCTGTTACGTGCGCGGCAAGGGTTTCCAGGAAACGCTCAGCAGCCGAGCGGACGCCAGGATGGTCATAACAGTACCCGGGCGCGCCTTGCGAGTCAATGGCTACACCGTCCGCGGAGACGTAGCGACAATCAGGATAATACTTCACCAGCCAGTCGGGGGCCGAATCCAAGTACACCTGAATGATGACCTTCAGCCCTGCCTCCTCGGCTAAGTCCATCAGCAGATCAAGCGCTTCGAAGTGATAGTCGCCCGGGTATGGCTCACCGCTGGCCCAATCCACCCAACAGCGGATGGCGTTAAAGCCGCAATCCCGGATCGTCTCCACGTCCTTCTTCCAGGTATCGCGGGCGTTGGCATCCGGCGGGCGTACCATGGTTGCCCGCGCCCGCCCTCCGGTATACCAGACGGCAAATGGAATAAAGGGCTCCTGATGCATGACACATCCTCCTAGGGACGCTAACAGATCGTCGAGTGAGCGACGTTCCTCACCGGCGCACTGGCAGGTATTCTGCCAACCACTTCAATAGAGCCTGCCGAGCGGCATTCCAGGCGTTGGTGAAGACGAAGGTCCCATGCCCATCGCCTGGCAGAGCCACCACTTGGTGAGGGCCTTGCACCTGTTGTGCCATGTTCTGGGCCTGCTCCAGAACGAAGCCGTGGCGATCCTTTCGGCTGGCCATGAGGAGGATAGGGCGGGAGCCAAGATCAGCGATCTCATCCACTTGTGGAGCAGAGAGAAGGATGACACCCCGGATGCGAGTATCCTGCGTGGCTGCCAGTACTGCAGTTCGCGCCCCCTCATCGGCTCCGAACAACACGATCCGTTCCGCATCTATCCATGGTTGCGAGCGCATGTAATCCACCGCTGTTATTACCCCGCTCGGTCTCTGCACTGGAAGAGCCAGCGCCAGGCAAAAGTATCCCTGACGGGCCAGATCGTCCGCCAAATCAAACCAGGTGGTCTTCTCAGGCAGCCCGTGTGCCCCGGTGGCAATCAAGATCAGTCCAGGTAGATCGTGTCTGGCAGCAGGTCGAATGATGGTGGCATCGGCATCCCCCTCCTCGGTCGAGATAGTTACATCTTCGTGAAGCACGCGGGTTACCAGGCGCTCTGTCAACAGCCCAATCCGAGGAGGCCCTGTCTCTGCTGCCTCGAAGATGCCATCATAGAGGGTGGTGACGACGATGGTGTTCGGCTCGCCATAGCGCAACCATGTGCTAACATCAGCATAGGGGGCAAAAGGTTTGCGGGCTGGCTCAATCCGTGCTCCATTGACAAACACCTGCGAAGCATAGGGGTTAAACCAGGCGCTGATCCCAACCAATTTCCCCTGCCACGCTACAGGTACCTCTACCTGACGCCGGTAGACCACCAGTGCTGACTCACCGGTCAGCGCGCCTAATCCCTGGGCGGCCCACGTCGCTGGGGCATCCACCTCAGCCCACTGGCTGTCGTCAAATCCAGGTTGTGCCATCTGCTCTGTGAAAAACTCAACCTGGCGGTAGCGCCAGCGACCAGCCAAATAAATCGCTTCGTCCAAGCTCACATCGACGATGGCCTCTCGCCCTAGGGGGACAGAAGGAGCAGGTGTGATCTGAGGTGGCGGTCCGGAAGCACAACTCGCCATGATGATCACCAGGAGCAGGAATGGCACGAAAGGGAATCTCGGCATGGATAACCTCAACCCTTCAGCCCGGTGAGGGCGATTCCGCGTACGAAGTAGCGTTGCAGCGCCACAAAGATCACCAGCGCGGGGACTACACTGAGTGCCGTGCCGGCCATCTGAAGATGAAGGGACTCCGCCCCGGATCCATAGGTACGCAGGCTATTCAGCGCCAGGGGCACAGTGAACAAATCACGCGACTGCACCACCAGGAGCGGCCAGAGGAAAGCGTTCCAAACCGACACGAAGTTAAATGAACCCAAGGTAGCCAACGCAGGCCCTGTTAGCGGCAGGACGATCTGCCAGTAGATCCGGGGTTCAGAGGCGCCGTCAATCCGGGCAGCGTCCAGGAGCTCATCCGGGATACTGAGCATAAACTGACGCATCAGGAAGATGCCGTAAGCACTGACCACGCCCGGCAAGATCAAACCGGCATAATTATTTAACCAGCCGAGCTGCTTGACGATATAGAAGACAGGAATCAAGATAACAAAGAAAGGGATCATCATTGTAGCCAGGACCAAGGTAAAGAGAATGTCACGCCCTGGGAACCCGTATTTGGCGAAGGCAAACCCGCTCAAAGAGCTGGTAAACAGGATACCGAGCACTGTGAGGCTCGTGACTAGTAGGCTATTGAAATACGCTCTCCCGAGAGGTACGACCTGGGCTACATCGACATAATTCTGCCATTGAGGTTGTGCGGGCAGCAGCGGCGGCGGCCGACGACTGATCTCTTGAGGCGTCATGAGCGAGGCAGAGAAAACCCAAAAGAAAGGTAAAAGCATCCAGCCCCCCAATAAAACCAGGATGGAGTACTTGAGCGCAGTCTCAATGGAGGTCAATATGGTTAAATATTGCTGTCTGAGCATACAGCCCTTTCCCTTATGTTCGCTCTCTCAGCAAGCGCAACTGGATCACCGTGATGACAAGGGTGATGGCAAACAAGATGGTCGCCATAGCACTCGCCCGGCCCATGCGGAAGAATTTGAAGGCCGTGTTGTACATGTGTAACACGACCACCATCGTGCTATTCGCAGGGCCACCTCCGCTGGTCTCTGCACCCCCGGTGGTTGCCGCAAAAACGATGTCGAATACCTGGAGAGCTCCAATAGTGTTGGTGACAATAATGAAGAGCAAGACGGGACGCAACAAGGGCAACGTGATATGCCAGAAGGTCTGCCACCGGCTGGCCCCGTCCACGGAGGCGGCATCGTAATACACTTGAGGGATCCCCTGCAGGCCAGCCAGATAGATGATGATATAATAGCCAACATACTGATACACCGCGATGAGGATGATACTCGCCAATGCCTGATCTGGACTGGCGAGAAACGGCTGCGGGGGAATGCCCACTTTTCCCAAGAGGATGTTGACGAGACCGTAATTCTTGTTGAGCAAAGACGCCCACATCATGCCCAACGCCAGAGGTGCTGTGACGATGGGCAAGAAGAAGATCG